>DATKFJ010000501.1:0-13807 GCA_035511435.1 Acetobacteraceae bacterium | reverse complement strand
GGTGAGCACCGCATAGGCGAACAGGAAGGAAAGCTGCACGATCAGCGGTGCCATTGCGTTCGGCAGGATATGCCGGCGCAGGATGCGCCAATGCCCGGCACCCGCGGCCACCGCCGCCTGCACATACTCCATCTCGCGCAGCACGATCACGGACGACCGCACGATGCGCGCGGTGCGCGGCGTATACACCACGCCCAGCGCGATGATCACGTCGTTCACCGACGGTCCCAGCACTGCTGTCACGCCGATCGCCAGCAGCACCGCGGGAAACGCCATCAGCGCGTCGTTCATCCGCATCAGCACATTGTCGATCGAACGGAAGTACCCCGCCGCCGCGCCGATCAGCGTGCCGAACACGGCATTGATTGCCACCACCGACGAACCGATGATCATCGAAAGCTGTGCGCCCCAAACAACGCGCGACCACAGGCTGCGGCCGAAATTGTCGGTGCCGAACAGGTGCTCCATCGATGGCGGCAGGAACCTGTCGCGCATCGCCAGCTTGTTCGGATCGACCGGCGCGATCCACGGCGCCAGCACCGCGGCGACTGCGATGACAGCGAACAACGCAAGCCCCGTGACGAACAGCCGATGGTGCAGCAGCCGACGCACCGTCGCCCAGGCGGGATGGTGATGCCGGACCGGTATGTCGTCTTCCAGGTCCACCACCGGCAGGGCGAACGCAGCGGTGTCAGGCGCCATCGTAGCGCACCCGCGGGTCCAGCAATGCGTAGCAGACATCGACGCCGATGTTCACCAGCACCAGCAACGCCGTCGTGATCAGAAGTCCGCCCTGTACCATCGGATAGTCGCGATTCAGCACGGCCTGCGTCAGCAACTGGCCGATGCCAGGTATCGAAAACAGTGTCTCCGTCACCACCGAACCAGAGATCAGCAGACTGACAATGATGCCCACGACGGTGGTGATCGGGATCAGCGCATTCGCCAACGCGTGCTTCACCACGACAAGCCGCTTCGGCAATCCCTTGGCACGCGCGGTGCGGATGTAATCCTGGCGCAGCACCTCCAGCATGGTGGACCGGGTAATGCGCGCCAGCAGCCCCGCAAGCAGCAGCGCCAGCGAGATCGCCGGCATGGTGGACGTGGCAAGCCAGCCCAGCGGATCGTCGGTAAACGCGATGTAGCCGCCGGTCGGCAGCCAGCCCAGATCGACCGCGAAAAAGATGATCATCAGCAGGCCGAGATGGAAGTTCGGCAATGAAATGCCAATCATGGCGAAGATCATCGCTGCCTGATCAACCCAGGAGTTCTGTCGCAACGCGGCGATGATGCCACTGCTGAGGCCGATCAGCAGAGTGATCACCAGCGCATAGGCCGATAGCGCCAGCGTCACCGGCAGCCGCTGCATGGTCGCCTGCACCACCGGTTGCCCCAACAGCAGTGAACGGCCCAGATCGCCGTGCAGCAGATTGACATACCAGCGGACCAGTTGCGCCAGCAGCGGCTGATCAAGGCCGAGATCACGGCGGATGTTGGCGATCTGCTCCGGCGTTGCGCTGAGCCCGGCGATCGCGGCAGCGGGATCGCCCGGTATCAGGTGGATCATTGCGAAGGTGATAAGGCTGACGATGACCAGTATCGGCAGTGCGCTGCCCAGTCGCCGCAGGATGATCCCGCCCATGCCTCCCGCTCAGTTCGCGAACCAGACGTTGAACATGCGCGGGATGCGGAATGGCACGAAGCCCTGCACGTTGGAGCGCACACCTTGCACCTTGGTGAACGAACCGAACGGAACGGCATAGACCTGGTCGAGTACGTATTTCTGCATCTGCGCAAACGCGTCCTGCCTGGCCTCCGGGGTCGGCAGCTCGTTCATGCCATGCCAGTACTTCAGCATCTCCGGATCGTCCAGTTCGCCTTTCGGACGGTATGCTGCACTGGGCTCGACAAGAAGCTGCATGGTGGCCAGCGCGCCAAGCGCCGGCTGCGTACCCCAGCCGGTATAGAAAAAGTTCCAGCCTGAATCGCCCTTCAGCGCCATCTGCACCGAGGTCGGCCAGTCCAGCACCTTGAGCTGTGCGTTGATGCCGACGGTCTGAAGTTCCTGCTGCATCACCAAGGCCGAATTGTACATCGGCGCATAGTCCTTATCGGTCAGCAGTACCACCGGCTCGCCCTTGTAGCCGGATTGGGCCAGATACTTCTTGGCGAGCGCCGGATTCTTGATGTTGTAGGTCGACTTGCCGGCATCACTGTAGTCCGCCTGGTTCGGGTACTGGAAACCGACATTCAAACTATAGTTGCCGTCCGACGCGGCATCCATGATCTCGTCCATATCAAGCGCGGCCTGCACCGCCTTGCGGAACATCAGGTTGTCGGTCGGCGGCACGGAGGTATTCGGGTAGGTAATCTGAATCCACCAGTTCTTCAGTGGCAGGATGGCGATGTTCTTGTCGCCCTTCAGGTCGGCCAGCGACTTGCTGGGGATATCCTCTACGCCTTGCAGCTCGCCGGTCTTCAGGCCTGCAACGCGCGCCTGTGGCTCGGTCACGATGCGGAAGGTGACCGTGTTGAAGCAGGCCTGCTTGTAACCGCCGAAGCCGGTGCGCTGCTCAAAATGCGTGTTCGGCTTGTAGCCATCGTAGCGCTTCAGTTTCACATAGCTGCCCGGCACCGACGCGACGAGTTGGAACGGCCCCGTCCCTATCGTCTTCAACTGCTGTGGCGGATCATCCTTATCCTCGGCCGGAATAATTACGATCGGCACGCTGAACGAACTCAACGCGATCAGGAACGTCGGCTGCGGGTGCTTCATGTGGATGACGAACGTATCGGCGTCCGGCGCGTCCCAGCGATCGACGTTGGTCAGCACGCTGCGCTCCAGCCCGACCTTTGCGTAGCGGTCGAACGAGGCCACCACGTCAGCCGATGTCATTGGCTTGCCGTTGTGGAAGCGCACGCCCTGGCGCAGCTTGAACGTGTAGGTCATGTGGTCGGGCGCTTCAGTCACGGAATCCGCCAGATCGGGGATTGGGCTGAAGTTCTCGTCGCGCGTCATCAGCGCTTCGAACACGTTCATTGCGATGTTGCGCGTGGAAATGGTGGCGGACGTCATCTGGTCCAGGCTGTTGATGTTGGCTTCCTGGCCAAACGTGAAGTCGCCGCCGACATGCGGGCACTTGAACGTGTCCGCCAGCGCCGGCGCGGCACCAAGCGCCAAGCCCGCCAGCAGTCCGAACGGTGTCAGCATCGTGCGCCGCATGATGATATCCCCTCTGCGTGGTTGCCGCCCCTGGTGTGCAGACTGCACGCTGCTTTCGGGTGAAACCTGACGAGGCGGCCGCGGGCCGTCAAGTCACGCGGCCAGATGTTGGCCCATTGGCTTGACACCGCACAGGCCGGACCGCCAGCCTTGCCGCATGCCTGAAAAAGAACTGCCGATCACCGGCTATCTCGACCGCTTCTCGCACCGTCCGGGCGAAAATTTCACCGCTTTCGTCAGCGTGCGCGACGGCGGGGCGTATCGTGCGCGACTGGTGCGCGTGCTCAGCGGCGATCCTGCTCCGAACGGGCCGGGCATGCGCTTCGAAGATCTATCGCATCGCTTCGACCAGTCGCTTGCCGGCCGGCGGCAGGCGATCGATCTCGGCTCCTACGGCATCGTACGCAGCGGACCGCGACGCGATGCCCGCGAGGCGTGCACCTGGACAGTGCTGGTACGGCCAGGTTTGCCGGACACAGGGCAGGTCCTGGTGGCGGAGGAAGGCAAAGACGCGCGTGTCGCGTTGCTGATAGGCGCGAACGGCGCGACGGTGCGCATCGGCTATGCCGACACAACCATCGAGTTGGGCGCCGGTGTGCCGATGCAGACAGCGCGCTGGTATCGGGTGTGGTGCAGCGCAGAACCGGCGACCGGCCGGGTCCTTGTCGGACAGCAGCCGCTGGATGGCGCCGCACCCGCAACAGCCGAGTCGCAGTCGCCAGGGCTTATTGTGCCAACCGGCGGCGCCGTGCTGTTCGCGGCGGAGAACGCCGCCGCACCGCGGCATCATTTCAGCGGCAAGCTGGAAGATCCCGCCATCCTGCCAGCCTTCGTGACGTCGTGGCAGAATGCGTGCGCCACGCTTGAGGCACTGGCGCCGGAACTGATCGCCGGCTGGGATTTTTCCCTGGGGATCGACGGCCAGTCGATCTTCGACATCGGTCCGCAGGCTCGCCACGGCAATCTGGTGAACCTGCCGGTGCGCGCTGTAGTCGGCAGCCGGTGGAGTGGTCGCGAGAACTGCTGGCGACACGCACCACATGACTATGGCGCGATCCATTTCCACGACGACGACCTGGGCGATTGCGGCTGGCAGGCGGATTTCAACTGGGCGGTGCCGGACGATCTGCGCAGCGGCGCCTACGCACTGCATCTGACCTGCGAAACCGGCGAAGACTGGCTGCCGTTGTACGTGTTGCCACGCCGCGACGGCCCGTTCGCACCGATCGCATTCCTGGCGTCCACGTTCACCTATCAGGCCTACGCCAACCACGCACGTCCCAGTATCGATCAGGCCTATTACGATCGCGTCGCAGCATGGGGTGCCTATCCGTACAATCCCAACCAGTACCCGATCTATGGCCGCTCGACCTACAACAAGCATCGCGATGGCAGCGGCATTTCGTACTCGTCGCGCCACCGGCCAATCCTGACGATGCGACCGGGGTTTCTCACGTTTAACGACCCGCGTGGATCGGGCATGCGGCACTATCCCGCGGACCTGCATCTGCTGGCCTGGCTGGAAGCAAAAGCGATCGCGTTCGATATCGTCACGGATGAAGACCTGGACAATGAAGGGGTGGCGCTGATCTCGCCATATCGCGCGGTGCTGACTGGCTCGCACCCCGAATATCACACCCTGGGCACAATCGACGCACTGGCAGCCTACACGGCGCAAAGCGGCAAGCTGGCATATCTCGGCGGCAATGGATTCTACTGGCGCATCGCGCGCGATCGCTCGATGCCGTCAGCGATCGAGTTGCGTCGCGCGGAAGGCGGCATCCGCACCTGGGCGGCGGAGCCCGGCGAGTATTATCACGCGACCGACGGACAGTTGGGCGGCTTGTGGCGCCGCAACCGCCGGCCGCCGCAGATGCTGGTGGGTGTCGGCTTCTCCTGCCAGGGAACCTTCGAGGGCACGCATTACCGCCGCCTGCCGGCATCGCGCGATGCACGCTTCGCCTGGATGTTCGCCGGCATCGACGATGATGTCATCGGCGACTACGGCCAGTCCGGCGGCGGCGCGGCCGGCTTCGAACTGGATCGCGCCGATGCGGCGCTGGGCACGCCGGACGGCACGGTGATCCTCGCGCGATCGGAAAATCCGCTGCCATCGTTCCAGACGGTGTTGGAAGAACTGCTGTCCCCCAACATCACGATCAACGGTGAAGAAGTGGCAGACCTGTCACGCGGCGAGATCGTGTATTTCGAAACGCCATCCGGCGGGGCGGTGTTCTCGGTCGGCTCGATCACCTTCTGCGGCAGCCTGTGGCGCAGCGGCTTCGAAGGCCCCGTGTCGCAGTTGCTGGAGAATGTGGTGCGCCGGTTCACCCAGGTGTGATTGCTATTGCCAATTGCTATTGCAAATACCGCGCCGTCAGATGGGCCTGGAAATCCGCCGGATCGAGTGGCTTGCCGGTCGCCTGAACCAGCAGTGCGTTGAACTCGAACAGGCTGCCCTGTCCGTGCACGTTGGCGCGTAACCACCCCAGCAACGGCGACAGATCGCCCTGCGCGAGCGCGGCATCCACGCCCGGCACCACGCGCCGCGCCGCCGCCATCAGTTGCGCAGCAGCCATCGCACCCAGCGTGTAGCTGGGGAAATAGCCGAACCCGCCATCGTACCAATGGATGTCCTGCAAACAGCCGCGCGCATCGTCCGGCGGCACGATGCCGAGCAACGCCTTGAGGCCGTCGTTCCACGCGCCTGGCAGATCGGCGACCGCGAGGCTTCCGCCGATCAGCGACTGCTCCAACCGGAAGCGCAGGATGACGTGTGCCGGATAGGTCATTTCATCAGCATCCACGCGGATGAAACTGCGCTGCACCCGACGCCACAGCCGGCCCAGATTCTCCGGCCGGTACGGTGCAGGATCGCCGTCGAATGCCGCGTGCAGTTCAGGTCCGAGCCACGACAGGAAAGCGTCCGATCGACACGCCTGCATCTCGACGATCAGCGACTGGCTTTCATGCGTCGCCATGCCCGCCGCCTCACCAACCGGTTGCCGCGCATGGTCGGCGGGCAGTCCGCGTTCATACAACGCATGTCCGGTTTCATGCACCACCGCGAGCACGGCCTGCGTGAAGTCGGCTTCGTCGTAGCGCGTGGTGATCCGCACATCGGTCGGCGTGCCGCCCGAGAACGGATGCGCCGACCGATCCAGCCGCGCATGGGTGAAGTCCAATCCGAGCCGACCGGACAGACGTCGGCACAAGGCCTCCTGCACATCGATCGGGAACGGACCCGCTGGCCGTACGGGCGCCGGATTGCTCGCCTGCCGCTCTTCCGCGCGCGGCAGCGATCGCCGCAGAAACGCTTCGTACTCGGCGAACACCGGCGTGACATCGGCTGCGCGCATGCCGCGCTGGAAGCCGTCCATCAGCGCGTCGTATGGACTGAGGCCAAGCGCCGGCGCCAACGCATCGGCGGCCTCGCGCGTCAAGCGCAGCACCTCTTGCAGGTGCGGGCGTACCATGGCGAAGTCGGACTTGCGCCGCGCCTCGCGCCACACCTTCTCGCAGGCAGAGTTGGCACGCGCCGATGCTTCCACCAGATCGGGCGGCAGCGCAGTCGCGCGCGTATAGGCATGGCGCATCAGGCGAAGATTCGCAGCCCGCCACGGATCGCGTTCGCCAGCACTTTCCGCGCCAGCCAGATCGTCGCCCATTGCCGGCTCGACGAGCATCGAATGCGACAGACCGGCCAGCACGGCAAGCTGGTCGCCACGCGCCGATCCCCCGCCTGGCGGCATCATCGCGGCGGCGTCCCAGCCGAGTACCGACGATGCCTCGCCGATGGTTGCGATGCGGGCGAAACGGTCGGTCAGACGGTCATACGCGGTCATGCAGTCAGCGCCTTTCGTGCCCAGACAACGAAGATCACCACGAGTGCGGCGGCCAGACCATACCAGGTGATGGCATAGGACAGATGATTGTTCGGCGGCCGCGGCAGATGTTTCGCGGGATCAGGATAGCCATCCGGCGGCGTCGGTCCCAGCGCCACCAGAATGAAGGGAGCGACGTTGTGCAGGCCAAGCGCCGCGCCGATCGCGGCGGGATTCAAAGTGTAGAACTCGCGCGTGGCGGGACTGTCGGTGGCGCTGAACAGGCCCGGCATATCGCCTGGATGCACGTAACCCGTCACGGTCAGGTCACCCTTTAGCGGCATCGTGGATTGCAGGTTCGGCACCCAGCCGCGGTCGACCAGAATGGTTTCGCCATTGTCGGGTACCAGCGGCACTATAAGTTGCGTGCCGAGTACTGTGCCTGCCGGCGTGTCGCGCACATCGGCGCCAAAGGAAGCGGCGAGATCATTGCGCAAGCTGCCCGTCACCTGCACTTTGGTGTACGGTTCAGGGTTTGCCTGTAAGGGTTTCGCTGGCGCTGCTTCGGCGTGCGCGATCTGCGCGAGGACGCCTTCCTTCCAGTGCAGGCGCCTGACCTGCCAGGTGCCGAGGCCGAGTAGCAGCAGCAGCATGGCCGTCGCCATCAGACCTGGCCATAGCAGGCGATGCAAATTGGTGGTCACGCTCTCACCAGGAAATGGATTGGGTTCAGTGCCTGCCTCGCATCATCTCTACGGTGGCAATGTGCTTTCCCACATCGGCAATGAATTACGACGGCACTGTTCTCGACTGCGGCTATCGAGCTGACCTGATCGTCCACAACGACGTCATCCTGGAACTGAAATCTGTCGAGCACATCCTGCCATTGCACGAAGCCCAGCTTCTTACCTGCCTCCGCCTCAGCCAATGCCACATGGGATTGCTGCTCAACTGCACCATGGTTTCGCTGAAGGATGGCATCCGCCGACGCATTCTCTGACGCTCACAGTCCCATCTCGGAAGACCGATGCCGGTACTGCAACGCCACGAGAGCCGCCTTCGCCGGGCGCATCATCAGCACCGCCAGCGGTATCGTCACCACCGGCCACAGTACGGCATGCACCCAAAGCGGCGGCGAAAAACGGAACTCCACCCAG
This sequence comes from Acetobacteraceae bacterium, assembly GCA_035511435.1. Lineage (GTDB taxonomy): Bacteria > Pseudomonadota > Alphaproteobacteria > Acetobacterales > Acetobacteraceae > JAMXLO01. Next base: position 5,603 of record DATKFJ010000501.1, on the reverse strand, counting down.
AACGCCAGTCCCACCACGACGGCCCCGAGGAGCAGGATCACGCCAACGGCTGCCCCATCTCCGGCATCATGCGCGCGCAGATCCATCCCGCACACCTCACACGTGTCGCGCACGTCCAGGAGATTGCGAAACAGCCGGCCCTTCCCGCAGCGAGGGCAACGGCACGCCAGCGCCACATACAGGATCGAAGGGGGTGGCGGCGCCACCAAGCCCGGCGCGTGTCAGTGCGACGCGACGACCGGGCTGGCGCCCCACCAGTAGATGCAGGTGAACAGGAACAGCCAGACCACATCGACGAAATGCCAATACCAGGCGGCAGCCTCGAGGCCGAAATGCCGCTCCGGCGTGAATTGCCCCGCGCGCGCGCGGAACCAGCAGACGATCAGGAAGCAGGTGCCGACGATGACGTGGAAACCATGGAATCCGGTGGCGAGGAAGAACGTAGATGGATAGACCCCGCCGCCGTAGAAGTGGAACGGCGCGTCGGAATATTCCATCGCCTGGCAGAACGTGAAGCTCATGCCCAGCAGGATGGTCAGGCCCAGGCCGGTGACCAGGGTCTTCTGGTCGTTCTCCAGCAAGCCGTGATGCGCCCAGGTGATCGTGGTGCCCGACAGCAGCAGGATCATGGTGTTGAGAAACGGGATGTGGAACGGATCGAAGGTGTGGATGTTCGATGGCGGCCATACCGTCTGGCCATTGCCCTGTAGCTCGGGGAACAGGGCGAAGTTGAAGAACGCCCAGAAGAAGCCGACGAAGAACATCACCTCGCTGCAGATGAAGAACAGCATGCCGTAGCGCAGGCCGATGCGCACGATTGCCGTATGCAGCCCCGGCGTGCGGCTTTCGCGGATCACGTCGCGCCACCAGAAGAACATCGTGGCGAACACGATCAACGCGCCGATGATCAGCGTGATGTAGCTGCCGAAATGTGCAGCGAGGATGATGCCGAGTACGATCAGACCGCCGCCGAGCGCGCCGATGATCGGCCAGGGGCTTGGGTCGACCAGATGATACGGCTGCTTGAGGCCCGAACTCTCGACAATCGTGACGCCGTGCGTGTCGCTGCTCATGCCGAACCCATTCCAGTTTTGCCGAGGAATCCGCCCCCAAACGGCTGCCGCATCATCCCCAATTCCCTCGCGCGTTCAAGGGGTCTGACGCGTCAGCGGTCCGACATGCCGACCGGCCTCCGCGAGCGCGCCGGATTTCTCTGCATCGTCCAGGGTGCGGAAGAAAGTATAGGACAGCGTGATGGTGTGGATATCCGCGGTGTTCGGATCGTTGGCGATCGCCGGATCGACCCAGAAGCTGAGCGGGAACTGCATCCGCTGGCCAGCCGCGAGCGTCTGCTGATTGAAGCAGAAGCAGGCGGTCTTGTGGAAATATTTACCGACCGTGTCCGGCGTGACGTTGTACATCGCAATGCCGGTGACCGGCGTGCCGGCCAGATTGCGTGCTGTGTAGTACGCCAGTTGGTCCTGACCGAGAGGCACGCGGACGGCGTCCTGCTGCGGAGCAAAATCCCACGGCAGGTTGGGGTTCACGTCGGCGTTGAAGCGGACGGTCATGATCTGACGCGTCGCGCCGGGCGCGGCCTGCGGTCCGATCTGCGGTGTGCCGGCATAGCCGGTGACAGAGCAGAACACGCGGTACAACGGGATGGCCGCGAACGACACGCCGACCATGGCGATAGCGAAAGCGGCCAGCGTGATGCCGAATGTGCGGTTGTTCAGGCGCACCGGCGTACCGGCACTGTCTTATCCTGGGCACGCATCGCTACGACTTCGTCATCTTGACGATAGTGATCGCATAGAACAGCACGGAGAGTGCCACGAGCACCACAAGGATGGCCCGATTGCGCGCCCGCCGTCGGCGCATGTCATCCGGGTCAGGCGGCACGCCGATCTCACCCCACCAGCCGATCGACGGCCAGCGCGGCGAACAGGACGAACAGGTAGAGAATGGAGTACTTGAATGCCACCCGCGCCGGCGCGTCATTGGTCCGACTGACGCCGGTTGCGTCCTGCCGGTCGGTGGCGACGCGCCACACGCTGACGATAAACCCTGCGCCGAGTACTGCGGCGGCCAAAGCGTACACCTGGCCGGAAAATCCGATCAGCCACGGCACCAGCGACAGCGGCACCAGCAGCAGCGTGTAGATCACGATCTGCCGGCGCGTCTCCTTGGCGCCCGCCACCACGGGCAGCATCGGCACCCCAGCGCGCTGATAGTCGGCATTGGCATACAGCGCCAACGACCAGAAATGCGGCGGCGTCCAGAAGAACACGATGGCGAACAGGATCAGCGGCACAAGATCGACCGACCCGGTGACCGAAGCCCAGCCGATCACCGCGGGAAACGCGCCCGCCGCGCCGCCGATCACGATATTATGGGGCGTGCGCCGTTTCAGCCATATCGTATAGACAAAGACATAGAAGCCGATCGACAGCGCGAGAACCGATGCAGCCGCCAGGTTGACCGCCAGGCCCATGACGATGACCGAACCCGTCGCGAGCGTGATGCCGAAACCGAGCGCCGCACCGGGTTCGATGCGCCCGGCCGGGATCGGCCGGTTGCGTGTGCGGTGCATCACCGCGTCGATATCGCGGTCGTACCACATGTTGATCGCACCGCATGCGCCGGCGCCGACCGCGATGCACAGCACGGCGGTGAACGCCAGCACGGGATTCAGATGGCCGGGTGCGATCAGCAGCCCGATCACGCCGGTGAACACAACCAGCGTCATCACCCTCGGCTTCAGCAGCGCGATCCAGTCGCCAACCTCTGCCTCCGGCAATTGCGCGGCTTGCAGCGCCCCCGCTTGCAAGGCCCCCGCTTGCAGTACGCCCGCCTGCAAGGCCAGCGGTGCTTGGTCCCCCCGTTCCGCCGCGGCCAATTCGGAAATCGCCTCGATCATGCCGGCTCAGCGAATCAGCGGCAGTTCCGCGAAGGTGTGGAACGGCGGCGGTGAGGAAACGGTCCACTCCAGCGTCGTCGCGCCCTCACCCCAGTAGTTGTCGGCGAGATGCTCCTTCGAGGTGAACGTGCGGAACAGCACGTAGAAGAACACCAGCAGCGCGACACCGCTGATGTAGGCGCCGATCGACGACACGAAATTCCAGCCGGCGAACGCCGCGGGATAATCGGGATAGCGGCGCGGCATGCCGGACAAGCCAAGGAAGTGCTGCGGGAAGAAGGTCAGATTGACGCCGATGAACGTCAGCCAGAAATGCACCTTGCCCCAGAACTCCGGATACTGGTGACCGGACATCTTGCCGATCCAATAGTAGAAGCCGCAGAAGATCGAAAACACCGCGCCGAGCGACAGCACGTAGTGGAAATGTGCGACCACATAGTAGGTGTTGTGCACGATCTCGTCGATGCCGGCATTGGCCAGCACCACGCCGGTGACGCCGCCGATGGTGAACACGAACAGGAAGCCGATCGCCCACAGCATCGGCGTCTTCAGTTCGATCGATCCGCCCCACATCGTGGCGATCCATGAGAAGATCTTGATCCCCGTGGGCACCGCGATGACCATCGTCGCGGCCATGAAGTAGGCACGCGTGTCGACCGAGATGCCGGAGATGAACATGTGGTGCGCCCACACCACGAAGCCGATCACGCCGATGGCCACCATGGCATACGCCATGCCGAGATAGCCGAAGATCGGCTTGCGGCTGAACGTCGAGATCACGTGGCTGATGATGCCGAAGCCCGGCACGATCATGATGTAAACCTCGGGGTGGCCGAAGAACCAGAACAGATGCTCGAACAGTACCGGGTCGCCGCCGCCGGCCGGATCGAAGAAAGAGGTGCCGAAGTTGCGGTCACAAATCAGCATGGTGATCGCGCCGGCCAGCACTGGGATCGACAGCAGCAGCAAGAATGCCGTCACCAGCATCGCCCAGACGAACAGCGGCATCTTGTGCAGCGTCATGCCGGGGGCGCGCATGTTGAAGATCGTGGTGATGAAATTGATCGCGCCGAGCAGTGAGCTGGCGCCGGCCAGGTGCAGCGCGAACAAGGTGCAGTCCATGCCGATGCCCGGCTCGTAGGTCGGGTTCGACAGTGGTGGATACAGTGTCCAGCCGGTGCCCGACTCGCCGAGAAACAGGCCGGTGATGATCAGGCAGAACGCCGGCGGCAACAGCCAGAAGCTGATGTTGTTCAGTCGCGGAAACGCCATGTCGGGCGCGCCGATCATCAGCGGGATGAACCAGTTGCCGAAGCCGCCGATCAGCGCCGGCATCACCGAGAAGAAGATCATCAGCAGCCCGTGGGAGGTGACGATCGTGTTCCACTCCTGGCCCGACGTGACAATCGTGTTGCCGGGGAAATTGAGCTGGGCGCGCATAATCTCGGAAAGGGCGCCGCCGACCACGCCACCGGTGACCGCGAAGCACAGATAAAGCGTGCCGATATCCTTGTGGTTCGTGCTGCACAGCCAGCGGACGAAGAAGCCGGGCTTGTGGTCATGATGGTCATGGGCATGGTCGTGGGTGGTTGCCGACATCGTCCGTCTCCTTCACGCACCGACCGGCGGGGTCAGTGCTGAACTCCAGCCGCCGCCAACAGGCGCGGTGCGCTATTCGTGGTGCCCGGCGTCGCGGCGTCCAGTGTCGTGGCGTCCGCCGTGGCAGTGCCCGGTGTGGCCGGCGCCGCATCCGAGAACTTGGTCTTCGCCTCGGTCACCCATGCGTCGAATTCCTTCGGCGTGACCGCGCGCACGACAATCGGCATGTGGCTGTGGTTGGTGCCGCAGATCTGATTGCACTCGCCATAGAACACGCCCGGCGTGTCGACGCGGAACCAAGTCTCGATCGTGCGCCCGGGAATCGCATAGCGTTGGACACCAAGCGCCGGGACGAACCAGCTATGGATGACATCGGTGCTGGTCTCCAGCACGCGGATGTTCTTGCCGACCGGAACAACCAGGTCGTTATCGACTGTAAGCAACCGAAGCTGGCCGGGCTTCAATTGATCGTCCGGAATGATGTAGCTGGAGAAGTCGATGTTGTTCTGGTCGGGGTAGCTGTATTCCCAGTACCACTGATGGCCGGTCACCTTGACCGTCAGGTCCGCATCGCGCGTCCGGTCTTCGTAGTAGACCAGGCGGAACGATGGGATCGCCATCACCACCAGGATCAGCACCGGTATCACGGTCCACGCGATTTCCAGCAGCGTGTGGTGCGCGGTGCGGCTCGGTACCGGATTGCGCTTGGCGTTGTAGCGCCACATCACCCAGAGCAGCAGGCCGGTGACGAACAGCGTGATCACGGTGATGATCACCAGCACCAGGTCATGCAGGTCGATTTCCTGCTGCTTCAGCGGCCCATAGGCACGCTGCATGCCCATTTCCCAGGGGCGTGGCGCGCCGACCGCCTGGGCGAGCGCCGAGCTGCCGGACATGCTCATCGCGACAAGGCTGATGCCAGCCAGGCTCATCATTGTCTTCATCGCGGCGAACAGCCGCCGGTATCGCAACATCGGCCGATCCATCCCGCTTCGGTCCCCCATCCAGACCCGTCTCGGGCCGGCTCTCACCTCTATCCGCCTACCGGACCGCGTGCGCGAGATCAAGGTACCGGATTCCGTGA
>DATKFJ010000500.1:0-10366 GCA_035511435.1 Acetobacteraceae bacterium | reverse complement strand
GACCGCGATGCACAGCCGTGACTGAAAGACGCCGGTCCAGTGTGGCAAGCTGGCCGCCATGGGCCACGGCGAGGGCGAGCAGGTAAGTGTCGGTGACTTGTGTCGATGCCAGCATCCGTTCGGCGTCTGCGTGCCGAGGGTCCAGGAGACTGATATCATCGGGCCAGAAGGCGTGACCCGGAAGCGTGCGCAGCCGGTCAAGCACCGTCGCGACGACGGCAGGCGATCCCGGTGTGTTCGGATACCTTGGATTGCCCACGATGCGCAGCACACCGATTTCGGTGATCGGGCAGGTGGCCCAGTCCGCGGCGCCCTCCTGCCCGAACCACCGATGCGCGTCGCCGTGGCTGACATGAGTCGGATCAATCAGTGCGATCAGGACATTGACGTCCAGCAGGAAGGTCACGGCATCTCGTCACGCAGCGCGTTGACGATCTCCAGCGTCACAATGGCCTTGGTGTTGCTGACCGGCAAAAGCGGCACCCCGTTGCGCTCGCGCTGTGCCATTGGGCGACGCAGGGATTGCCGGGCCAGGTCGGACACGACCTCGCCGATGGTCTTTCGGTGCTGACGTGCCAACGCCTTCGCGGCAGCCAACACATCATCATCGATCGCCAGGGTTGTGCGCATCACCGGCCTCCGTCACATCAAGCATCACGCATCAGATGCAGGGCGTCAAGCCGGCCATCGTCCAAGCGCCCCAACGTCAAGCTCAAGCTCCCTCAAGCTCAAGCTTCAACGTCAAGCTTCAACGTCAAGTTATTGCGGCGCGTGCGAACCCGCCGGGCTTGCTTTGGCGGGTGGCCTCGCCTAAATCAACGACTTACCCAAGTTCAACGCCCGGAGGTCGAGCGCATGGCGCGCGTCACCGTCGAAGACTGTGTCCAGAAAGTTCCCAACCGCTTCGAGCTGGTGCTGCTTGCCGCCCAGCGCGCGCGCAACCTGAGCCGTGGCGAGGAGCTGACCATCGATCGGGATGACGACAAGAACCCGGTCGTGGCGCTGCGCGAGATCGCCGAGGAGACGATCGAGCTTGGCAAGATCGAACAGGACCTGGTGAAGTCGCTGTCGCGCGCGCCGGAGCCGGAGCCTGCGGACGAGGAGGTGCTCGACCTTATCCCGACCGACCAGAACATCTTCGGCCTGCAGGATGTCACGGCCGAGGAAGAGGCGGCCAGCCTGCCCGTCGAAGGAGAAGAGATGTCGCCGGAGGATCTCGAGGCGGCAATCGAGGCGGAGCTGGGCGGCGGCCGTTCGCAGCGGTAATCGCCGATGACAGCCGGGGGTGAAGGCAGCGCGGTCACGAGGCCGGCCCTCGCCCCGGTTTTTGCGCCCGAGGGGTTGGTGACCGACGGTGTCACGGCCGAGGCCGCACAGCGGTGGCTGCCGGACGCGCTTCGGCTGTCCCAGAAAGTGCAGGCGTACGATCCGAAGGCGAATACCGGGCTGATCGACGCGGCCTACGCGCTGGCCAGCCAGGCCCATGCCACCCAGGTGCGCGACAACGGCGATCCGTACATCACCCATGTCGCGGCGGTGGCCGACATCCTGGCCGGCTATCGGCTGGACACCGCGTCCATCGCCACCGGCCTGCTGCACGACGTGATCGAGGATACGCCGGTCAAGCTGCCGGAAATCCAGACGCGCTTCGGGCGCGAGATCGCCGGCCTGGTGGACGGCGTCACCAAGCTGACCCGGCTGGAACTGCAGTCGGACCGCACAAAGCAGGCGGAGAATTTCCGTAAGCTAGTGCTGGCGATCAGCCGCGACATCCGGGTGCTGCTGGTGAAGCTCGCCGACCGGCTGCACAACATGCGCACGCTGCATTTCGTGCAGGACCCGGAGCGCCGCAGCCGCATCGCGCGCGAGACGATGGAGATTTATGCACCGCTGGCCGAACGGATCGGCATGGACGCGGTGAAGACGGAATTGCAGACGCTGGCCTTCGCGCAGCTTGAGCCAGAGGCGTTTGACACGATCCAGGCGCGGCTGAATTTCTTGCGTGGCCAGGGCGCCGATGTGATCGAGGAGGTGCGCAAGGAGCTCAAACGGGTCTGCGAGGAAAGCGGCGCCCAGGTGATCGATGTGTCGGGGCGTGAGAAGTCGCCTTATTCGATCTGGGAGAAGATGCACCGCCGCAACGTCGCCTTCGAGCAGCTTTCCGACATCATGGCGTTTCGCATTGTCGTGCCGAGCAGGGAGGCGTGCTATGCGGCGCTCGGGGCGGTGCATTCGTCGTATCCGGTGATCGCCGGCCGGTTCAAGGACTACATCTCGACGCCGAAGTCGAACGGCTATCAGAGCCTGCACACGGGCGTCACGCTGCGCGAGCCGCGCAACCAGAAGATCGAGATCCAGATCCGCACTGCGGACATGAGCGACGTGGCGGAAAACGGCGTTGCCGCGCATTGGTTCTACAAGGAGCCGGGCGCGAAGGCCGATGGGCAGGATCTACAAAGGTTCCGTTGGGTGCAGGACCTGCTGGAGATCCTGGAGAATTCCACAGCGCCAGACGAGTTCCTGGAGAACACCAAGCTGGAACTCTACGAGGACCAGGTGTTCTGCTTCACGCCGAAGGGCCAGTTGATCCAGTTGCCGCGCGGCGCGACGCCGGTCGATTTCGCTTACGCGGTGCACTCGCAGGTCGGCGATGCGTGCGTCGGTGCGAAGATCAACGGTCGGCTGCTGCCGCTGCGCCATCAGTTGCAGAACGGCGACCAGGTCGAGATCATGACCGCGCGCGGTGGCACGCCGTCGCCGCAATGGGAGCGGTTCGTCGTCACCGGCAAGGCGCGTGCGCGCATCCGCCGCTTCATCCATCAGCAGCAGCGTCAGCAGCACCTGGACGTGGGGCGCGCGGAACTGGCGAAGGCATTTCGTCAGGCCGGGCTGGACGGGTCGGAGAAGGCGTTGGAGCCGGCGCTGAAGACGCTGAAGTTCAGCGCGGCGGACGATCTGTACATCGCAGTCGGCAACGGCAATCTCGGCCCGAAGGACGTGGTGCACGCTGCCTATCCGGAACTGCGTCAGGCACCGCGTGCGCCGCGCATGGTCCCTGCGCTGCCGCCACGCGCCAACAGCCGGCATGCGCACAAGACGGATTTCGACATGCCGATCACCGGCCTGGTGCCCGGCATGGCGCATCACTTCGCCGGCTGCTGTCATCCGGTACCGGGCGACGATATCGTCGGCATCATCACGACCGGCAAGGGTGTGACGATCCACGCGCGCGATTGCCAGACATTGACGAGTTTCGCCGCCACGCCGGAGCGCTTCATCGACGTCGACTGGAACCACGCGACCGTGTTGAGCGGCCGTTCCGATGGCAAGGGACCGAACCACACCGCGCGGCTCAGCGTAATCGGCGCGAACGATCCGACAGCGCTGGCCAACCTGACGAACGCCATCGCCAAACAGGAAGGTGCGGTCGCCAATTTGAAGATCGTCAATCGGCAGCAGGACTTTATGGAGGCGCTGGTAGATGTCGACGTGCGCGATGTAGCGCATCTGTCCAAGGTTATCGCCGGCCTGCGCGGCGCTGTCGGCATCAAGGGTGTGGAACGCGGATGAGTTCGGCGGTCAGCAGCGCGCGCGACTGTCATTGCGAGAAGCGAAGCGACGCCGCAGTCTCGGGTCAGGTGCGCACTTCGACCGGGCTTGGTTCGTCGACTGGGCTTGCTTCGTCGACGGGGCCTGGTTCGTCGACCGGGCGTGCTTCGTCAACGGGGCTTGGTTCGTCGATCGGGCGTGCTTCGTCGCCGCGCTTCTCGCGATGACAAGGCGCCATTGGTTCCCGGAATGATTCTCGGCCTTGGCTCCGACATCTGCGACATCCGCCGCATCGAGGCGGCGATCGCGCGGCATGGCGAACGGTTCATCGCGCGGGTGTTCACCGAGGTCGAGAGGGCGAAGGCGGTGAGCCGAACCGAGAAAATCCAGGCCGCGACCTTTGCCAAGCGTTTCGCGGCGAAGGAGGCGGCAGCCAAGGCCCTCGGCACCGGCTTTCGGAGTGGCGTGTTCTTTTCAGACCTCGGTGTGGTGAACCTGCGGTCGGGCCAGCCAACCTTGCAGATGACGGGTGGGGCGGCGGCACGGCTTGCGGCGATCACGCCTGCGGGAATGGTGGCGTCGGTCGCATTGACGATGACCGATGAATACCCCTACGCCTTTGCCCAGGTGATCATTTCGGCAATACCAGCGTGAGGGAAGCAACCATGCGACAAGGTACCGCGATATTGGTGCTGGTGGGTGCTGCGGCACTGCTCGCCGGTTGCGTCTACGATCCCTATACCGGGGCGTTGGTGCCATGCTGCAATTACTATGGGAGTCCGTATTACGGTTATCCCGGTCCTTACTCGCCGTATGGCTATCCGCCCCCGTATGGTACGCCGCAGGTGGCACAGCCGGGGACCTATCAAGGCCAGCCAGGGACGAACCAGGGTCCCCCCGTCGGGTATCAAGGTCCGTCAGGTGGCTATCAGGCTCCGCCAGCCGGGTATCAAGGCCAGCCAGGGCAGGGCGTGCCAGGGCCAACGTCGTCTTCGGCGCCGGGCGGCGGGCTGGCGCAGCGCTTTGCCGCCGCCAACGTGACGCACGACGGACGTCTGACGCGCCAGCAGGCACAAGCGGGCATGCCGCGGGTTGCCGAAAACTTCGACGCGATCGACATCGATCAGAAGGGTTTCGTCACCTTGCCGGAAATCCGCACTTTCATCACTCGGCAGCAAGCCGCGGGCGCGCAGTCCGGCCAGTTCGAACAGAACCAGGATTGACAACCGCCGGGTCGCTTGACACGCCATCCCCCGCTGGGCTTGATCCGCCCGGATTTTTGGACGGAAGCCCTTCATCACATGGCGACCAAGGTAAAGACCAAGCACAAATCCGGCGTATGGGTGGAGAATGTCAAGACAATCGTCTATGCCGGCCTGATCGCCGTCGTAGTACGCACTGTTGCGTTCGAGCCGTTCAACATTCCCTCCGGCAGCATGATTCCCACCTTGCTGGTGGGTGATTACCTGTTCGTCGCGAAGTACAGCTACGGATATTCGCGTTACTCACTGCCGTTCGGCTGGCCCCCGTTCTCCGGGCGGATTTTCGGCAGCCTGCCGAAGCGGGGTGACGTTGCGGTGTTCAAGTATCCGCGCGACAACACGACTGATTACATCAAGCGCATCATCGGACTGCCGGGCGATCGGATCCAGGTGCGTGAAGGTCAGCTGTACATCAATGGGCAGCTTTGCCCGCGCCAACCTGAAGGCGACTATGTCGCCGATGACAACGGCATCCACATGGTGATGCGGCTGTACCAGGAGACGCTGCCGAACGGCGTGAAGCACGATATCCTGAAGGCGACCGACGAAGGCGAGATGAACAACACGCCGGAATATCTGGTGCCGCCCGACCATGTATTCGCAATGGGAGACAATCGCGACAATTCCGCCGACAGCCGCTTCATGAACGGTGTCGGGTTCGTGCCGGTGGAGAACCTGGTCGGTCGCGCGGAGATTCTGTTTTTCTCCGTGGATGAGGAATATCCGTGGTGGGAAATCTGGTGGTGGCCGTTCGAAATCCGCTGGGGCCGTCTGGGGATGCTGATCCACTGAATGGCCCCACGTTGAGTACCCCGATCGAGATCATCCTCGGCCACGATTTTGCCCGTCCCGAACTGCTGCGTGAAGCGACGACCCATCGTTCGGCGGTGCACGGCCGCGGACATCCGCGCGGCAAAGGCTCCAACGAGCGGATGGAATTCATTGGTGATCGAGTACTCGGACTGCTGATCGCGGAATGGCTCGCGGAGCGATTTCCCAGCGAGCAGGAGGGCGATCTTGGCCGCCGCCTGGCGTTGCTGGTATCGCAGCCCGTGCTGGCAGTGGTGGCGGAGGAAGTCGGGCTTGGTGAGACGCTGCTGGTGGCGGCGGGCGAGGCGCGTGCCGGCGTGCGGCGCCGCGCCACCGTGCTGGCCGATGCGCTGGAGGCGGCACTCGGCGCGCTGTATCTCGATGGCGGGATCGAGCGGGCGCGCGATTTCGTGCGACGTGCCTGGGGCGGCGTGATGGAACGCCAGGAACAGCCGCCGAAAGATGCCAAGACCGCTTTGCAGGAATGGGTGCAGGCACGCAGTTTGGGGCTGCCGGAATATCTCATTGCATCGCGCGCCGGTCCGCCCCATGCGCCGGAATTCGTCGTGACGGTATCGGTCGGTGGCTTCACCGGGGCCGGCACCGCCGGCAGCAAGCGCGCCGCGGAACAATTCGCGGCTGAAGAGCTGTTGCGGGTGCTGCGGAGATGACCGCGCGGTGCGGCTTCGTCGCCGTTGTCGGCACGCCGAACGCGGGCAAGTCTACGCTGCTGAACCGGCTGACCGGCGCCAAGCTTTCCATCGTCACGCCAAAGGCACAGACCACGCGGTTCCGCGTACTCGGCATTCTGATGCGTGGCGAGAGCCAGGTGTTGCTGGTCGATACGCCGGGCATTTTCCTGCCGCGGCGCAAGCTGGATCGGGCGATGGTGGCGGCGGCCTGGACCGGTGTGCAGGATGCGGACCTGACGTTGCTGCTGGTGGACGCGAAGACCGGAGCGACGGATGCGGTGCGGCAGATCGCGCACAGACTTATGGAGCAGAAGCGCCGAAGCTGGCTGGTGTTGAACAAGATCGATCTTGTGCCGACGCCGAAGCTGCTGCCGTTGACCGCGGCGCTGACGACGCTGACGCCGTTCGAACAGACATTCATGGTCAGTGCCGCGACCGGGGATGGCGTTGAGGCGTTGGCGGATGCGATGGCTGAGGCCGTGCCGGAGGGACCGCATCTGTATCCCGATGACGATCTGACGGACCTGACGGACCGTTTGCTGGCGGCGGAGATCGTGCGCGAACAGATCTTCCTGCAAACGCACGAGGAAGTGCCGTATGGCACGACGGTTGAAACCGAGAACTGGCAGGAGCGCAACGACGGTTCGGTGCGGATCGAGGCGACGGTGTATGTCTCGCGCCCGGGCCATAAGGCGATCCTGATCGGCGAGGGTGGTCAGCGCATCAAGACGATCGGCGCGAAGGCACGGGAGCAATTGGCCAGCCTGCTGGAACGCAAGGTGCATCTGTTCCTGAATGTGAAGCATCGCGCGGGCTGGGATGAGGAAGGAGCGCGGCTGCGCGCGATCGGGCTGCAGGATCCGGGGTAGCGGTTCGTTCATTCGTCGCGGGTAAGGTCTGGCGCGCAAGGAGCGATGCCGATGCCCGACACACCTGTTGCACCACCCGGGAGCGGTCGGTATCCTGCCGATATGGAAAGCCGCGTGGCTGCTTTGGAACAGATCGCCCGCTCTGCGACCGCGAGCTCGGAGCGGATCGAGCGGCGGTTCGACGCGGTGGATCGCCGGTTCGACGTCATGGAGCGCCGGTTCGATGCTCTCAGCGCGGAGCATCGGGCCGATTTCCGCTGGCTGCTGGGCATCATGCTGGGTGGCTTCGGTGCCATGCTCGGTGGTTTTGGTGCCATGCTGGGCGTGATGGCCCACGGGTTCCGCTGGCTGTAGACCGCTGCCGCCCATCGCGCGACTGCTGCAAAACTGCTAGCTCGTAGCTGCCATGGAGTGGGACGCGCCCGCTATCGTGCTCGATGCGCGCCCGTACGGCGAAGGCGATGCCATCGCCACGGTGCTGACCAAGGAACACGGTGCCCATCGTGGCCTGGCACGTGGCGGCGGCGCGCGCGGTGGCACGGCAATATGGCAGCCTGGCAACCTGGTGCAGGCGCGCTGGGTCGCGCGGCTGGCGGATCAGCTCGGCAGCTTCAGTGCTGAACTGGTGCATCCCGGCGCCGCGCTTGCGATGGACGATCCGCTCGCGCTCGCGATGTTGTCGGCGTGCTGTGCGGTGGCAGAGGGCGCATTGCCGGAACGCGAGCCGCATGTCCGGGTGTTCGAAGGTCTGTTGCATCTGATCGCGCATCTGTCGGAGGGCAGCGTCATGCTCACCGAACTGATCCGTTGGGAGGCGGCGCTGCTTGCCGAGCTCGGTTATGGGCTTGACCTGACGTGTTGCGCGGTCACCGGCGACACCGCGGGCCTCGCCTTCGTTTCGCCGAAGACCGGCCGCGCGGTCACCACGGCCGGCGCCGGCATCTGGTCTTCCCGTCTGCTGCCGTTGCCGGCGTTCCTGGTGGACAGCAACGCAGCCGCGCCGCTCGACTGGCGCGACGGACTGCGGCTGACCGGGCACTTCCTGGAGCGCGACGCGTTCGGGCATCAGCATCGGCCGCTGCCAGCCGCGCGACAGATGCTATACGACCGGGTGGCGGCGCTGGCCGCCGAATCGGAGCAACGGGATGCCGGATGACCTGATCGGCCATATCGAGGACACGCGGCTGTCGGATGCGCTGTCCGAGCGCTATCTGGCCTATGCGCTGTCCACCATCATGTCGCGTTCGTTGCCGGATGTGCGCGATGGGCTGAAGCCGGTCCATCGGCGGCTGATCTACGCCATGCATCTGCTGCGGCTGGATCCCACCGCCGGCTTCAAGAAATGCGCGCGCGTCGTTGGCGACGTGATCGGCAAGTTCCATCCGCACGGCGACGTTGCGGTGTACGCGGCGCTGGTGCGTCTCGCGCAGGATTTCGCGGCGCGCTATCCGCTGGTGGAAGGGCAGGGCAATTTCGGCAACATCGACGGCGATAACGCCGCGGCGATGCGCTATACCGAGGCGCGGCTGACCGAAGTGGCGCGCGCGATGCTGTCCGGCATCGACGAGGACGCGGTTGATTTTCGCCCGACCTACGACGGCGAGGAAAGCGAACCGATCGTTCTGCCCGGTGCGTTTCCCAACCTGCTTGCCAACGGCGCGGCCGGTATCGCCGTCGGCATGGCGACATCGATTCCGCCGCATAATGCCGGCGAGATCTGTGCTGCCGCGATTCATCTGATAGGCAATCCACAGGCGACGACGGCCGATTTGCTGCGCCATATGCCTGGACCGGATTTTCCCACCGGCGGCGTATTGGTGGAAGATCCCGCGGCGATTTTGGCGGCCTACGAAACCGGGCGTGGCGGCTTCCGCGTGCGCGCCAAATGGGCGGTGGAGAAGGGCAAGCACGGCACCTGGCAAATCGTGGTGACGGAAATTCCTTATCAGGTGCAGAAGGCGCGGTTGATCGAGCAGATCGCCCAACTCATGGAGGAACGCAAGCTGCCGCTGCTCGGTGACGTGCATGACGAGAGCACCGAGGTCGTGCGTCTTGTGCTGGAACCGAAGACGCGTGGTGTCGAGCCGGAAGTGCTGATGGAGACGTTGTTCCGGGCCAGCGCGCTGGAGACGCGCTTCCCGCTGAACATGAACGTGCTGGATGCGACGCGCACGCCGTTGGTGATGTCGCTGCAAGCGGTGCTGCGCGCGTGGCTGGATCATCGTCACGAGGTGCTGGTCCGCCGCACGCACCATCGGTTGGCGGCGATCGAGCGGCGGATCGAGATTCTCGATGGCTATCTGCTGGTCTATCTGAATGTGGACGAGGTGATTCGTATCATACGCAACGAGGATGAACCGAAGCCGCGGCTGATGCAGCGGTTCAAGCTGACGGATGTGCAGGCCGAGGCGATATTGAACATGCGCCTGCGATCGCTGCGCAGGTTGGAGGAGATGGAACTTGCCAAGGAGCACAAGTCGCTGGTGAAGGAGCGCAAGGACATCCAGGCGTTGCTGAAGAATGACGCGTTGCGCTGGCAGCGTATCGCTGAGGAACTTGAGCAGACGCGGCAGAAATTCGGTTCGGGGGCGCTGGGGGCGCGGCGCACCGAACTGGGTGCTCCGCCGGCCGTGGTGGAAGTGGCCAGCGATGCATTCGTCGAGCGTGAGCCGATCACCGTTATCTTATCCGATAAGGGTTGGATCCGCGCGGTGAAAGGTCACGTCGGCGACGAAGCAGAGTTGCGTTTCAAGGAAGGCGACCGGCTGAAGCGGCTGCTGCACTGTCAGACGACGGATCGTCTCACGTTGTTCGGCACCAATGGACGCGCTTACACGCTGAAAGCCGGCGAGCTGCCGCGCGGCCGCGGCGATGGCCAGCCGGTGCGTCTGCTCGCCGATCTCACGAACGAGGACGATGTCGCCACGTTGTTCATACCGGTCGAAGGCACGAAATACCTGGTTGCCTCGTCAACCGGTCGCGGCTTCATCGTGCCGTCGGAGGAACTTGCCGCGGAGAAGCGTACTGGCAAGCAGGTGCTCAACCTCAAGCCTGGCGAGGAAGCCGCGCTGTGTGTGGCGGCGGACGGCGACCATGTCGCGATCGTCGGCAGCAACCGCAAGCTGCTGATCTTTCCGCTTGATCAGGTGCCGGAAATGGCGCGCGGCGGCGGCGTGAGTCTGCA
>DATKFJ010000499.1:0-12467 GCA_035511435.1 Acetobacteraceae bacterium | reverse complement strand
ATCTCTACAACACGGTCGGCGCCGATTATGTGTGGTGGCTGCGGCGCACGATGCCGGATGAAGAACTGGCGATGCTGCTGCGTGATCCGCCCGTATCAATTCATGTCCTGTACAACGGCGGTGAGCCGGCAGGGTTTTTCGAACTGGATGCGCGTAGCTGGCCCGACGTCAACCTGAGCTATTTCGGTCTGATGCCGCACGCCATCGGCGCAGGTGTCGGCTATCCGTTCCTGCGCCACGCGGTGGATGCGGCCTGGCGCCAAGGCCCGTTCGGGATGACGGTGAACACCTGCTCCGCCGACCATCCACGCGCACTGCCGACCTATCTGCGCGCGGGCTTTCGTAGCGTGCGCCAAGTGCGGGAGGTGTGGAACGTGCCGCTGGTCCTGGGAATGCGTATCCCTGACCGGCTGCTGTCCGCGCCTTCAACCCCGACACGGTGATCGATGTGCCCGGAGTTGGCACCACCACCGCCACACTGTAGCGCCCTTCACGGCGAGCACGTGCGCCAGCCGAACAGAGGCGTGGTGAGGGGCGCCGCGACACCGCGTTTGTGGAACGTGGCGCGATGGTATGCCTGGATGGGGTCTGCGGCGTAGGCGGATGCACCTGTGCACCTTCGGGTGCCCACCATGATGCGTTCAGGGCATGCAGGACGCATTGCGATCGCCCGCTGCCTCCGGTCAAATCAGCGGGCGGTCGTCGAGTGTCGGCCGCCTGTTGTCGGTAAGTGGTGCTCACGCGCCCTTCGTCCGGACGACGCGGGCGGCCTTGGGGAAAACCGCCCGCGCCCGAGCCGATCACGCCTGGGGCAGCAGCACGTGATCGACAACCTGGATCACGCCATTCGACTGGAGCACATCGGCGATCGTAATGTCCGCGAGATCACCCTTCTCGTCCTTCACCGTGATGTTGGCAGAGCCGTTCATCATCAGCCACAGCTTGCCGCCGCTGACAGTGGTCAGCGTCGCGGTGCCATTCCCCGCCAGGATCATCGAACGCAGCTTGTTGGTGTCGTAGTTCCCGGCGACCACGTGATAGGTCAGGATCTTCGTCAGCATCGCCTTGTTCTCCGGCTTCACCAGCGTCTCGACGGTGCCGGTCGGCAGCATGGCGAATGCTTCGTTGGTCGGCGCGAACACGGTGAACGGGCCGGGGCCATTCAGCGTATCGACCAGGCCGGCGGCCTTCACCGCGGCAACCAGTGTGGTGTGGTCGGCGGAATTCACCGCATTGCCGACGATGGTCTTCGACGGGAACATGGCCTGGCCGCCGACGCGGACGGTCGGCTCGGACGCGGTCTGCGCGAACACGGGGACGGCGGACGCCAGCAGGATCGCGGCGAACAGGGCGGTACGCTTCATGGGGGTCTCTCCTCTCCAAGGCGGCCATCAGCAGCCGCTGTCCCCCTATCGTTGCGAGCCGGCGGATCGGATGCAGTCCGCCGCGATTTTTTTCGCTGGTTATTAAGCCGCATCCGCGATGCTGCCCGCGGGAGATGGCACCATGCGGCGGCTTACCTGTCTCGACGGGCTACGCGGTGTACTGGCGTTCTACGTCATGCTCAGTCACACGCTGCCGTTCGCGCCGTTGCCCGGCTGGCTGCTCTGGCTGTTCTCGCATGGCGGCGCCGCGGTGGACGTGTTCTTCGTCCTGAGCGGTTTGGTGATCGTGCAGTCGCTCAGCAGTTTCGCGTATCGCCCAGGCCCGTTTCTGACCGCGCGGGTCATGCGCATCTACCCGGTGTTCCTGGTGGTCTTTGTCTTTGCGATGGCCGTGCAACCGCTGGGGACCGGCTTCGAGCGGATGGCGTGGATCGATGCGGACAGTCCGGCGCGCTTCATCTGGTCCGGCGGTTGGCCGCTTGAATGGGGGCTGTTCATTGCGACGCATCTGACGATGACCCACGGCCTGTTCCCGAATGCTGTGCTGCCGGACGTGTGGGTCGGATTTCTCGGCGCGGCATGGAGTCTGTCCACCGAGTGGCAGTTCTACCTGCTGGCATTGCTGATCGGACCGCGCCTGGGTTTGCGGTCGGTGGCCTGGCTGTTCCTCGCGGTCGCCGTGGGAGCCGTCGCCTGGCATGCGGTGGCGCCGGCGGGCTGGCAGTTCAGCCGCGCATTCCTGCCGAACAAGGCGCAATATTTCGCACTCGGCATCATAAGCGCGGTCGTGGTGCGGCAAGGCAGCAAGGGGTTCGGCGCGTACCTTGCCGTGTTGACGGCGACACTGGTGCTGAGCGTGATGGAGGGCGGCATCGACAAGCTGTTGCCGCCGGTACTGTGGACACTGTGTCTGGCCGCACAACTCGTCCCAAGCAACATGCTCCGCCTGCCGTTGCACGGGAGCGGCGCCGGAGGGGCGCGCACCATCATGGACTGGGGCCGGCAGCACCGCTGCCCCGCCCTCGATCCAGTTCGCCGCCCCAACCCACAAGGGGAGAGAGAAAATGTTTGTCGCTCAGCGATCCATGCCGCACTCGGTTTGCTGGCCGCGATACTGCAATCCCGCCCGTTGGTCTGGCTGGGTGCCGTGTCGTTCTGCGTCTATCTGGTGAACGAACCTATCCAGAAGCTGTTGGGTGTGGCGCTCGCCGTGGTGACGGAGGGACATTCTACTCTTTTCACCGTGCTCTGGATTCCCGGATCGATCGTACTGCCGATACTCGCGGCATGGTGGCTGCACAAATGGATCGAGGCACCCGCGCTGCGTTGGAGCCATAATGCGCGCCGCGCCATGCCGGCGGTTCCGGTCACTGTCGGCTGAATACCCAGTACAGCGGCGCACGACCCTCGCGCAGCGCCTTGGCCTCATAGCGCGTGGCCGGCCAACCTGGCGGCCGCACCGCGACAGGCGGCGGCGCATCGAATAGCGACTGCGCAGCCATCACCTCGCTCACCCACGCCTGATACGTCGGATCGTCGCTGGCCACCCGCCACGCCGCACCCGACTTCATCACGCGCCCCAGCAACGGCATCGCCGCCGGATGCAGAAACCGCCGTTTGGCATGCCGCGATTTCGGCCAGGGATCGGGGAACAACAGAAACAGCCGATCGAGGCAGGCATCCGGCAGCCGCCGCAACAGCACCCGCGCATCATCGCCCCATAGCCGCAGGTTGTCCGGCAGCGGCGCCGTCGCTTCGGCGTCCTCCGGCACCAGGCGCGACAGCAGCGAGCAGATACCGTTGTCGAACACCTCGCAGGCGATCAGCCCCGCCTCCGGATGCGCGGCGATCTGCGCCAGGGCATGTTCGCCGCCGCCGAACCCCACTTCCAGCCAGAGTTCGGCGGGCCGCTGCGGGAACGCAGACAGCGGATCGGCCGCCTGCTCCGCAGCGATTGTCAGGCGCGGCAGGGTGACATCCAGCAGTCGTAGCTGGCGCGGCCGCAGTTTATGGCCGCGGGCGCGGCCGTATAGCCGATCCGGCGGCGGCTTCAGCGCCCGAAGGCTGCCTTCAGTCCCGGCACCAGATCGGTCTTCTCCCACGTGAAGGTGCCCTTCTCCTCGTCCGGCTCGCGGCCGAAGTGGCCATACGCCGAGCTGGGCACGTAGATCGGCCGGTTCAAATGCAGATGCTCGCGGATACCGCGCGGCGTGAGGTTCATCAGTTCGCGCAGCGTCTTTTCCAGCCGCACCTCCTCCACGTCCTTGCCGGTGCCCTGCAGGTCCACATAGACCGACAGCGGCCGGGAAATGCCGATCGCGTAGCTGATCTGGATGGTGCAGCGATCCGCCAGCCCCGCCGCGACGACGTTCTTCGCCAGATAGCGGCAGGCATAGGCGGCGGACCGGTCCACCTTGGTCGGATCCTTGCCGCTGAATGCGCCGCCGCCATGGGGCGCCGCGCCGCCATAGGTATCGACGATGATCTTCCGCCCCGTCAGCCCGCAATCGCCATCCGGGCCGCCGGTGACGAACTTGCCGGTCGGATTCACGTGGAACTCGGCTTCCGGGCACATCCAGCCGCCCGGCAGCGTATCCTGCACGATCGGCCAGAGCATGCGCTTGATCGCGGCCTGCTCCAGGTCCTCGACATGCTGGGTGGAGACCACGACGCTGGTCGCGCCCACCGGCTTGCCATCGACATAGCGCAGCGTCACCTGGCTCTTGGCGTCCGGCAACAGGCCTTCCACCGACTTGTCGTTGATCCGGCGGCGGTCACGGATGCGGTGCAGGATGGCGTGGGCGTAGTGGATCGGCGCCGGCATCAGCGCATCGGTCTCGCGGCAGGCGTAGCCGAACATCATGCCCTGGTCGCCGGCGCCTTCGTCCTTGTTGCCGACGGAGTCCACACCCTGCGCGATGTCGGCGGACTGCGCGTGCAGGTGGCAGTGGATCTGCGCATTCTGCCAGCTGAACCCGGGTTGGTCGTATCCGATGTCGTGGATCGCGATGCGAGCCAGATGCGCCAGCAGATCCGGCGTGACGGTGGACGGCCCCCGCGTCTCGCCGGCGAACACCACGCGATTGGTGGTGACCAGCGTTTCGCAGGCGACCCGGGAGTACGGATCTGCGGCTAGATAGGCATCCAGCACCGTGTCGCTGAGACGATCGGCCACTTTGTCCGGATGCCCCTCGGATACTGATTCGGAAGTGAAGAGGAATTCGCCCGTATCGCGCATAAATGGTTTCTCTCGCGTCGCGGAGGGTTGAGCATCCGAAATTGGCCGCTGCCCGGACCGGATGGCGGGCGGCCGGTGTGTGACGGAAAGGCTTCGGGGGGTCAAGTGTTCTGAACGGTGATGGAACGGCTCAAGGACGGCGGCGGCCGAGAGGCCGGCCGTGACATGCGCAAGCCCATCGGTGCCGCCAGCTTCGCGCGAACATCGTCGAGGACCCACGCCGCAACACGCCAATGCAGCGAGATTACCGGTCGGGACATCGTGTCGATACTGCAGACATGCCCTGTCAGGATCGTACCCTGTCAGATCAGAATCGTACCCCCCGAGCGGCAATCCGGGTGGCAGCATGACGCTGGCCGAACGGGTTCCGGCTCATCCAGCGATCAGCAATCCATGGAGCAAGTTGAGCCCGCGGAAATCGTTGCGCTTGGCGTGGCTTTCAGCTTTGCCCGCCAGGCGGTTCAGATCGGTGGCGGGCAACAATCCCATTGATTGCAACCAGGGACCGGCGCTACCCGCCACGATGACGTGCCAAACGCGAGCCAAACGCGCAGCGAAGCGCGCCGCGCCGTCGTTCAAGTCATCCCCAGCACGTCCATCATCGAGTAGAGCCCCGGCTTCTGCCCGACCACCCATAGTGCCGCGCGCACGGCACCCGTGGCGAAAGCGCGGCGGTCGAACGCGCGATGGATCAGCGCGATGTGCTCGGTGCCGGAGGCGAAGATCAGCGTGTGCTCGCCCACCACCTGGCCGCCGCGCAGGGCGGCGAAGCCGATAGCGCCGGTCTTGCGCGCGCCGGTATGGCCATGCCTGCCGCTCTCCATCACATCCGCCAGCGCCACACCGCGGCCTTTGGCAACGGCGCGACCCATACCGATCGCGGTGCCGGAGGGCGCGTCGACCTTCTGCCGGTGGTGCATCTCCATGATTTCGGCGTCGTAGCTGTCTGCCGGCAGCGCCGCCCCCATCCGTTCGGCCAGAGCGAGCACGAGGTTTACGCCGGCGGAGAAGTTGGAGGCATACACCACCGGGATGCGGCGCGCGGCTCCAGCGACCGCGGCTTCATCAGCCTCGGACAGCCCCGAGGTGCCGAGTACCCAGGCCTTGCCGCTGTCTGCCATTGCAGCGGCATACGGCTTGGCGGTCGCCGCGTTCGTGAAATCGACCACCACATCGCAGGCGGCGGCAAGCGCTGCGATATCGGCAAAAAGCCGCACACCGGAAGGTACCGGGGAAGCTGCCGGTTTCGCGGCGCCCGAGCGGCCGACGCCGCCGACCAGTTCGCCGCCCGCGGCTCGCGCTTCTTCGGTTAGCAATTGCCCCATTCGCCCAGTGATGCCGGCGATGCCGATGCGCGTTGCCATATCGCTTCCCCCGCCGCAACCCGGGTCCAGCCTAGCAAGCAGTCGTAGGGCGGAAAAGCGCAGCGCATCCGGCCATCGCCGGCTCAATGCGCTCCGCTTTCCGCCCTATCCTCGCCCGCCCTCGAAGAATTCCTTCACTTTCGAGAAGAAGCCTTCGCTCTCCGGGCTGCCCTTCCCGTGGCCGGCCGCCTCCGCCTCGAACTCTTCCAGCAGCTCCCGCTGGCGGCGCGTCAGGTGCTGCGGCGTCTCGACCGCCACCTGGATATACATATCGCCGCGCGCCGTGCTGCGCAGCACCGAGAAACCCTTGCCGCGCAGACGGAACTGATCGGCGGTCTGCGTGCCCGGCGGGATTTTCACCTTGGCCTTGGTGCCGTCGATCGCCGGCACCTCCACTTCGCCGCCAAGTGCCGCCTGTGCCATCCGCAACGGCACCCGCATGAAGATGTTCGCGCCATCACGCTGGAAGATCGGATGCGCCCGCAGCGCGACATGCACATACAGGTCGCCCGGTGGCGCGCCCTGTCCGCCGGCCTCGCCCTCACCGGCGAGCCTGATGCGCGTGCCATCCTCCACGCCGGGCGGAATCGCCACCTGAAGCGTGCGTTCACGCTGCACGGTCGCAGCACCCTGGCAGACCTTGCACGGGCTACGGATCACCCGCCCCTGGCCGCCGCAGGTCGGGCAGGTGCGCTCGATCAGGAAAAAACCCTGTTGCGCGCGCACCTTGCCGGCACCCTTGCAGGTCGCACAGGTATCGGCCGCGCGCGCCCTGTCTTCCGATCCGGTGCCGGCACAGGCATCGCACACGATGCGCGTTTGCACGCGCAGGTTTACCTTGGCGCCGGCAAACGCGTCAGTCAGTTCGACTTCCACTGCCTGGCGGATATCATTGCCGGCGCGCGTCCGCCCAGCGCCGCCACCGCGACGGCCGCCGCCGCCCATGAAATCGCCGAACATCTGGTCGAAGATGTCGCCCAGGCCGCCGCCAGCCGAGAAGTCGAAGCCGGCATTGAAACCAGCCGGGCCACCGCCCTGCTCGAATGCCGCGTGGCCGTAGCGGTCATAGGCAGCCCGCTTCTGTTCGTCCTTCAGGACGTCGTACGCTTCGTTGACCTCCTTGAATCGCCCCTCCGCCTGCTTGTCGCCAGGATTGCGGTCGGGATGGAACTGCATGGCGAGCTTGCGATAGGACTTCTTGAGGTCTTCCGCCCCCGCGTCCCGTGCCACGCCGAGGGTGGCATAGTAATCCTGCTTGGCCATCTCAGCCCTTCTCACTGGCACTGAACGAAATCGCGCCCGCCTTCGACGAAGCGCGGGCGCGACTTCTCATTACTTGCCGGCCCCGGTGATCAGGCCGATTTCTTCTTCTCGTCAACTTCCTCGAACTCAGCGTCCACGACCTTCTCGTCGGGCTTGTTGGCCCCAGGACCCTGCTGGCCGGCAGCCGCGCCGGCATCAGCCGTTGCGGCCGCGGCCTCGGCCGCCTGCTGCGACTTGTACATCGCCTCGCCGATTTTCATCGCCGCCTGGCTGAGACGCTCGGTTGCCTGCTTCAGCGCCTCCGCGTCGGTGCCCTCCATCGCGGAACGTGCTGCCGCAACTGCCGCCTCAGCCTCGCCTTTCTCCTGCGCCGGCAGCTTATCGCCATGCTCCTGCAGGTTCTTGTCGACCTGATGGATCAGCCCGTCCGCCTGGTTGCGCAGCTCGACAAATCCGCGGCGCTGCTTGTCCGCTTCGGCATTCGCCTCCGCCTCCTTCACCATGCGCTGGATGTCCTGTTCGGACAGACCGCCGCTGGCCTGGATGCGGATCTGCTGCTCCTTGCCGGTCGCCTTGTCGCGCGCCTGCACCGAAACAATACCATTGGCGTCGATGTCGAATGTCACCTCGACCTGTGGCACGCCGCGCGGTGCCGGCGGGATGCCGACCAGATCGAACTGACCCAGAATCTTGTTGTCCGCCGCCATCTCGCGCTCACCCTGATAGACCTTGATGGTGACCGCGGTCTGATTGTCGTCGGCAGTGGAGAACACCTGGCTCTTTTTGGTCGGGATGGTGGTGTTGCGTTCGATCAGCCGGGTGAACACGCCACCCAACGTCTCGATGCCAAGAGACAGTGGCGTCACGTCCAGCAGCAGGACGTCCTTCACGTCGCCCTTCAGCACCGCGCCCTGCACGGCAGCGCCAATCGCCACAACCTCGTCCGGGTTGACGTTGCGTGCGGGATCCTTGCCGAAGAAGTTCTTCACCGCATCGATGACCTTCGGCATGCGCGTCATGCCGCCGACCAGGATCACCTCGCCGATCTCTCCCGCACTGATACCGGCGTCCTTCAACGCGGCACGGCACGGTTCCATGGTGCGGGAGATCAGGTCGTCGACCAGGCTTTCCAGCTTCGCCCGCGTCAGCTTCATCACCAGATGCTTCGGCCCGGCGGCATCGGCGGTGATGAACGGCAGGTTGATTTCGGTTTCCTTGGACGACGACAGCTCGATCTTCGCTTTCTCCGCCGCTTCCTTCAGCCGCTGCAGCGCGAGCTTGTCGCGGCGAAGGTCGATGCCCTGCTCCTTGCGGAATTCGTCGGCCAGATAGTCGATGATGCGGGCGTCGAAATCCTCGCCGCCCAGGAATGTGTCGCCATTGGTGGACTTTACCTCGAACACGCCGTCGCCGATCTCCAGGATGGAGATGTCGAACGTGCCGCCGCCAAGGTCGTAGACCGCGATCGTGCCGGCGGTCTTCTTGTCCATGCCGTAGGCCAGTGCCGCTGCAGTCGGCTCGTTGATGATGCGCAGCACGTCGAGGCCGGCGATGCGGCCGGCGTCCTTGGTCGCCTGGCGCTGGCTGTCATTGAAGTACGCCGGCACGGTGACCACCGCCTGTGTGACCGGCTCGCCGAGATAGGCTTCGGCGGTCTCCTTCATCTTGCCCAGGATGAAGGCGCTGACCTGGCTCGGCGAATACTTTTCGCCCCTCGCCTCGACCCATGCGTCGCCGTTGTCGCCGCGCACGATGGTGTAGGGCACCAGGCCCTTGTCCTTCGCGACGATCGGATCATCGAAGCGGCGGCCGATCAGGCGCTTGATGGCGTAGAGCGTATTGGACGGGTTGGTGACTGCCTGGCGCTTGGCCGACTGGCCGACCAGGCGCTCGCCGTTGTCGGCAAAGGCGACCATGCTGGGTGTGGTGCGCGCGCCTTCGCTGTTCTCGATCACCCGAACGTCCTTGCCCTCCATGATGGCAACGCAGGAGTTCGTCGTGCCGAGGTCGATACCGATGACTTTGCTCATTATTTAGCTCCTTTCAGCGGACGCGCGCGACCCGAAGCATCGCCGGCGTCCCTACGCGGAAATCATGACAGGGATGTATGGGCCGGCAGCCGGCCGGGCAAGGGGCCGGAGCCGGTTTCTTGTGCGCGGCCGAGACGAACACATCAGGCGGTCGTGTCCAGCCTGGCACCGCTGGAGGCGCTCGACGTGATCTCGGCGGGCGGCGGCTTGGCCACCACGACCATGGCGGGTTTCAGCAGCCTGCCGTGCAGGGTCCATACTGGGGTCCAGGCATGCATGACGCTGCCAGCCGGGTGGGCGGCACTTTCCTGCTCCGCCATTGCCTGGTGCAGGTTGGGATCGAACTGGGTGCCGGTCGGATCCTCTCGCTTGATACCGTTCCGCTCCAGGACATTGACGAAGTTCCGCTCGATGCCTTCGAGGCCTTCGCGCAAGCGGGCAACGATTTCCGGCTGCCCGTCGCCGGCGGCTGGCAGGCTGTCGATGCCCCGGTGCAGGTTCTCGGCTGTCTCCACCACATCCTGGGCGAATTTCTGCACGGCGTACTGCCGCGTCTCGTTCACCTCGCGAGAGGCACGCGCCCGTACGTTGGCGGTTTCGGCTTCGGATCGCATCCAGCGGTCCTTCATCTCCGCCAGTTCGGACTCCAGGTCGGCGATGCGCGCGGCGGCGGCCTGCATCACCTGCTCCGGCGTCTGCGGCTGGTCCGGCAGGGTCGTCGCCTGATCGTTGTTGTTGGCCGGTGGGTCAGATTTCGCCTGTGGGTCAGATTTCATTGTCTCGGTTTCGTTGCTCATGGCGCGATCAGTTAGGATGCCATCGGGTAATCAACAAGCGGTCCGGTGCTGGCGAAGCAGCGCGGGGCCAGTATAGCGGTAAATGGTTTGTCGCGGCTTCAGTCTTCAGCATGGTCCGGCCGGTGTGCCGGCCGGACAATGCTACCGTCACGCTGCGGCGGCCAGCGGCGCGACGCAATGCGGTATCGCCGCTGGCCACAGGAAGCCCCCGGCGGATCGCCGGTTCAAGGTAGCCAGTTCAAGGTAGATAGCGTCGTAGAACGTGCCCCAATGTCCAGGCATTACCCCAGTAGTCGGCCGATCACCCGCGCGGTGTAGTCCACCACCGGGATGATGCGGCCGTAGTTGATCCGTGTCGGGCCGATGACGCCGATGGCGCCGACGATCCGGCCGCCGTCGTTGCGCGCGGGCGCCACCACCATCGACACGCCGGACGTGCCGAACAATCCACTCTCCGCGCCGATGAAGATACGCACGCCTTCCGACTGCTCTGCCAGTTCCAGCAGGCGGAGCATGGTCTCCTGCGCCTCCAGCCGCTCGAACAGGAGCTGGATGGCGGACAGCCGCTCGATTTGGGTCACGTCCGTCAGCAGGCGCGCCTGGCCGCGGACGATCAGGCTGCCCGCCCGCCCCTCGCCGGTCCAGGTCGCCAGACCAGCCTCGACCACCTTGGTCGACAGTACGTCCAGTTCGGTCCGATTGGCGGCCATGTCCTCCGCCACAATGCGCCGCAACTCTGCCAGCGGGCGGCCGGACAGCCGGGCATTGAGGTAGTTGCTGGCCTCCTGAAGCGCGGAAGGCGGCAGCCCCGGCGGCGTGTCGATGACCCGGTTCTCGACGTGCCCATCGGCATTGACCAGCACTACCAGTGCCCGGCCGGGGCCGAGGGGGACGAACTCGATATGGCGAACCGCGCCCTCGGATTTTGGTGCCAGAACCAGGCCGGCCGCCTGCGACAGGCCAGACAGCATGGTACTGGCCTCCGCCAGCGTATCCTCCAGGCTGCGGCCGGACGTGGCGAGCGCCGCGGTGATCGCTTCCCGTTCGTCTTCCGCCAATTCGCCGAAATGCAGCAGCCCATCGACGAACAACCGCAGTCCTTGATCGGTCGGCAGCCGTCCGGCGGACGTATGCGGCGCGAATAGCAGGCCGGAGTCCGTGAGATCGGCCATGACGTTGCGGATGGTGGCCGGCGACAGGCTCATCGGCAGCCGGCGCGACAGTGTGCGGCTGCCTACCGGCTCCCCGGTCTCGACGTACTGTTCGACAATTTCGCGCAACACGGCAGCCGAACGTGCGTCCAGGCCAGGCGGCAGGCTGCCGCCGCGATTGGGTAGGCCGGGCGGTTTGCGAGGATTGTCCATGGCTGGCTCAACACGGAAGCTAGGGAGTGGCGCTGAACCGGTCAATTGAAAGATTGCCCTCTTCGTTGCATTGGCCATATTGTCGATTGTGGCACAAAATGCTAATTTGCCATTAACGCAAAACGGGGTGCGAAATGGGCCATGACAGCCAACCGATAAGGATGGCCGCTAACGGCCGCATCAGCATTCCGGCAAAGCAGCGGAAGGCGCTGGGCTTGGAGAAGGGTGGGCTTGTGGTTGCCACTGTGGAAAACGGCGAACTGCGTATTCGCACGGTAAAGGCCGTGCTGGATGAATTGCGCGAACGGCTCGCGCCCTACCTGAAGGCATCGGGCGACACGGTGGACCGGTTCATTGCGGATCGTCACGCCGAAGCCGGACGCGAAGAGGCAGAATACCAGGAATGGAAGGCGAACCGGCCCTGATGCCGGTCGTCCTGGATTCGTCGGTTATCCTCGCCTATCTGCTCGACGAACAGGGGCGGGAAGCCGCCGAACAGGCCATCGCCGCTCGCGGCATCATCTGCAGCGTGAATCTGGCCGAGGTCATGAGCCGATTGATGCGGGATCAGGCAGACGCCGCGGCATCGGCCGACGTACTGCTTGCTCTGCCAGTGACCGTGGCCGATCTGGATGCACGTCTGGCCATCGATATGGGAGCGATGGTCGCTCAGACACGACCGCTCGGCCTCTCCCTCGGCGACCGCGCCTGCCTTGCTTTGGCCAGGCGCGAAAGGCTCCCGGCCCTGACGGCAGATCGGATCTGGCTTCAGGCGGGTACTCTGATAGGCGTCGAGGTCAGGCTGATCCGGTAGCGGTCAGCCCCGTCGGTACTTAGCCCCGTCGGTACTTAGCCCTGTCGATACAGCGCCATCGCGTTGTTGAAGAAGAAGTCGCGGCGCTTCTGCTCGGGCAACGGCATCGGCAGCACCTGGGTCGGATCGTCGTAGTCCCAGTGCGGGTAGTCGGTGGCGAACAGCATCCGGTCCCAGCCAATCCAGTCGATCGCATCGAGCACGTGCTCACG
>DATKFJ010000498.1:0-6674 GCA_035511435.1 Acetobacteraceae bacterium | reverse complement strand
AAGGAATTGGCAGCCACGCGGGAGAATCACGATATCGACTGGGTCGTGGTCTGCATGCACCAGGTCGCCATCTCGACGGTTGACAAGTTCAATGGAGCAGACCTGGGAATCCGCGAGGAGTGGGTGCCGTTGTTCGACAAGTACAACGTCGATCTCGTGGTGTGCGGGCACGAGCACCACTACGAACGCTCTCACCCGATCCGCGGTCAGGAGGAGAACCGCACGTTGACGCCGAAGCCTGTGTCGCTCCAGACCGACGTGATCGATACGAGCAATGGAACGGTGCACATGCTGATCGGCGGCGGTGGAACGTCTCTTCCGTCCAACGAGCTGTTTTTCAATCCGCCGCAGTGCCGGGTGATCGTCTCGGTCGGATCGCCCGATCCGGCTACCGGGAAGCGGCCGCCTGTCTACGTCAAGGAGGATGCGCCTTGGTCGGCGGTACGGAACGCAGCGCACGCCTACGGCTTTGCGGCCTTCACCGTCGATCCGGGATCGGAGCGTGGTGGGTTCACCACGATGAAAGTCGTTTACTACAACGTCGTGGGCACAGACGGTCAGCTTTCAGCGTTCGAGAATTTCACGCTACGGCGTCCTCGCCGCGACTAGTGGCCTGAGCCGCTCATAACGCTGGGTATAGCCTTTTGAGCTTCAGCCTGGCATCGGCTGCGGTGAACTGCCAAGCGTGCCCCGCCAAGAAGACTTTCGTCTCGCCATCAACTGCCGTCGCCATGGCGTGACTTCAGCACCGGTCGCCCCCCGACAGCGGCTATGATGCCTCGTGCGGCTGCAACTGCTCCGCCACCTCGGTCGCGCTTTCCGGCACGCCGGCCAGCCGCAGGCCCTGCGCGTAATGGTCGCGGTCGCTGTCGCGTTCCAGCGGCGATGTAGCGATGAAACGCGCGACGGTGAAATCCGGCTCGATCGCCAGCAGACGCCGGCGTACCACCGCGGCCTCCTGCGAGCGTCCCAGGTGACCCAGCGCCGCGAGATACGGCTTGTAGGTTGCGGAGAACGACGGGTTCATCTCGCTCACCGCGCGCCCCACCGCCACGGCCGATTCGTAGTCGCGCTTCAGCAGATGGATCAGGATGAAGAACGCATCGAAGAAGAACGCATGCGGGTCCAACGGCGACAGGCGCTTGTAGCGGTTGTTGCGTCGTTCGGCTTCTTCCGGGTCGCCGATATACGCGTAGGCGATCGCCGACAGCGCCCAGGCCATCGCCAAATTCGGATTGAGCGACAGCGCCCGTTCATGCAGCGCGATCGCCTCGTGCAGGCGACGGTGCAGGAAGGCGCGGACATGGCCTGCAATCGTCAGGCCGCGCGCATCGAACGGATCCAGCACCACGGCTCGTTCGGCGTGCTGGCCAGCTTCCGCCATCACCGCGGCGGGCTCGTCCGCCCAATCCTGGCCAACCAGGAACATCTGCCAGTAGGCGAACCAGGCGTATGCGGCGGCGTAGTCTGGTTCCAGTTCGATGGCATGCGACAGGTATTCGCCCGCTCGCATGAACGCCTCGCGCTCCAGCCGGCCAATCAGCGGGATCGCGCGCAACATCAGATCGTACGCGGTTGAATCGATCGGCGTCCGGCTGGCACTGCGCTTGGCCTCGATCAGCAGGATCTCCGGATCGATCTGCGCAACGACCTCAGAGGCAATTTCGTCCTGCAGCGACAGCAGGTCGTTGGTCTGGCGATCGAATCGCCGAGCCCAGACCACCTGGTTGCCGGCGCGCAGGTCGAGCAGGCGGACTGTGATGCGCAACCGGTTGCGCACCTTCTGGATCGAGCCATCGAGCAGGAAGTCGATGCCGAAGGTGCGGCGGATGGCTGTCTCGTCGCGGGTTTCGGCGGCAAAGCGGGCGAGCGAATTGGACGCGACGACGAACATCCAGCGGAACCGCGCAAGCGCGGTGGTGATTTCATCGGCCAGCCCGGGCGCGAGATGCGACTCTTCCTCGGTAGTGCCGACGAGTTGGAACGGCATGACGCCGACATGTGCACCGCCCCGCGTGGGTCGGATTTCGTGCGACCTCGGTTCCAGGATCGGCGGTGGCTCGTAGGGATCCTCGGCCCGTGGAAGCTGCTGCTGTGGCAGAGGTGGCGGCGCCGGCGGACGCAGCGGCATGCGGCTGCCTGATGGACCGCGGATCTCGGCCAGCAGCTTCTGGGTCTCGGGCGATGGCGCGGCATCCAGCAGGTCGGCTAGCACGGCGCGGCAGCGGTCGTAGGCCTGGATCGCCATGCCGCGTTCGCCACGTGCCGCGTGCGCCCGCATCAACGCCCGCCAGGCGCCCTCATGCGCACGATCGATCTGCAGCAGACGTTGCGCTGCCGGAATCGCAGCCTCCGGCTCTACCTGCTCACGCAGCAGGGCCTCGGCCACTGTGCGGGCGCGGTCACGCAGGCGTTCGCGCTCGGTGGTCAGCCAGGCGTCGAAGGTGGGATCGATGCCGTCCAGGTCCTCCAGCAGGTCGCCGTCCAGCAGGGACAGCGATGCCGGCTGGTCGGTGGTCGCGCGCATCACCTCGTCCACGTCTACCCAGACCACGCCGGGGCGCAAGGACAGGTGGTCGCGGGTTACCATCAGGATCTCGGTCCCGGCCGGCGCCAGCGATTCGAGCAGGCGGTGGATTTCCTGGCGGAGCGAGGCGCGGGCCTGTTCTTCGGGCCGGCGGCTCCACAGCAATTCGGCCAGGCGGCCACGCAGAGCAGGACGCGGTGATGACAATGCAATAACAGCCAAGAGCGCGCGCGTTTTGCGACCGGCTGGCAGGACATTCTCGCTGGTCAGCGTCCAGGCTTCCATCTGGCCGATCAGTCGCATCCGCACGACGACCTGGCCGGCAGAATTCGGCGGCGTGATATGGGCTGCGGACCCGTGTGAAGCGCCTGCCATCATTGCGTCATTAGTTCGGAATTCAGTTGTGTAAGCAAGGGCTTCAGCACGCTAGGGCTTACAGCCCCCTTTCATATCGCTGATTCAGCGAAGATTCGTCGGGCATCACCCTGCCACGCCTGATGAAACTGCGCCAGCCAATGTTCTGCCTGGGTCGGTTCGCCGGCCACAATGGATCCGAGCGGGTCGAGGTAGCTCGATTCATCGGCCCCGGTTTCGTCGCGGCGGTTCCGCGCGCGCAGCCCGTCGCGGGCGATGGCAACGACGTCGCGTGCCAGGTCTCGCAGACTGCCGCCCCGCCAGGATGCTGCAAGCCCTTCGCGCGGCACGACGGCGCGCAAAGCGATGGCATCGTCCCACCCGGCGCCGTGCAATAAAGCCTCCGCCGCGGTAAGCGCTGCGTCGTTGTACAGCAGTCCGACCCAGAATGCGGACTGCGCCAGCATCATGTCCGCTCGGCCAGCGTCGGCGCCGCGCATTTCCAGGAAACGTTTGATGCGGACATCGGTGAACACAGTGGTGATGTGGTCGGCGAAGTCGCCCACCGTGGCGACCGTAGCAGCGGCATTGTGCAGCCGCCCGGCCATGAAGTCGCGGAACGACGCGCCGGCCACATCAATGTACGCGCCTTGCCGGTAGACGAAATACATCGGCACCTGGTCGACCAGCCATTGTGCGTAGCGCTCGAAGCCGAAACCAGGTTCGAACATCACCGCCGGTATGCCGGAGCGCTGGTTGTCGGTGTCGGTCCAGACCTGTGCGCGATACGATAGAAAGCCGTTCGGGCGACCTTCGGTGAACGGTGAGTTGGCGAACAGCGCGGTGGCCAGCGGCTGCAGCAGCAGCGAGACCCGCAGCTTGCGCACCATGTCCGGTTCCGAGGCGTAGTCCAGGTTGACCTGCACGGTGCAGGTGCGTGTCATCATGTCGAGGCCGAGCTTGCCGACTTTCGGCATGTAGCGCCGCATGATCGCGTAACGGCTCTTGGGCATCCACGGCATCTGATCGCGGGTGGCAATCGGATGGAAGCCCAACGGTGCGAAGCCGATCTGAAGGTCGCGCGAGGCCTGGCGCACCTGGTCGTAATGCGCCAGCAGTTCAGCCTTGGTCTGGTGCAGCGTGTCGAGCGGCGCGCCGGATAGTTCAAACTGTCCGGCGGGTTCCAGCGAGATCGCCGCGTCGCCCTGCTTCAGGCCGATGGTGTGGCCGTGATCCAGGATGGGCGTGCCGTCGATCCGGGCAAGTTCCACAAGGAGATCGCGGATCGAGCCGGGCTGGCCGTCTGCCGGCTCGTACGGCGGCGGGGCGAGGTCGGCGTGACGGAAGCCGAATTTCTCGTGCTCGGTGCCGATGCGGAACTGCTCCGGCGGCTTGCAGCCGGCGGCTATATGATCGGCCAGTTGCCTGATCGACGTGATCGGGGTCGCATCGGCGTCTCCGGGGTTGGACATGTCGCTCCCAGGCGTGGCGGGTTCTTCATGGTACTAGCGGCACTCCACCCCCTGCAACAATGCCGGCGCCTGCAACAGCGCCGGCGCCTGCAACAACGCCAGGCCGGCGATACAGGCGGTCTCGGCTCGTAGGATGCGGGGACCGAGCGATACCGGGGTTACAAAGGGACGGACGCGCATGGCGTCAAGCTCCGCCGGTGCGAAGCCGCCTTCCGGCCCGACGAGCAGGGCGGCACTGCCATATGATGGTGTGCTGAGTGGGGCCGCGGTGGATCGCTCGATCGCGACAAACAGGCGGCGGTCGGGCGGCCAGTCGGACAGCAATGCGTCGAGCGATTGCGGTGGATGCAGACACGGCACGGTCAGCCGTTCGGACTGTTCGGCGGCTTCGATGGCGATGGTGCGCAGGCGAGCTTCGTTCACCCGGTGCGTATTGCTGCGTTCGGTGATGACGGGGAGCAATGCGGCGACACCGAGTTCGGTCGCCTTCTGCACGACCAGGTCGGTGGCATCGCGCTTCAGCAACGCAAAGACCAGCCAAAGGTCGGGTTCCGGCGCCTGGGGCCGCAGTTGCTGGTCCACGCGGAGATAGGCGCGGTCGCGCCGGACCATCTCGATGCGGGCAGCGAATTCGCCGTCGCGTCCGTTGAACAGGTGGACCACGTCGCCTGGGCCTCGCCGCATGACGGAGCCGAGGTAGTGCGCCTGCTGCGGCGAGGCGGCGATGGCTTCGCCGGGGCGGAGAGATGCGGCGACATGGAGGCGGATTGACCCGGGCATGGTAGCGGGCAGAGTAGCAGCCATGCGGGCACACACCGATATCGTCGCGACGGGCTGGGTGGCACGGCTGCCTGTGGCCTGGCTGCCGTACCTGCTGCTGGCGCGCGTGGACCGGCCGATCGGGGCCTGGCTGCTGTTCCTGCCGGGGTTGTGGGGCATATTGCTGGCCGGGGCGCCGGTTTGGGAATCGGTGCGGCTGGCGCTGTTGTTCGGTGTCGGCAGCCTGGTGATGCGGGCGGCCGGCTGCGTGGTCAACGATCTGTGGGACCGCGACATCGACCGCATGGTGGCTCGCACCGCTGCTCGGCCGCTGGCGTCGGGTATGCTGCGGCCGCGTCAGGCATTGGTGTTTCTCGCGGTGCTGTTGGCGGTGGGGCTGGTGGTTCTGTTGCAGCTCGATCGGCTGGCGCAGGTGTTGGGTGTGGCGTCGCTGTTGCTGGTGGCGGTTTATCCGTTGGCCAAGCGGGTGACGTGGTGGCCGCAGTTGGTCATGGGCTTCACCTTCGGGTTTGGCGCTCCACTGGGTTATGCCGCCGGGGCGGGGCGTTTGGATTTGGCCTGGGCGGTGCTGTACGGGGCGGCGGTGCTGTGGGACCTTGGGTTCGATACGGTTTATGCCCATCAGGATCGCGAGGACGATGCGCTGGTCGGGGTGAAGTCGACCGCGCGTCTGTTCGGCGAACGGACCGCGCCGTTCCTGGCGGTGTGCTATGGCGGCACGGTGGTGATGCTGGCGGTTGCCGGCTGGCTGGTTGGGCTGGGGGGGTGGTTCTTCGTGGCGCTGGTGCTGCCGGCGGTGTTGCTGGGGCGACAGGTGTGGGCGTTGGACATCGATGATCCGGGGGTTTGCCTTCGGCTGTTCAGGGCGAACCGGGAAGTGGGGTTGGCGGTGGCGGCGGCAATATTGATTGGGTGGCTGTGAGATTTCGTTCGTTCCGCGAGCAAGCAAGCAAGTCGGACACAGAGTTACATCGAGTGCACACATCCAATGCCGCGGCATTCGTGCGCGGCCACACGATCCTTGCCGCCGCGCCGCTGGTCCCCGAAATCGCCCTGCACCTTGCCAGCGAGATCACGCCGATCTGGCAGGCGACCGAATCCTGGCTGTCAGAAAACAACGTCGAGCCGCCGTTCTGGGCGTTCGCCTGGCCGGGAGGGCAGGCACTGGCGCGCCATGTGCTGGACCGCCCCGGGTGCGTCGCCGGCCACCGGGTACTCGACTTCGCCGCGGGCGGCGGGATTGCCGCCATTGCCTGCGCGCTCACCGGCGCCGCACAGGTTGAAGCCGCGGAAATCGATAAGCTGGCGCGCGCCGCGATTGGCCTGAACGCCGCGGCAAATAACGTGTCGGTCGCGCTGTCGGACGCGGACGTTGTCGGCGCCGCTTGCCGCTGGGACCTTATTCTGTGCGGCGACGTCTGTTACGAGGCGCCGATGACCGCGCATATCCTGCCGTGGCTGAGGCAGATGGCGCGGCAGACCGAGGTATGGCTGGCCGATCCGGGTCGCGCCTATCTGCCACGCGAGGGCCTGACCAGCTT
>DATKFJ010000497.1:0-22991 GCA_035511435.1 Acetobacteraceae bacterium | reverse complement strand
CCCACTCATGGGGTGCTGCTGGCCGAGGAAGCACGGCTATCGACTGTGGTGGTGCCGCCGGCACCCGCGACATTCTGCGCACTCGGCGCCATCCTGGCGGACGTAAAGCGGGATTATGTGCGCTCGCGCCATTTACGCCTTTCAGACGACGGCGCTATCACCACGCTGCGGCGAATTTTCAGCGAGCTTGAGAGCGAAGCCAATGCCTGGATCCGCGACGAAGGCGACCTGCTCGGCAAGCCGCGATTCATGGCGACCTGCGACATGCGTTATGCCGGGCAGGCGTTCGATCTACCGGTCGAGGTAGATGATACACTCCGCCGCGCGCCGGATGCTGAGGCGTTGGCCGATGGTCTGCATTGCGCGCACGAGAAAATTTATGGCTTTCGAGATCCCGACAGTGGCGTCGAGATCACCGCTGTGCGCATTCGTGTCATTGGCCAGATACCGCCGATACCGTTGCCCGAAGCGCCGCCGCACGACGGAAGTGCGCTGGAAGCATCCGAATGGCGCCGCATCTTTCATCAAGGCCGCCATATCGACGTGCCCGTCTATGTGCGCGGCAGACTTAACACTGGGCAGCATCTTACCGGGCCAGCCATCGTGGAACAGGAAGACTGCACGATTTGGGTGATACCGGGTTGGCAAGGCAAGACCGACGCCACCGGCAATCTGATCCTGACCAGGTCGAAGTGACCGAATGACGCTCGGGCCCGTCATCACCGAAATCATGAGCCGCAAATTCGCGGCAGTGACGGACGAGATGACAACGAACCTCAAGCGCGCCTCGCGCTCGGTTTATGTCAAGGAAGCCGGCGACTTTGGGGTAGGGCTGACCGATCTTGAAGGCCACATCTTTGCTTTTCCATCATCGACCAGCGTCAGCGCGATCGAGCGGCCCTGTGGGCCAAGCATTCGTGCTGCGGGTTTGCTGGAGCCAGGCGATGTCATCATCAGCAACGATCCCTACCGCTCCCAAGGCTTGGCGACGCATCTGCCCGATCTACATCTGATCAAGCCGTATTTTCATGCAGGAAAAATCATCGCCTACGGCTGGTGTTTCATTCATTTCATGGACGTCGGCGGTCGGGTGCCCAGCAGCATTTCCCCCTCCAACACCGAGATTTTCCAGGAAGGCCTGATCGTCCCGCCGCTCAAGCTGCTCCGGCGTGGCGAATTCAATACCGAGCTGATGGCCATCATCGCGGCCAATTGCCGTTTGCCGGCGCAGAACGTCGCCGACATCAAGGCCATGCTCGGTGCGTTGGATGTTGGCGCGCGGCGTGTTGCCGATATCATCACCCAGCATGGTATCGAAACATTCATGGAGGCGCAGTCCGCGGTACAGGATTACGCCGCCGCCAAGGCACGTGACGTGCTTCGGATGATCCCAGATGGGGTCTATGAATTTTGGGATTTCCTCGACGACGACATGCTCAGCCGCATTCCCGTGCGTCTGCGCGTCAAACTGACAGTGCGCGACGGCGAGGTGGAGATCGACGCCACCGCGACCGATCCGCAGGTGGGTTCCGCTTACAATTTGCCGACACAGGGTCTCTGTCATCCCTGGCTGGTCGTGCGGCTGACACGGGTGATCCTGACGCACGAAAAAAACATACCGCTCAATTACGGCATCTATCGTCATTTCCGCGCGG
Organism: Acetobacteraceae bacterium; assembly: GCA_035511435.1. Taxonomy (GTDB): domain Bacteria; phylum Pseudomonadota; class Alphaproteobacteria; order Acetobacterales; family Acetobacteraceae; genus JAMXLO01. The sequence goes on along the minus strand of DATKFJ010000497.1, from coordinate 21,336 downwards.
TCAACCCGCCCGGAACGATTCTCAATGCGCAATTCCCTGATGCTGTCGGCGTCCGGCAGACCACGGCACATCGTTTCCATGACGCGATGACGGGCGCGCTGATGAAGGCCTCGCCTGAGCTGATGACCGCGCCGTCCTCCGGCATCATCGTTCCCGTCGTCGTTGCCGATACCGATCCGGATACCGGCAACCGCAATGTAACGGTGGTGGAACCGCTGGTTGGCGGCACTGGCGGGTTTGCCGGCCATGATGGTGTGGACGCGCGCGAAAATTCGATGGCCAATCTCAGCAATCACCCTTTGGAGATCATCGAGTCGGAAATCGGCGTGATCGTGCGGGAATACGATGTGCGCATCGACTCGGCCGGTCCCGGCGAGTGGCGCGGCGGCACAGGGCAGGTGCTGACCTTCGAGCTGCTGCATGACGACAGCTTGGTGTTTGCCCGCGGCATGGAACGGATGCGCTTCGTGCCTTGGGGCTACGGCGGTGGCGGCTCTGCGGCACCTTTGCGCGCCATCCTCAATCGCGGTCGTGATAACGAACGCGAACTGGGGAAACTCGATGCGCTGTCAGTGAATGCCGGGGACACGGTTACTTTTCTGTCGCCGGGTGGCGGCGGTTTTGGCGATCCCTTCCGGCGTGATCCACAAGCGGTGCGACGCGACGTGCGGTTGGGTTTTGTCAGTCGTGACGCGGCTTCACGGGATTACGGCGTTGTCGTCACCGGTCGCGGCGAGATCGACGAGACGGCAACCGAACGTCTGCGCGCGGTGCCACGATCGGCTCGCCCGCAGTTCGACATGGGAGCCGAGCGCACGGCCTGGGAAACCGTGTTCGACGACGAGACGATGCGGACGATCAACGACTACCTGGCCGGCTTGCCGAAATCCGTGCGCCAGCGCCAGCGCCGCCGGATTTTCGAAACTGCCGTTCCCTCGCTGGCCGCGTCGGACGTCACTCCCTTTTCCATCGCACTGGCCGAGCCCGGCATGGTGCGCGAGCGCCTACGCCAGGCGATCGACGCAGCGCGCCAACAACCCTGATGCCAACAACCACGATGCCAACAACCACGATGACAGAAATGCAAATCGGTCCGGTTCTCACCGAAATCATGAGCCACAAGTTCGCGGCCGTGACCGAGGAGATGACCACCAATCTCAAGCGCGCCTCGCGCTCGGTCTATGTCAAGGAAGCCGCGGATTTTGGCGTGGGCCTGGTCGATCTCGCCGGCCACATCTTTGCTTTTCCACGCTCCACCAGCATCGTTGCGATCGATCAGCCCTGCGGGCCCACCATCGCCGCCGTCGGGCCACTGGAAGAAGGCGATGTCATCATCACCAACGATCCTTATCGCTCACACGGTCTCGCTACCCACCTGCCGGACCTGCAAATCGTCCATCCGTATTTTCACGACGGCCGGGTCATCGCCTATGGCTGGTGCTTCGTGCATTTCATGGACGTTGGTGGCCGGGTTCCTAGCAGCATCACGCCGTCCAACACGGAAATCTTCCAGGAAGGGCTGATCCTGCCACCAATGAAGCTGGTGCGCCGCGGCGAATTGAACATGGATATCATCGCCGTGCTCGCGGCCAATTGTCGGTTGCCGGACCAGAATGTTGCCGACATCAAGGCGATGCTGGGAGCGATGGAAACCGGACGTCGCCGCGTCGCCGACATCATTGCCCAACATGGCGTGGATACGTTCCTCGCCGCGCAAATGGCCGTTCAGGACTACACGGCCGCCAAGGCGCGCGCGGTGCTGCGCCGCCTTCGTGATGGCGTCTATGATTTCTGGGACTTCATGGATGACGACCTGGTCAGCCGCGTGCCGGTACGGATGCGGGTGCGAATGACTGTCGCCGATGGTAAGGTGGAGCTCGACGCGACAGGCACCGACCCGCCGGTGAACGCCGCCTATAATCTGCCGTCACACGGTCAGTGTCATCCCTGGCTGGTGCTGCAACTTTCACGTTTCATTCTCACACATGACAGCACGATGCCGCTCAATTTCGGCATCTACCGCCATATCTCGGCGATCAATCCGCCGGGCACCGTATTGAACGCTGCTTTTCCCGCTGCAGTCGGTATCCGTCAGGCCGTGGCCCATCGCTTCAACGACGCAGTCAACGGCGCGTTGATGGCCGCCGCACCCGAAATGACAACGACCCCCGGCGCCGGCATCGTCGTGCCGATTGTGCTGGCCGAAGCGGATGATGGTGGCGGCAAACGCAACGTGACGGTGATCGAGCCACTGGTTGGCGGAACCGGCGCGTGGGACGGCAATGACGGCGTCGACAGCCGTGAAAGCTCCATGTCGAATCTCAGCAATCATCCCATGGAGCTGGTCGAACTGGATATCGGCGCGATCATCCGCGAATACGACATTCGCATGGATTCAGGCGGGCCCGGTAAGTGGCGCGGCGGCACCGGTCAGGTGCTGACATTCGAGGTTCTCAAGGATGGTGGCGCTGTGTTGGGCCGCGGCATGGAGCGGATGCGGTTCGCCCCATGGGGCTATAACGGTGGCCGTGCCGGCCATCCGTTGCGCGCCATTCTCAATCGTGGTCGTGCCGATGAGCGCGAGCTGCGCAAGCTGGACTCGCTCGCGGTGAACGCCGGTGACACCGTGACTTTCCTATCGCCTGGCGGCGGCGGTTATGGCGATCCATTCCAGCGTGACGTGCAGGCTGTCCTGCAGGATGTCCGCCGCGGCTTCGTCAGCCGCGATGCCGCGCTACGCGATTTTGGGGTCGCGATCGGCCCCTCGGGTGAACTCGACATGGAGGCAACCACGCAGCGTCGCGGTCCGGCAAAGTCGGCTTCTGTCAGTTTCGACTTCGGCGCGGAGCGGAACGCCTGGGAGACGGTGTTTGATGATGCGACGATGCGCGATCTCAACCAGCGTCTAGCGTTGCTGCCGAAGGCCTCCCGCTCACGTCGGCGGCGCGAGATTTTCGAGGCGGCCGTGCCAGCGCTGAAAAATGAAGGTGTTTTGTCCTTGGCCACGTCTATGGTGGACGCGCAAGCTGCGGTGGAAAGACTGCGCACGGCGATGGTTGACTTGCCGAAGGTGGTAAAGTGATGGCGCGCAAAAAATGGTCCAGTCGTACGAGGTTGCGGTTTTCCCTCGCCACGCTAGCGGCTATTTGCCTGGCCTCCCTCTCCTGGACCACCAAGGCATTTGCCGAGACGACACTGACGCTCGATGAGAATGCTCCGGGTGAGATCGATCCCGGTAAGGGTGCAGGCCGCGCCGTCAGCGCCATCCTGTTTTTCAATCTTTATGACCCGCTGCTGCTGCCTACGTCGGGCGGCACCAGCTTCGCGCCTGGGCTGGCGGAATCCTGGACACAGGACGGCAACAGCTACACATTCAAACTGCGCCCCGGAGTAAAATTTCACAGCGGCAACCCGGTGACCGCGGATGATGTGGTGTTCTCGCTGAACCGGCTGATTGCGCTTGGGCAGGGCAATGCCTCGCTGTTCCGTGGCTGGGTCAAGCAGGTCGACGTCTTGGATCCGGCGACAGTCCGCTTCACCCTGACCGCACCTTATGCGCCCTTTCTCGCCACCACGCTGCGCCTCGGCATACTCGACAGGAAGGAGGTGATGGCGCACCTGCAGGACGGCTCGTTCGGTGAGTTCAAGGATTACGGCCAGGCGTGGCTCAATCAGCACGATGCGGGCTCCGGCGCCTACCGCATCATCTCGCACAATCCGCAGGTTGAGGCAGTGATGGGGAAGAACCCCGATTATTATCTGCCGATTCCTGCTGCTGCGCCGGACCGGGTGATCATGAAGTTCGCCTTGGAAGCCGCGACCGAACTGGCCCTGATGCGACGCGGCGAACTCGATATCATGTCGCAATGGGCATCACCTGAAACCAAGCGCGCGGCGGCACGGATTCCCGGCGTGACGATGGTCAGCGAGCGGGGCATCTCCGAATTCTTCATCAAGATGAACACACGACGGCCGCCGCTGGACGACGTGTTCTGTCGGCGCGCTTTGGCGGACTCGCTCGACTACAATGCGCTGATCGGCCAGGCCAATGTCACGCCGCAAGCGGCCGGTGCGGAACCGGCCAGGGGACCATTGCTGCCAGGCATGCTTGGCTATGACGGCTCGGTACCGCCTGCCTCACGCGATATGGCCAAAGCGACAGCGGAGCTTGCGCAGTGCAAGTACAAGGCGGGCGACATCCCGATCGATATCGCCTGGATCGGCGAAGTGCCGCTGGAGGAACGTTTTGCCCTGTTGATGCAGCAGAACTGGGGCGAACTCGGCTTCAAGTCGAACATCGTGCGCATGCCGGCGGTTTCATATTATCAGCTCATTACCAAGCCGGAAACAACGCCGAACGTCAGCCAGTTCTTCTATACCGCGACCGTGCCGGATTCCGATTCATTCCTCTACAATATCTATAGCTCGCACTCCGCTGGTTCGGCGAGCGCCGCGGAATGGTTGAGCGATCCAGAGGTCGACTCGCTGTTGGATCAAGGTCGCAGCACGCTGGACCAGACCGAGCGAGCGGCAATCTACAAGAAGGTATTCGATCGGATCCGCGATCTGCAGCCGAGTATTTTCGGTTATCAGGTGGTTATAACCTACGCCAAGTCGGATCGTGTCAGCGTCCCCGCGCTACAGGATCCCGCCAAGAACACGCGGGTTATGGGCATGAACCTGATGTTTCGGGCGATGGAAATGAAGTGATCGTGTCCAACACCTGTCTTGAGGCTGGGCGGCCGTGAATCTGCCGCGCTATTTGGTGCGGCGCCTGTTTGCCTGCCTTGCCACTTTTGTCGGTGTCTCGATCCTGATCTTCGGCATTGCGCGCGTCATCCCAGGCGATCCTGCGCGGATCGCGTTGGGGCCGACGGCGACGGATGAACAGGTGCGGGAGTTCCGCATCCAACTCGGCCTCGATCAGCCGCTGCCGCAGCAATATGCTCACTACGTGTCCGGCCTGCTGCACGGCGATCTCGGTGTGTCGCTGTATACCAATGCGCCGGTCGCACGCGATTTGCGTGCTGGCTTTCCCGCCACCTTCGAGCTTGTTCTGGTGGCGACCCTGTTCATGGTCGGTATCGGTATTCCACTCGGCGTGATTGCGGCGCGGCATCGCGATGGCGCCGCCGATAATGTGATCCGTCTTGGCGCGCTGCTTGGCGTGGTGACACCCAGTTTCGTCTGGGCGGTACTTCTGATGCTTGTCTTCAGCGACTATCTCGGCTGGCTGCCGATAGACGGACGGCTGAGTGAAACGGTCAGTCCGCCGCCCTCGGTGACCGGTCTCTATCTCGTCGACTCGCTGCTGGCTGGCCAGCCGCATGTCTTCCTGAATGCACTGGAGCATATCATTCTGCCGGCAACGGCGCTCTCGCTGGCAAGCATCGGCCAGACGACGCGGCTGACCCGCGCCAATGTCGCCGAGGCCTATGCCAGCCCTTACATCGAAATGGCGCGCGCCTATGGCATTTCCGGGCGACGCATCGCCTCTCGCTACGCGCTGCGGCCGGCATTGATCCCGACCTTGACCATACTTGGCCTGGATATTGCTGCAAAGCTTGGCAACGCATTCCTGGTGGAAACAGTGTTCGGTTGGCCCGGCATGGCGCAGTACGGTGTGCAGGCAATTCTGCACAAGGACCTGAATGGTATCGTCGGTACGGTGCTGGTCATTGCTGCGTTCTTCCTGGTCATCAACATGATCGTCGATGCCGCGGTAACGGTGCTGGATCCTCGCATTCGGCTCGGAGCGCAAGGCGCATGAGCCCAAGGCGCATGAACCCGGCGCGCATCAGCCTGCGGCGTCTGCTCCACAATCGCCACTGGTATCGGTTCAGCCGCAATTCGCTGTCTCTGGTGGGACTGTTGATGGTCCTGACCATCACGCTGGCGGCCCTGTTCGCGCCGTGGGTCGCGCCCTATCCCGGCAATGCCGGACCGGGAGTGGATTTCGCCCATGCCAGCCAGCCGCCGAGTCGGGCGCATTGGTTCGGTACCGACATCAGCGGCCGCGATGAGCTGAGCCGCGTGATCTTCGGCTATCGCGTGTCTTTGTCGGTTGGCGTCATCGTACTGGCAATCGCCGTGCCCATCGGCGTCGTCGTTGGCCTGCTCGCAGGCTACTACCGTGACTGGGTCGAAATGGTGCTGATGCGTGTCACGGACGTGTTTCTGTCAGTGCCGCCCTTGGTGCTCGCACTGGCGATCCTCGGCGTGCTGGCTCCGTCACTCCGCAACGCCATGCTCGCCATCGCGGCGATGTGGTGGCCGTGGTACGCGCGGTTGATCTTTAACATCACCCGCACTCTCACCGGCCAAGGGTATGTTGTCGCCGCCAAAGTGCTTGGCGCATCGGACGCTCATATCCTGTTCGTCGAAATCCTACCGAACTGCATGGCGTCGCTGCTGACGAAAATCACACTCGATATCGGCTTCGTCATTCTTACGGCGGCCTCACTCGGCTTTCTCGGCCTCGGCGTGCAGGCGCCGACGCCGGAACTTGGCTCGATGGTCGCCGAGGGCGCGCAGAACCTGCCCGATCTGTGGTGGATGAGTGTGTTTCCGGGCCTGGGCATCCTGGTGGCAGTGCTGGGCTTCAACCTGCTGGGAGACGGGCTGCGTGATCTGATGGATGTCGAGGTATGACCGCGCCGATTCTGGACATAAGGGGCCTCGATCTCAGCTTCGACATGTTCGAAGGCCGTAGCCATGTGCTGCGGCAGGTGGCCCTGACGGTCGGTGCCGGCCAGCGCGTGGCGCTGGTGGGTGAGTCAGGCTGCGGCAAGTCCGTGCTGCTGCGCGCCATTCTTGGTCTGCTGGATCGCCGCAAACGTGTGATGACCGGCGAGATCCGCTTCGACGGCACCGATCTCGTGCGCGAGCGGGAAAGCGGCCTGCGCGCGATACGTGGCAGCCGCATTTCGATGATCTTCCAGGACCCGTCATCGTCACTCAATCCGGTATTCACCATTGCCGATCAACTCACCGAGGTGATCCTGCGCCATGGCACCGCCAAGACGACACAGGCTGCCCTGGCGCTGGCCACGAGCGCCTTGCGGCTGGTGGCGATAGACGAACCGGAGCGTGTACTGGCGTCGTATCCGTTTCAGCTCTCCGGCGGCATGAACCAGCGCGTGATGATCACCATGGCGCTGATCAACCGCCCGCGCCTTGTGCTGGCAGACGAACCCGGGACCGCGTTGGACGTAACGATTCAGGAACAGACGCTCCGGCTGATGCGGCGGCTGACCACTGATATCGGCGCCGCCGTGCTGATGGTGACCCACAACCTCGGTGTGGTCCGCGAATTCGCGGAATATGTTTATGTCATGTATGCCGGCACCATCGTGGAGCACGGGCCGGTCGACGAGCTGCTTGAATCGCCGCGCCACCCTTACACCGCCGCATTGCTCGCCGCCGTACCACGCTTGGATGGCCACAGCCTGCCGCGGCCGATTGCCGGCACTGTGCCGAATTTTCTCTCGCCGCCGCCTGGCTGCCGCTTCCAGCCACGCTGCCCGCATGCGCGCCCTGCCTGTGACGCTCCGCCACCGATGCTCACGGTTGCCGCGGGGCACGAAGTGGCTTGTGTACTCCATGCGGAAAAGGTTGCCGCGTGACCGCGCCGCTGCTCGCTGTCAATGGTCTGACGAAACATTACCGCATCGGCGAGCGGCGTGTGCTGGCGTTACGCGGTATCGACCTCAGCGTGGCACGAAACGAAGTCGTTGCGGTGGTGGGCGAGAGCGGATCGGGCAAGTCGACATTGGGACATCTTGTCGTCGGCATGGAGTCACCGACCAGCGGCAGCATCATGCTGGACGGCCAGGAATTACCGCCGCGGCGTAGTCGTGCACAGCGGCGTCGCCTGCAGCTCGTACAACAAAACCCGCTCTCGGCACTCAACCCCAGACGCACTGTGTACCAGAGCGTTGTTCTGCCGTTGCGCATCCACCGCGTGGAACCTCGCTCGCGCCAGCGCAGCCGCGTTGCCGAATTGCTTACCACTGTCGGCTTGGCAGAGGACATCATGGATCGTCACCCGCAAGTGTTGTCGGGCGGACAGCGTCAGCGCGTGGCCCTCGCGCGCGCCATCGCTGGTGGACCGGATGCGCTGGTTCTGGACGAACCGACATCGGCGCTGGACGTGTCGGTGCAGGCGCTGGTGCTGGAACTGTTGGTCGAACTGCAACGGCGGCTGGCACTGAGTTATCTTTTCATCACTCATGATCTCAGCGTCGTCCGAGTGGTGGCGCAGCGCGTGATCGTGCTCTACCGCGGGCTGGTGATCGAATCCGGCCCCACTGACGCAGTCTTTGCGACACCGCTGCACCGCTTCACGCAAATGCTGATCTCGGCCTTACCCGTGGTCAGTCGCGCGGAACAGCGTCTGAAACCGTCCTGGCCCTGGGACCGGGAGATGGGCGTTGGCGGCGCGGTTCCAGCAGTTGGCTGCCCGTTTCGTCCACGCTGTCCTTACGCGATCGAGCCTTGCGCCGAGGTCGAGCCGCCTCTCACCCCAGTGCGTTCCAACCACGCGGCGCGCTGCCACAATCCCGGGCCATGAGCGAGACCCATCCTGCCATGAGCGTCAACGCACGCGTCGCCACCGACGTCGGCGGCACCTTTACCGATCTGGTCTATTTCGGTACCGACCCAACCACTGGCCGGCAAATCATCCGCATGGCTAAGGCCGACACGACACCGCCCGACTTCGAACGCGGCATCATGGATGTCTTCGCCAAGGCCGACATTGATCCTGCGCAACTCACTTCCTTCACGCACGGCACCACCGTGGTGATCAACGCCCTGACAGAGCGGAAGGGCGTGCGCACGGCGCTGATCACCACCGAAGGGTTTCGCGATGTGCTGGAAATCGGGCGCGGCAACCGCCCGAGCTTCTTTGACCTGTTCTACCAGAAGCCAGCCTGCTTTGTGCCGCAGGAATTGCGTCGCGAGGTCCCCGGCCGGATGAATTACCGCGGCGAAGAAATGGCCTCGCTGGACCTTACGGATTTGCCGTTGATTCTGCGGGACTTCCGTGCACAGGGCGTAGCGGCAATCGCCGTCTGTCTGCTGCACGCCTACGCCAATCCCACGCATGAAGTTGCGCTGGTGGCGGCAATTCGGCAGCAATCGCCCGATATCCGGGTCGTGGCATCGCACCAGATCACGCGCGAATGGCGCGAATATGAGCGGAGCAGCACCACTGTTCTGTCCGCCTATGTGCAGCCGATTGCCGAACGCTATCTGGATCGGCTTCGAAGCAGCCTTGCCGCCCGTGCCTATAGCGGACCGCTCTACATCATGCAGTCCAACTGCGGCGTTGATTCGCTGGCAGCAACGAAAGCGATCCCGATCGCCATGGTCGAATCGGGACCGGCCTCCGGCGTCTGGGGCGCGGCCGAACTGGGCCGGCTGATAGGCGAGCCGAACGTTTTGGCGTTGGATATTGGCGGCACGACTGCGAAATGCTCCCTGATCGAAGGCGGGCAGGTCCGCATCAAGACGGATTACTGGATCGAGCGCGATCGCCGATCTGCCGGTTATCCGATCATGGTGCCGGTCGTCGATCTGGTTGAGATCGGCAATGGCGGCGGCTCGATCGCCTGGATCGACGATGTCGGCAAACTGCATGTCGGGCCGCAATCGGCGGGCGCCGTGCCGGGACCTGCGGCCTATGGCAAAGGCGGCACGGAGGCCACGACAACCGATGCCAATCTCGCCCTCGGCCGCATCAATCCCGAATATTTCTGCGGCGGTGAGATCACCGCCGACATGCCAGCGGTTGCAGCTGCGCTCGCCCGGCTTTCCGCGCAGACCAGTTTGCCGGCGAACGAAACGGCGCGTGGCATCATCCGCATCGCCAACAACAACATGATCAACGCGCTGAAACTTGTCTCGATCAATCGCGGCTATGATCCGCGGGATTTCACGCTTGTTGCATTTGGCGGCGGTGGCGGCATGCACGCCGCGGCACTGGCGGTCGAACTCGGCGTCCGCAAAGCGGTCATTCCGCGCGGTGCCGCGGTGTTTTCCGCCTGGGGCATGATGATGTCCGACCTACGCCGGGATTTCTTCCTCACGCGTCTGATCGAAATCGATGCAGATGATCTTGCCGCGGCGGCTGTGGTACTTGGGGCAGTCATCGACGAAACTGCCTCGCGGGCAACGGCGCAATTCGCGCAGGAAGGCGTCAGCGCAGGCCAGATCAGCCTGACGTCGCTGATAAAATGCCGCTATCAGAACCAGGAGCACGCGGTGGAAGTGCCGCTCTCGACGGGGCCGCTCGTTGCCGCATCGATTGCCAACCTGATCGAGCGGTTCCATGCGGTTTATCAGCGCGAGTACACCTACCGGCTCGACGCGCCGATGGAGGTTGTCGGCCTGCATCTGATCGCCGTAGCGGGTGTGGGCAAGCTGGAATTCGCACCCATCCCCTCGACCGGCGCCGCGTTGGAGACAGCGCGAAAGGCGAGCCGCGTGGTGGATTACGCGGAGTACGGCGTGCATCGTGCTGCGATCTACGACGCGGAGCGGCTGCAGCCGGACATGGTCATCGACGGACCGGCCGTGATCGAGGAGTCGGGCACGACCATCGTGATTCCCCCGGGGCTGCGCGCGGCCATCGACCGTTTCGGCAACACGCATATCGACATGCCGCATTGAACCGCGGCCGAAGGGGGACAACAGCATGACGCAGGTGACTGGATACTGCTTTATCGGCGCCCTTCTTCTTGGCATGGGTGCGGTTCAAGGCGTGCGGGCTGAAACGGTGCTGCGCCTTGACGAGGTGCCTCCAGCGGAGATCGACCCGGCACGCGCGCTGAAAAGCGCTGATGGCATGGTCATGTACAACATTTACGACACGCTGCTGCTGCCCGGGCCGGGTGGGAAGGGCATCGAGCCGCATCTGGCCGAAAGCTATACCGTTGACGGGAAAGTCTTCACCTTCAAGCTGCGGCCGGGGGTAAAATTCCATAGCGGCAACGAGGTCACAGCCGACGATGTGGTGTTTTCGCTCAATCGCCTCGTCGCGATTGGTGCCGGCTATTCCACTCTGTTTCGCGGCTGGATTCAGAGCACAGAAGCGATCGACCAGCAGACCGTCCGGATCACCTTAACCAACACCTATGCCCCTTTCCTGTCGGCGCTGTTTCGGCTCGCCATCGTGGATAGCAAGACAGTCATGGCCAATTTGAAGGACGGGCAATACGGCGCGTTCAAGGATTATGGTCTGGGCTATCTGAATACACACGATGCTGGCAGTGGCGCCTATCGCGTGGTCTCGCAGAACCCGCAGAGCGAGACCGTGATGGAAAAGAACCCGGATTACTTCTTGGGTGTTCCGGCTGCCGCACCCGACCAGGTGCGCATGCGTGTCGGCCTGGAAGGTCCCACCGAGCTTGCCCTGATGCGCCGCGGCGAGCTCGATCTCATGTCGCAATGGACCTCGCCTGAAACCAAGCGAGCGGCGACGCAAATTCCTGGCACGACGATCGTCGGTGAAAGCGGCTTGGCGGAGTATGTCATTAAACTGAATACCAAGAGGCCGCCGCTGGACGACGTCCATTGCCGACGAGCCCTTGGGCTTGCGGTGGATTACAGCACGCTTATTGGCTTGGCCAATATCACACCGCAAATCTACGGCGCCACACCGGCCAAGGGGCCGATCCTGCAAGGCATGCTAGGATACGATCCGTCACTGCCCGACATGGCTCGCGACATGGGCAAGGCCAAGTCGGAGCTGGCGCAGTGCCATTACGATCCCACCCAACAGGACCTCGAAATTTCCTGGATCGGTGAGGTGCCGCTGGAGGAGCGCTTTGCCCTGCTCATGCAAAGCAACTGGCAAGAGCTGGGCTTCAAGAGCCACATCGTGCGCTATCCCTTCCTTGTCTATACGCAAAGCGTCGGCAAGCCTGAGACCACGCCACATGTCTCGCAGCTTTTCTACAACGCCCGCACCCCCGATCCGGATTCTCTACTGTATAATGCCTATAGTTCGAGATCGGTCGGGAATTATGTTTCCGTCGAGTGGTTGCAGAATCCGGATGTCGATGCACTACTCGACCGGGGTCGCAGCACATTGGATACCGCTGAGCGCGAGAAGATCTACCGGCAGCTTGTGCAGGTAATCAACGCCTTGCAGCCCTCCATATTCGGCTATGAGATCGTCAATACCTATGCGAAATCAAATCGCGTGACGATCCCCGATCTGCAGGACCCGGCACAAAACACCCACATCTATGGATTGAATCTGCAGTATCGCACCTTTGAAATGAAATAGTGGTGCACGACAGATGATAACACAACCTTTCGACCCGTTCACACTGGACGTCATCCAGCAGGCGCTGACCGCCATAGCTGAGGAGATGTTCGTCATCATCAAGCGTACTGCGATGAGCCCGATCATCTACGAGGTGCTGGACGTCGGCACCGGCATCACCGACGCGCAGGGCAATATGGTCAGTTCCGGTGCCGGCATTCCCGGTTTCGTCGGCGTGCTCGACAAATCCGTGCAACGACTGCTGGAGCTGATTCCGCCAGATTCCATGCGCGACGGCGATATCTACATCACCAACGATCCCTATTACGGTGGCGTGACGCATCTGAACGATGCCGTGCTGGCGATGCCCGTCTTTGTCGATGGCGCACTGGTCGCTTGGACAGCGAATATCGGCCATTGGAGCGATGTTGGCGGCTCGGTGCCGGGATCGATGGCCGTTGACGCCCGTGACATCTATGCCGAGGGCCTGCGTCTCCCCGCTGTGAAACTGGTCGACGCCGGACAGCCGATCGAACCGGTGCTTGCTATTATGGCCGCCAATAGCCGGCTTCCGGACTTTCTACGCGGCGATATGTGGGCGTCGATCGCAGCGGTGCGCAAAGGCAACGAGCGCATCACTCGGCTGGTCCATACCTATGGCCGCGATTTATTCGACGCGGCCATTGCCGATTATTTCGACTATGCCGAGCGGCAGTCGCGCAATGGCCTGGCGCGACTGCCTAAAGGCAGGCTGGCCCTGCATGAACCCATGGATGATGGCACCGTCTGGCATGCTGCCATCGAAATCGACGACGCATATTTTACCGTTGATCTGCGCGACGCGCCGGACCAGCGCGCCTTGCCGTTCAACACCAGTCGGGACGGTGCTCTGGTGGCGGTGCAGCTTATTTTCAAGATGGCGACAGCACCGGACACGGTGTGCAATGCCGGCTCATATCGGCCATTGCGACTGCTGACGCGGCCCGGCTCGATTTTTCACCCGATTGAGCCTGCACCGCACGGCTACTATTCCGAAATTCGTATCCGGCTTTCCGATATGCTGTGGCACGGTTTGGCGCAGGCCTCTCCCGAGCAATTTCCCGCCGGCCATTTCGGCTCGGTCTGTGGCACTGTGATCGCCGGACGCCATCCGCATACCGGTCGGCGTTTCACCATGGTAGAGCCGGAAATGGGCGGCTGGGGTGCCACCGCGACGCGGGATGGCAATAGTGCGATGTATTCGACCAATCACGGCGAGACTTTCAATTGTCCTGTCGAGATCGCCGAGGCGCGATACGGCTTTCTGTTCCGTCGCTTCGGGCTAAACCGCGAGCCGGGTGGCGAGGGGCGTTATCGCGGCGGTCCCGGGCTGCTGCAGGAATACGAAATCACCAGCACCGAAACGCAGCTTTCCGCTGGCTACACGCGCAATAAGCAACCTGTTTGGGGACTGGCCGGAGGTGCCGCGGGCACCACCAATCGCATCGAGATCGATCGCCTCGACGGGAGCCATGAGACGCACGCCTTTGTCTCCGGGTTGCCGTTGGCACAAGGAGATGTGGTACGGATTGTCACCGCGCGGGGCGGTGGATGGGGCGCGCCTTCGACGCATGGCGATCCTTAACAGGCTGCGAATAGTGAACCCGGCGCCAATGTGGACCAGCAGTTCAGCCTCAGCGACACAAGCCACAGCGATGCCGACAAGCGTCGGTCGCAAGTGTCGTTCCCGAGTGAGACACCACGCGCCGCGTTGGCAGTCTGTGCCTCTGGGCAGCGCTAGCCACCAGTGCCAAAGGGATCGTCAACGCTATGGCAGGGCTGCGTGAACCACGTGGCGCCCGCCTCGGTCATGTATATGTGGTCTTCCAGACGAACCCCGAATTCGCCGTAAATGCAAATCATCGGTTCATTGGAAAAGCACATACCCTGCTGAATTGGCGTGAGATTGCCCTTTACCATGTAGGCGTCCTCATGCACGTCCAGGCCGATGCCATGACCCGTGCGATGCGGCAGGCCTGGTGTCGCGTAACCAGGACCAAACCCCGCGGCCTCGATCACGGAGCGCGCTGCAATATCGACGGCCTCACACGGAGCGCCGATCTTGGCGGCCGCAAATGCGGCGAGCTGCGCTGACTTCTCCAGATCCCAGATTTGTCGCTGCCGCGCGTCGGGTTCACCGAACACGTAGCTGCGGGTTATGTCGGAACGGTACCCTTCAATTTCGGCGCCCACGTCGATCAGCACCATGTCATTTTGCCGGAGCGTCTGCGGATAGGGCACTCCGTGCGGATAAGCAGTCGGCTCGCCGAACAGTACGATGCCGCTACCTGTTAGCGTTGCTCCAAGTCTTACGTGTGCTTGCTGAAGGAACGCCAGAACCTCGGTCGTGGTGATGCCTTCGTGGAGGATCCGCGCGGCGGCTTTGTGCACTTCCAGCGTGATGTTCATGGCATGCTGGATCAGTGCGATTTCGACAGGCGCTTTTACCATTCGGCAAGCGCCGGTGATTGAAGCACCGTTCACCAGGGAAAACGCGTTGCCGGCACGCCGCAGCCCGTCCACCGTAAAGAACGGCGTCATCGGATCGACCGCCACCGCGCCGGAATCGCAACCAAGGCTGCGCATCGTGTCGATTACCAGTGCCGTCGGGTCCTCGTGCTCCTCCCAGCAGCGGATATCAGAGCCGAAATGGATCAGTTCGCGCGTCTTCGGTTCCTCAAATGCAGGGCTGAGATAAACGATGTCACCATTCGCTGGGATCACCGCGCCATGCAACCGCTCGCTCGGGCGCAACCGAATGCCGGTGAAATAGAACAGGTTGGTTGATACATCCAGGTACAGTGCCTGGATTCCTTGTTCGCGCATCAAACGCTGCGCCTTGTCAATGCGACCAAGACGCTCGGCATCGCTGATCGGCACAATGCCCTCGCGCTTTGGACTCATCCTCATCAGCTCGGCTTCCGCAGAGGAGCCACCAACACCAGTCGTCATCTTCGCCTCATTTGACTGTCCTTCCGGGGGCTTTACAGGATGCCGATTGTCATCGGAAGAGGCGAACGAAAGCAGGTGGATCCCGCAGCAAATTCGCCCCCGCAAAGCGGACAGGCACCGCTGATTGACGCGTCCAATCGGCTGGCCGAACATCTCGGTCGCGGGAGCGTCCATCAGAAGCGCCCCACAGAGGGATCGGCCATGCTCAGAAAACTCGCGGCAGTGCTGTCGGCCTGCTGCCTACTGGCGCTTGCGCAACCAGGGCCTGCCGCGGCGCAGGGCAGCAAGTACCTCGAATCCCCCGCCCTCGCGGATCAGGTGAAGGCCGGCAAGTTGCCGCCGGTCGAACAGCGCCTGCCCGAGCAGCCGCTGGTGGTGCCCGTCGTCGAGAAGATCGGCCAATATGGAGGCATCTGGCGCCGCGCGTTCCTGGGTCCGGCCGACGCCAATAACTACGTCCGCGTGGTCTATGACGGCCTGTTCCGCTTCAGTCCGAACGGCGCGGACATCGAACCCAAGCTCGCGCTCGGCGCGAAGTCGTCACCCGATTTCAAGATCTGGATGATCCAGCTGCGGAAGGGTTCCCGCTGGTCCGATGGCGCGCCGTTCACCGCGGATGACATCGTCTTCTGGTGCAAGGATGTCCTGCTGAACAAGGATCTGACGCCTTCGCTGCCGACCTGGATCCGTAACACCGATGGAACGGCCGCGAACGTGGAGAAGCTCGACGACACCACGGTGCGCTTCACCTACGACCGGCCGGCTACGCTGTTTCTGTCGGAAGTTGCCAACCAGGACGGCCCCGACCAGAGCTACGCCATGTTCCTGCCCGCGCATTACCTGAAGCAGTTCCACCCCGCCTACACCCCAATCGCAGACCTCGATAAGATGGCGCAGGCTGTGAGCTTCAAGTCCTGGACCCAGCTCTTTGCCGCCAAGGCCACGCCGACATCGAACCCGGAACGTCCGACCATGGCGGCGTGGATGCCGGTCACCAGGGTGAGCGACCCGGTGTTCATCCTGCGACGCAATCCATACTATATCGGTGTCGACACGGCAGGGAATCAGCTTCCCTATATCGACGAGGTCCGCTTCACCTATTTCGCCGATCAGCAGGCGCTCAATCTCGCTGCCATTGCCGGCGACTTCGACATGCAGGAGCGGCACATCCAGATGACCAACTATCCCGTGCTGAAGGAGCAGGAAGCCAAGACCGGCAAGTATCGCGTCCTGATATGGCCGACCTTCGGCGGTTCGGATGCGGTGGTCGCGTTCAACACGACCTACACGGCCGACGCCGTGCTCGGCAAGCTGTTGGCGACGAAGGATTTCCGCATCGCGCTGTCCTATGCGATCAATCGCGACGAGATCAAGGAGTCCGTGTTCCTTGGCCTGGGTGAGGCCCGGCAGGCCGTACCGGCGCCGTGGCATCCGTATTTCCCTGGCAAGGAATGGGCCACGAAATACACCGAGTTCAAACCTGACGAAGCGAACAAGATGCTGGATGCGCTTGGGCTGGAAAAGCGCAACGCGCAGGGCGTGCGGCTGATGGCCAATGGCAAGCCGTTGATGGTCGAGATCAACGTCGTGCCCGCGTTCGGCGCGTGGCCGGACGTAGGACAGCTCGTCGCGAAGGACTGGCAGGCAGTTGGCGTCAACGCCGTGGTGCAGATCCGCGAACGCGCGTTGGGCTTCAGCATGCGTGCCTCCAACCAGCTGCAGACCGAGATCTGGAACGAGGACACCACGGCGTTCCCGTTTACCGGAGGTTCCAAACTCGATCCACGCAACGCGCCGGGTCAGACACTGACGCTGGGTCCGCTTTACTACAAGTGGCTGACCTCGAACGGTAAGGAAGGCGTGGAACCGATCGAGCCACTCAAGCAGATCATGCAGCTTATCGATACGGCACGTACCGTTGGGCACGACGGCCAGGTGAAGGCGGCACAGGAGCTGTTCCGCATCTGGGCAGACAATGTGTTCGAGATCGGTACGGTTGGGCTGACACCGATGGTCCAGGGCGTCGTGGTGGTCAACAGCAAGATGCATAACGTGCCGACCACGATCGGCAATGACTGGCCATTGCGCACGCCCGGCAATGCGCGCACTGAACAGTTCTTCTTCGCCAAGTGACCCGCTACATCCTCCAGCGCCTGCTGCTGCTGCCCTTCCTGCTGCTGGTCTACTCGTTCGTTATATTCGCGATCATCCATGCGCCGCCTGGAGATTTCCTCACGTCGTACGTGGCGACGCTGACGGCGACCGGAACCTCGATCACCGCCGATCAGATCAATGCGCTGCGTCACGAATATGGATTGGATCAGCCGTTCGTCATCCAGTACCTTTACTGGTTGCGCGATCTGCTGCACGGCAATTTCGGCCTGTCGCTCGAGTATCAGCGGCCCAACGCGGACCTGATCAAAGAGCAGCTCGGGTTGACCGTGGCACTGGCGGCGATGGCGTTCGTACTGACCTGGCTGATCGCGGTGCCGGTCGGAATCTATTCGGCGACCCACCAGCGCTCGGTGTTCGACCATCTTTTTACCTTGATCAATTATGTCGGCGTGGCCACACCGAATTTCATGCTGGCGCTGGTCCTGATGTGGGTCGCCTTCGCTTATTTCGGCATTAGTATCACCGGGCTGTTCTCCTCGGCGTATGTCGAGGCACCGTGGAGTATGGCGCGGGTGGTCGACCTGCTTGAACACATCTGGTTGCCCGCCCTGGTGCTGGCCATCGCCGGCACCGCGCGGCTGACGCGTATCATGCGGGCGAACCTGCTGGATGAACTGAACAAGCCGTACGTTGTCACGGCGCGGGCGAAGGGCATGCGCGAGTGGCGGCTGGTGTGGCGCTACCCGGTTCGCCTGGCACTCAATCCGCTGGTCAGCACGATCGGCGGGTACCTGCCGCAACTGTTCTCCGGCAGCCTGATCGTCGCCACGGTAATGAACCTGCCGAATATCGGTCCGCTGCTGCTGCGCGCACTGATCAACCAGGACATGTACCTCGCCGGGGGGATCCTGCTGATCTACTCATTCCTCACCATCGTCGGTACGCTGCTGTCCGACATCGCGCTGGTGATGATGGACCCGCGCATCCGGATGGAGACATAACGCTGTGTCCGACGTGCAGGTCGCCGTTGGTGCCACCGTCGAGGATCGGATTGCCGTTGCGTCCAACTGGCAACTTGTGTGGTGGCGGTTCCGCCGGCACCACCTCGCACTGGTCAGTGCCTGCCTGCTGATCTGTATGTATCTCGTCGTTCTGTGCCCGGAATTCTTCAGCACGCAGAACCCGGAACAGACCGATGCGCGCCAGGCCTTCGTCCCCGTGCAGACGCTGCATTTCTTCGATGATGGCTGGAACCCGTGGGTCCCGGCAATCGCCGGCAAGCGCGATCCGGTGACCTTGCGGATGCAATGGACCACCGACCCGCAACGCAAGGTGCCGGTGCACTTCTTCACCCAAGGCGAGCCCTATCGGGTGCTCGGGCTGTTCAGTACGAACATTCACCTCGTCGGCGCAGCCACTCCCGGCCAGCGCATCTTCCTGCTCGGCTCCGACCGCCTCGGGCGTGACCAATGGTCGCGTATCATGCGCGGCACGCAGACCTCCATGACTGTCGGCCTCGTTGCGGTCACGCTCAGCGTCATTTTCGGGGTCGTGCTCGGCGGCATCTCCGGCTATTTCGGCGGCCTGATCGATCTGGTGATCCAGCGGTTGATCGAGCTGCTGCAATCGGTGCCCACCATCCCGATCTGGCTCGCGCTATCGGCCGCACTGCCGCGCGACTGGACGCCGATCCAGGTATTCTTCGCCATCACCGTGATCCTGTCGCTGGTCGGCTGGACCACGCTCGCGCGTGAGGTCCGCGGCCGCTTCCTGGCACTGCGCGAGGAAGACTTCGTGCTGGCCGCGCGGCTTGCCGGCTGCGGCCGGATGCGCATCATCCTGCGGCACATGGTGCCGACCTTCCTGAGCCACATCATCGCCACCAGTTCGCTCGCCATCCCCGTGATGATCATCAACGAGACCTCGCTGTCCTTCCTCGGTCTCGGCATTCGCCCCCCGGCGATAAGCTGGGGCGTGCTGTTGCAGGAGGCGCAGAACATCCAGACATTGGCACTGGCGCCATGGCTGCTGATCCCGGGACTGATTGTCATCGTCGCGGTGCTGGCGTTCAACCTGGTAGGCGACGGGCTGCGCGATGCCTCCGATCCCTACAGCCACTGAACCGCTGCTGCGGGTGCGCGACCTGCGCGTGTCGTTCCGCATGGACGAGGGCACCGTGCGCGCGGTCGATGGCGTGAGCTTCGACGTGTTCCCCAGCCAGGTCGTCGGCATCGTCGGCGAGAGCGGCTGCGGCAAGAGCGTAACGATGCGCGCAATTCTGCAATTGATCGACCCGCCCGGACGCATCACCGGCGGCGAGATCATCTATCGCCACGGCGCCACGCCGATCGACCTCGCGCGCCTGCCGCCGCGGGGCCGCATGATACGTGCGCTGCGCGGCGCCGAGATCGCACTGATCCCGCAGGAGCCGATGGCGGCATTCAGCCCAGTGCACACGGTGGGTTCGCAGATCATCGAGGCGATCATGCTGCATGAGCGCCAGGACAGCCGTCCGGTCGGCCGCGACCAGGCCCGCGCGATGACGGTGGAGTTGTTCCGCGATGTCGGAATCTCGATGGCCGAGCAGCGGATCGATGCGTATTCGTGGCAGTTGTCCGGCGGGCTGCGGCAGCGCGCGATGATCGCGATGGCCTTGTCGTGCAAGCCGCGCCTGCTGATCGCCGACGAACCGACCACGGCGATCGATGTGACGACGCAGGCCCAGATCCTCGGGCTGCTGCGCGCGCTGCAGCACAAGTACCAGACTGCGATCATCTTCATCACGCATGATCTTGGCGTGATTGCGCAGATGGCGAACTACGTGGTGGTGATGTATCTCGGCCGGGTCATGGAAGAAGGTCCGGTGGACGAGATCTTTCATGCGCCGATGCACCCGTACACCAGGGCGCTGCTGCGCTCGATCCCCAGCCTGCAGACCGAGGTGCGCGCGGCGTTGCCGGTGATCGCCGGCACCCTGCCGCATCCCTTCAACCGGCCCCCCGGCTGTCCATTCCATCCGCGGTGCGAAGATATCCTGCCCGAGCACTGCGCCACCGCCGTCCCGGCGTTGCATTCGCCCGGGCCCCGGCGCGCGGTAAGCTGCTTCCTGCACAGCGACCTGGCCGAACCGGCGTGATCGCGCCGCTGCTCGAGGTGCGCGGACTGCGCAAATACTTTCCGCTCGCCAAGGGTCTGCTGCGCCGCGTCACAGGTTACGTGCGCGCGGTCGATGACGTGAGCTTCACGATTCAGGAGGGTGAGACGCTCGGACTGGTGGGCGAGAGCGGCTGCGGCAAGACGACGACCTCACGCTGCATTCTGCGCGCGATCGATCCCACCGGCGGCGAGATACTGTATCGTACCCGCGATGATACGGTGGTGGACCTGGCGCAGATGTCTGCCGGGCAACTGGGGCCGCTGCGCAAAGACATCCAGATGATCTTCCAGGATCCGTTCGGTTCGCTCAATCCGCGCATGACACTGTTCGACAATGTCGGCGAGCCGCTTCTGGTGAACGGCATGCGCAGGCGGCAGGACAGGATGGACCACGTGGTGGAACTGCTGCGGCTGGTGGGACTGCGGCCGGAGTTCATGCACCGCTTCCCGCACGCGTTCAGCGGCGGGCAGCGGCAACGCATCGGCATTGCGCGTGCGCTGGCGACCGGTCCTCGGCTGGTGGTGGCGGACGAGCCGGTGTCGGCGCTGGACGTGTCGGTACAGGCGCAGGTGCTGAACCTGCTGCTGGAGCTGCAATCGCGGTTGCGGTTGACGTTCCTGTTCGTGGCGCACGATCTGTCGGTGGTGCGCCACATCAGCGACCGTGTCGCGGTGATGTACGTCGGGCAATTGGTGGAACTGGCTCCCACCGCAGCAATCTTCAGCCGCCCGCGGCATCCCTACACGGCCGCACTGATGCGCGCAGTGCCGGTACCCGATCCACGCGTTGTCGGCGACGA
>DATKFJ010000496.1:0-7879 GCA_035511435.1 Acetobacteraceae bacterium | reverse complement strand
ATATGGGAGACGATACGACTTGACATCATCGCAATCATTGATTACGATGCAATCGTCCCAATAGCCAAACACCGATCCCCATGAGCAGCATCACCGTCCGTAACCTCGATCCGGCGCTCAAGGAGCGGCTGCGCGTGCGCGCGGCCGAGCATGGCCATTCGATGGAGGCCGAAGCCCGTCGCATCCTGCAAACCGCGCTCACGGGAACCACGAAGAAACCGGGACGCAGCCTCTACGACCGTATCCACGACCGCTTCGCCGCGGTTGGTGGCGTCGACCTTGTAATTCCTCCGCGCGAGCCTGGTCGCGAACCGCCCCGGTTCGACTGATGTTCGTCCTCGACACCAACATCCTGTCCGCGATGATGCGTCTCGACCGGACGCCGGAAGTCGCGGCATGGATGGCCGGGCAAGACGAGTACCGCTTGTACACGACCGCCATATCGCACGCGGAGATCTTTGCTGGTCTGGCGATCATGACCAACAGCCGCCGCCGTCACACCCTTGAAACGACGGCGCGCGAAATGTTCGACGAGTTCGCGGGACGCATCCTGCCGTTCGATACGGACGCGGCCAGCGCCTATGCCGATCTCTTCGCCATCCGCCGCAAGGCCGGGCGACCGGCGATGCCGATGGACCTTATGATCGCCGCCATCGCGCGTGCAAACGGCGCGAGCATGGTCACGCGCGACCTTGGCGGCTTCGAGGACTGCGGCCTCACCCTCATCAATCCGTGGGAAGCGGCATAAGCAGCACCGCTAAACTCGGCGGACTTGATTACGCTGAACATCACTTATTGAACGACGCGAGACACCTAACGCCTACGCACAACATCCGATAGACCCAAATACGGTTGGCCGCGCTTGGCAGGGTCTCTAACCGAGCTTACCGCTCAAGCTCTCCCCAAGCACTATGAACGGGGTTGCGGCAATCGATCGCGTCGCCCCCTTCCCCCCACCGTTGTCCCCCATCCCCTCCCGCACTACCCTCCCCCGAACACCGACCCCACCGGCCCCCACCCAAAGGAGCCCCACCATGATCAACCTGCACGACATCCGTTACGCCCGCCTCGGCACGCAGGACCTGGACTCCTCGATCCGCTTCGCCACCGACATCGTCGGCCTGCAACTCGTCGCCCGCGAGGCCAACGCCGCCTACTTCCGCAGCGACAAGGCCGACACGCGCGGCGATACCCGTGACCATACACTTGTGTATATCGAGGGCGACCCGGCCGACCAGACCATCGGCCTCGAACTGATCGACCCCGACGACCTCGACACCGTCGCCGCCGCACTCGAACAAGCTGGCCGCCCCGTCCACCTCGGCACCCGCGCCGAATGCGACAGCCGCCGCACCCGCGGCTTCATCGCCTCCTCCGATCCATCCGGCAACAAGCTGGAAATCCTCGCGCGCCCCTACAACAGCGGCGGCAAGTACTTCCCCGGCCGCCAAGTCGGCATCACCAATTTCTCCCACGTCGCCCTGTTCAGCACCGACACCAAACGCGACACCGAATTCTGGACGCGCCTGGTCAACGCCCGCGTCTCCGACTGGCTCGGTGAGGCGACCTTCCTGCGCATCGGCACCGTGCATCATTCCATCGTGCTGATGCCGTCGTCGCGCCCAGGCATCCAGCACATCAACCATCAGGTGGAAGACATCGACGACGT
The DNA here is from genome assembly GCA_035511435.1 of Acetobacteraceae bacterium. GTDB lineage: Bacteria > Pseudomonadota > Alphaproteobacteria > Acetobacterales > Acetobacteraceae > JAMXLO01. The sequence goes on along the minus strand of DATKFJ010000496.1, from coordinate 6,210 downwards.
GATGCAGTCGTACTACTGGCTGAAGCAGCGCGGCGTGAAGATCATCTACGGCCCCGGCCGCCATCCGATCTCCACCGCGATGATGGTGTATTTCGAAGGCCCCGACGGCATGGTCTACGAATACTCCGTCGGCGTGAAGCACATCATGCCGGAACAGGAAGCCACCTACCGGCCGCGCCAGTTCTCGCTGGAAGGCTACAACGGCGACATGTGGGGCTCGTTCACCGAAACCCCCGGCCTGCCGCGCGAACCCGCCAACAGCGCGAAGATCCGCCTGGTGGTGTAGCGCTGCACTGACGACACGGCGCGAGACCAGGGGATCGGAGTCCCCCCCTTCAAGTCACGCTCGCCGGATCCCTGTTCCGTTCAGTGTCGCGCGCCGGCCCCGATCGTACGCTCCAGGAAGGCGTGCACGCGGACATAGCTGTCCTCCGCGGCCGCCCTGTCGTACTTCTCGACGTGACCTGCGCGGATCAACGCGGCCGTGCACGGAAAATCGAACGAACGGAAAATCCAACGAATGATACGCGCCCGTGTTCAAGCGGGTCGTCGCGGAACGGAGGAGACCATGCAACAGCGGCAGAGGACTGGCGAACTGACTCGGCGGCACGTGGTCGCACTGGCGGGCGGGCTCGGCATGGCGCGGTGCTTCGCGGCACACGGCGCACCGGCGCCCGAGATTTCCCGCGATACCACCAGGATCATGACCCGGCCGATCCCGAGCACCGGGGAGCCGTTGCCGGTCGTGGGACTGGGCACTGCCCAGCAGTGGAATGACGATCTGCCGGCTACGCATGCCGCGTTGACCGAGGTGGTCCGCACACTCGCTGACGGGGGCGGCCGTGTCATTGACACCGCTTCCAACACCGGCGGGTAAGGCATTGCCGAGGGCATTCTGGGCGAAATCTTCACCGAGACAGACCTGCGCCCGCGCATCTTCATTGCTACCAAGGTCGAGGAACAGTTGTTTCTGAACGTGGGGGCGCTGCAAGCCGCATTGCGGCGGCTGCAGGTCAGCAAGATCGATCTGATGCAGCTGCACAGTGTCAGTTGGTCCTGGCAGAACCTCGGGCCGTTGCGCGATTGGAAGGCGCAAGGTCTGGTCCGCTATATCGGCATCACCAAAGACTCAAGTAACCTCAACTTCGACACCGTCGAAAGTATCATGCGGCGCTGGAAACCGGATTTCCTCCAGATCGACTGCTCGATGACCAACCGCGAGGCGGAAAAGCGGGTGTTGCCGGCGGCGGCCGAGCTTGGCGTGGCAACCTTGATCAACGAGCCATTTGGCGGCGTGCGAAGGGGCGGCTCCCCGAGCAGACACAACCTGTTCCGCGCCGCGCAGGGCAAGCCGCTGCCGGATTGGGCGAGCGAGTTCGATGCCGCGACCTGGGGACAGTTCTTCCTGAAATATCTACTCGGCCACCCGGCTGTCACCGCGGTGATCCCGGGCACCGACAAGGCCGCGCACATGGCGGACAATCTGGGGGCGGGCCGAGGCCGCCTGCCCAATGCCGCGCAGCGCCAGCGCATGGTGCAGTTCATTGAGGAGCTGGCCTGATTCAGTCACGCCTTTTGGCGCAGCCGAGTACCATCATATCGGTGCCGGTCGGGCCGGAACCTCTCGGGAGACTCATTACGTTCAGATCTATGCCCTGACCTTTGAACCTCTCCTCATCGTATCGCTGACCCAGGCGTTTTGTTTGGGCGTCGGTTGTGGTCCACGGGCGCATCCCGCTGCTGCCCACAAGGGGAGCCCGCCGTTACCAACACCGCCCGCCTTACCAACACCAGCCGCCGTTACCAACACCGGCCGCCTTCCAATACCGCTCGCCTTACCAACACGCATACACGGCGACGGCCCAGCAGCAGACCGAGCACCATATCAGCAGTCGGACCGAGGGCAGGCGGCTGGTCGCGCGGAAGCCGCGCCCGGCAGGATCCCGGCGACACGATGCCTGCGCACCGGGGATGCCGTCGGCGATCGCAACGCCGGGTTCCACCGCAGTCGCCGTGGCGCACGTCGTTCCGGCTCTCTCCGATGCTGCACCGGGCATGCCCGTGTTCCCCGCTTTTGGTACTCGGCGACAATCGCCCGTCGCCGGCGGACCCTACGCGCCCCGCGTCCGTCTCCCAGAGGAGACAGGGCCGGATAGTTTCCGCCGAACGCCGCTGGCTTTTTCCCGGGAAAATCATTGCCAAATATGTTCCCCGATGTTCACTTTTTGTTCACACTTCTGGTGCATACTCCCGCGTTGCCACCCACCGGCGCCCACCCACCAACGCACACCCACCGGCGCGTTGCCACCCTCCAGCGAGAGCATCCCACGATGGCAGTCATTCCCCACCTCGCCTTCTTCCTCGAACGCCTGATCGCGACCCTCGCCGGCCTGTGGCCCTCCGGCTCGGCAGACGAGCAGCGCTATGCCACGCGCATCACGATCGAGGCGCTGGACCCCCGCGACGTGGTTGAAGCCATGCTCGCCGCCCGCATGATCGCCGCCCACCACGCCAGCATGAGTGGCTTCCAGCGCGCCGCGCAGCCCGGCGTCAGCGAGGCCGACGCCACCCGCCTGCTCACTGGCGCAATTGCCGCCGGACGCTCGTTCGACGCGGCGCTGCGCCTGCTGGACAAGCACCGCGCCCCTGCCGCCGCCCCTCGCCAGCCAGCACTGGAAAAACCAGCGGACAAATCAGCCGCAAGCCGCCCGGCCACCTCCACCGGCAACGTGTTCACCGCCGAGAATCCGCTGGAAGGCTTCACGCCGGAGGAGATCGCAGATGCGGAGCACGCCCTGGACAACGATCCGGTCGAACTGGCGCGCAACGAACTGGCGCAGCGCATTCCGCTCCACCGCTATGAGGACATGACAGTGGAAGAGCGCCGTATCGCGTACGCGGAACAATCGGACCGAACGCCGGCGCAGTGGGCCGTGCTGGCGGCCCGCATGCAGGCGGCAACGCGGCAACTACGCGAACGAACGGTGTAAAGCGGCCCGGTTAGCCGCCCCGTCATCCTGACGGAGGCCGGAGTCCGCGTCTGTTTTCCCTGCGACCGTTCGCGCCAGCGCCAACCCCGCGCATGGGTCCGGTCCCACGCCTGCATCCGGTATCGGCATGCCGAGGCGGCTGCACACGCCGATCGGTCAGCATCAGCCGCGCAGCGCCGCCAACCCCCGAATCGGCGCTCCATCGGGAGTGAAATTCGCCGGATCGAGCCACGCCTCGAACGCGGCGCGGCAGCGCGGCCACTCGTCCTCGACGATGCTGTACCAGTCACTGTCGCGCCGGTGGCCCTTGACCACCATGTGGGCACGGTGGCGCCCCTCATAGGTGAACCCCAGCCGTTCGGCGGCGCGCTTCGACGGCGCATTCAGCGCATTGCACTTCCACACCAGCCGCCGATAGCCCAATTCGTCCGCCGCCAGCCGCAACAGCAGATAGATCGCCTCGGTCGCCGCGGTCGTGCGTTGCAGCGACGGCGAAAACCAGATGCTGCCCAGCTCGATCGAGGCATGCTTCGGCAGGATGTCCAGCAGCGTCAGCCAGCCTGCCGCAACGCCGGTATCCGCCGGACACGCCGCCCAGGCCATCGGATCGTGCGTGCTGGCAAATTCGCCAACGAACCGTGCCATCGCGACCTCCGAGGGGAACGGCCCATAGCCGAGGTACGCCCAGCTTTCGTCGGCGCCCTGCGCCGCGCGCCAAAGCGCCGTGGCGTGGCGAGTGTGCAGCGGTTCCAGCACCACGCTGCGGCCGACCAGCGGCACCCTGGCCGGCAAGGGACGCGGCGTCGGGTCAACCTCGGGGCCGACGGGCGGTGGCATGGCGGCAATCTCCAGCGGATTCGCTCCAACCCTTACGACCTCGCCGGACGCCTGGCATGGACCGGTTGACGCGCCAACCGCCGGGCCATTTTCCCCGATTAACGGAATACCGTGACTTCCGGCGCGTCTTTCAGCAATCTGGCCATTGTGTGCCCGATCTGGGTGCCAACTCGTCACAAGGGGGATGCATGTTTCGGACGTCAATTCTCGCCACGGTCTTCGCCGTCGGCTGTCTGTCCGCCGCCTCGGCCGCCATGATCGACTTTCACACCAGCATGACCGGCAAGTCCGAGGTCCCGCCCAACGCCACCACCGGATCCGGCGACGTGCTCGCGACGCTGGACACCAACACCAAGAAACTGACCTACACGATGACCTATTACGGCCTGACCGGACCGGCGACGGCGGCGCACTTCCACGGACCGGCGGCGCCAGGCACAAATGCCGGCGTGGTCGTGCCGATCGGCAACAACCCGGCGAGCCCCACATCTGGCACCGCGACGCTGACCGACGACCAGATGAAGGACCTGGAAGCCGGCAAGTGGTACGCGAACGTCCACACGGCAGCCAACAAGGGCGGCGAAATCCGCGGTCAGATGATGCGATCCGACACGCATGCGGCCGCCGAAAAGCCGATGAAGTCCCACGCATCGATGCCGATGAAGTCGGCCACCCCGGCAGCTGCACCGGCCCCGGCAGCCACGCCGGCCCCGGCAACCAAACCGTAATCCGATGGCGGAATGCCCCGCAGCAGGTTCAGGGGCATTCCGCCGTCACGCCGCCGCCCCGCGCGCATGCAGCATTCGCAGCGCGCGATCGACCCACTGCGCGGTCAGCTTCTCCTGCGCGCCATTCTGCGCCAGGCGTTCGTGCAACGCGGGAAAATCCACCCGATCCAGCGCCTGATCCTGGTTGAAGCACGAGAACACCACACTCCGCTCGCCGCTGTCCGGATCGATCTGTGGCTGCAGGCACTGCGCGCAGACCTCCTTCATCATGCACTGCATCGGTGAGTTGATCGACCCGATCGCGGTGTGACCGGCCTTCAGCAAAGGCGCCAGCACGCCACGCCGAGAGGCGCCGACGGCCTGCATCATGCGATCCGAACCAATCACGATCATATGGTCCGCCGCCGCCAAGGGCACCGCCTGCTCACCCAACCGGCCCGACCCGTAGGCCGCCATCGCCTGCACGATGTTGCCCACGAAACTGCGGTCCTGCGGCCGCGTCGGCACGAATCCCGGCGCTTCATCGCAGCACCAGACAATCGCATCGGCGGCGCGTTCGATTTCCGCGACTTTGTAGCGGTCGCGCATCTGCTTGTAGCCGGCGAAGTAGATCACCCGAGACCCGGCCGCACGCAGCGCCGCGCCAATCGCGAACAGCACCGCGTTGCCCAGCCCGCCGCCAACCAAGGCCACCGTCGCACCGCGATGGATCTCGGTCGGCGACCCGGTCGGCCCCATGAGCACCACCGGCTCACCCGGCTTCAGCGCCGCGCAGATGTCGGAACTGCCGCCCATCTCCAGCACGATCACCGACACCAGTCCCGCGACCGGATCGGTCCAGGCGCCCGTCATCGCCAGCCCTTCCATCGCCAGCACCGTGCTCGCCGCGCCGGCTTCGGTTATGCGCGGCGCCAGCATCTCGTAGTTCTGCAACCGGTAGAACTGCCCCGGGCGGAACGCGCGCGCCTGTGCCGGCGCGTGCACCACCACCTCCACGATGGTCGGCGTCAAGCGATGCACCGCATGCACCGTCGGCACCAGCTCCTGCCGGCAGCGCGCAATCAGGTCCGCACCCGTCACCGCGGAGCCGGCCTGTGCGGCCAGCGCCTGCGACACCACGGGATAGCCGCGCTTGGCGCCGCCCATCGCCTTCACCACGTTGCCGAAGAAGCTCGGATGCAGATCGCCGAAGAAGCTGACGAAACGGCCGTTCTCGGCACGGTGCATCAGCACGTGCGTGGCATCGGGCTTGGCCAGGCCGCGCACCACGGTGACCGGTGCGCCCGTCTCGTCCACTGCCTGGAAATACCGGCCATCGAGCTGGATACGACCGTCCTCGCGTGCCAGCACGGTATTGGGCTGCGTGCCGGCGGCAACCAGGATGGCGCGCGCCGGAAGCACCGTTTCCGATCCGCCGGCTTCCGATCCATCGGCGCGCGCGACGCGGATGCCGGCAGCGTGGCCAAATTCGTCCACCTCCACCGCCCGCGGCGTCAGGCCCTCGGCGAAGCGCACGGCTTCTTCCAGCGCCTTGGCGACTTCCTCGTGGTTCAGCGTGTAGGACGGGCTGTCGATCAGCCGGCGGCGATAGGCGATGGTCGCGCCGCCCCACCCATCCAGCAGTTGCGCAAGCCGAGGCTCCCTGGCCTCGCGTG
>DATKFJ010000495.1:0-3414 GCA_035511435.1 Acetobacteraceae bacterium | reverse complement strand
CGCCTTACGTATTCATCGCGTCGAAGAAGTCGTTGTTGGTCTTGCTGTATTTCAGCTTGTCCAACAGGAACTCCATCGCATCGACAGTGCCCATCGGGTTCAGGATGCGGCGCAGCACCCACATCTTCGACAGCGTGCTCTTTTCCACCAGCAGCTCTTCCTTGCGGGTGCCCGACTTGGTGATGTCGATCGCCGGGAAGGTGCGCTTGTCCGACAGCTTGCGGTCCAGGATGATTTCCGAATTGCCGGTGCCCTTGAACTCCTCGAAGATCACCTCGTCCATGCGGCTGCCGGTATCGATCAGCGCCGTCGCGATGATGGTCAGCGAGCCGCCTTCCTCGATATTGCGCGCCGCGCCGAAGAAGCGCTTCGGCCGCTGCAAGGCGTTTGCGTCCACGCCGCCGGTCAGCACCTTGCCGGACGACGGAACCACGGTGTTGTAGGCGCGCGCCAGGCGGGTGATCGAATCCAGCAGGATCACCACATCGCGCTTGTGCTCGACCAGGCGCTTGGCCTTTTCCAGCACCATCTCGGTCACCTGAACGTGGCGCGTGGCCGGTTCGTCGAAGGTGGAGCTGATGACCTCGCCCTTCACGCTGCGGGCCATGTCGGTGACTTCCTCCGGCCGCTCGTCGATCAGCAGCACGATCAGGAAGACTTCCGGATGGTTGGCGGCGATCGCGGTGGCGATGTTCTGCAACATCACCGTCTTGCCGGTGCGCGGCGGCGACACGATCAGTGCGCGCTGGCCCTTGCCGATCGGCGCGATCAGGTCGATCACCCGCGGCGTGTAGTCCTTGGACGGGCCCTTCGCCACCGACTGGAAGTTTTCCACTTCCATCTTCAGCCGCTCATCGGGGTACAGCGGCGTCAGGTTGTCGAAGTTGATGCGGTGGCGCACCGCGTCGGGCGGCTCGAAATTGATGGTGTTGAGCTTCAGCAGGGCGAAGTAGCGTTCACCATCCTTCGGCGCGCGGATCTGGCCCTCGACCGAATCGCCGGTGCGCAGGCTGAAGCGGCGCACCTGGCTCGGGCTGACGTAGATGTCGTCCGGCCCCGGCAGGTAGTTGGCTTCCGGACTGCGCAGGAAGCCGAAGCCGTCGGGCAGGATTTCGAGCGTGCCTTCGCCGTGAATCGCCTGGTCGTTCTCGGCCAGGTTCTTCAGGATCGCGAACAGCATGTCCTGCTTGCGCAGCGACGATGCATTCTCGATCTGCAGTGATTCGGCATAGCTCAGCAGGTCGGCAGGTGTTTTGGCCTTGAGTTCGGCGAGATGCATGGACGCCTCGGCGGTAGTCTGATTGATGAAGCGGGACGGGGGCAGAACGCCCGGTGTGTCATTGCCGACCATCAGTGGATGATGATCAGAATTGGTCCCGTTTGGTGGGAGAATCGAGGCGGGGGTTGGGCGCCGCCATCGCAGAGAAGTCCGAAGCTAGGCTGACGAACGGCCCCCCGTCAACGGGCAGGTGGCCCGGACACGCAAGAAAGTCAAGAGTTTGCGGCGTGGCGCGATCAGAAAGGCCGCACGATGACCATCACGACGATGATCACCACCAGCACTGTCGGCACCTCGTTGGCAATGCGATAGAAGCGCTGCGGCCGCGTGTTGCGATCCTCCAGGAAGTCGCGGCGCCATTTCGACATCGCGCCATGCAGGCCGGACAACAGGATAACCGCCGTCAGTTTCACGTGCCACCAGCCGGCGGACCAGTCCAGCACGCCCGGGGTCAGCACCAGCATCACGCCGAAGGTCCAGGTGGCGATCATCGCCGGGTTGATAATCTGCTTCAGCAGGCGGCGTTCCATCACCTTGAAGCGCTCGCTTTCGGCCGAGCCAGGGGTGACTTCGCAGTGGTACACATAGAGGCGCGGCAGGTAGAACATGCCGGCCATCCAGGCGATGACGGAGATCACGTGGAACGCCTTGGTCCATGGGTAGAACCACGCGAGGAAGCCGATCGTCATGGCGTCGCCTCGCGCGCGAGGCGCAGCAGATCGGGCAGGTCGAACATGGAATGAAACGGCACGGCACCTTCGGCGATCAGATGCGACCCGTCGCCTTCCGAAGCAAAGCCGAGACATTGCATGCCGGCCGCAACCGCACCGCGCACGCCAATGGCTGAATCCTCGATGACGAGACAGTTGGCGGGCGCGCAGCCTGCCTGACCGGCGGCCGCGAGGAAGATATCCGGCGCCGGTTTGCCGCGGCCTCCCCCCGCGACGATGTCGCTGGCCGATAACACCCGGCCGGCGACGCGCTGGGTGAGGCCGGTTGCAGCGAACTTGGCGGCCAGCTGCCGCGGGCCCGAGTTGCTGGCGATGCGCCAATCGAGGCCGACGGCGTCTGCTGCATCCAGCGCTTCGATGGCGCCTGGTATCAGCACCGCCTCCTGTGCCATCGCGACGATCATGCGTTCTGCGACATTGGCAGCCCAGCCTTCGGGCAGTGGCCGACCCAACATGGCTTCGATGATCGGCGGCATGTCCGGCGTTCGCATGCCCAGGAAGCGGCTGTGCGCCTCTGCCGGTGTGATCGACCAGCCCACCGCTGCAAGTTCCTTGGCGACCACACGGTCGGCGATAGGCTCACTGTCAATCAGCACACCGTCGCAGTCGAATATCACCAGGCGCAGCAGTTCGCGGCGTGCGCGCAGCACGGTTCGGGCGTGTGTGCTCATGCCGTCGCTGCGGGCGCGCCTGGAGGTGACGCATTGTTCGGGTGGTTATGCGAATTCCTCCGCCGCCATGACGGCTCAAGCGCCACCAGCCGCCTGCTGTCCGATGAGCGGACATCCGCGCCGATCGTGCGGACATATCCGCTTGCCGGCGGCACTGCATATCCCCACGCCCCGCGCATGGGCTCGCCGCACCAGACCAGCCAGCGCCGCGATGAACGCTGTATCGTCGTTCTGCGCGGGCACACGGAAATAACCGGGGACCCCCAACTTCTCCGCGACCAGTCGATAGTCCACATCCAGTTCCACCAGAGTCTCGGAGTGTTCGGACACGAAGGCGATCGGCACGACCACCACCGCGACCTTGTCATGCGCGGCACGTTCGATCTCTGCCTCGGTGCTGGGCTCGATCCAGCGCTGCGGCGTGGCGCGCGACTGGTAGCAGATTACCCAATCGAGGTCGGCCTGTCGCCATTCCGACACCACGCACGACACCGTCTGCTCGATCTGCCACTGGTAGGGATCGCCGCGCCGGACGATGTCCTCCGGCAGGCCGTGGGCGGAGAACAGCACCCGCAACGGGATCGACGGATCGAGCCGTGATCGCGCCGCGTCATAGCCGGTGCGCAGCAACGCCGTGGTGGCAGCGATGTAGGCGGCATCGGTCGGGTAGCAGCAAACGGTCGTGGTGTCCGCAACCAGTCCCACGCGAGCGGCCGCCTCCCGCCAGGCGGTC
>DATKFJ010000494.1:0-10505 GCA_035511435.1 Acetobacteraceae bacterium | reverse complement strand
GCGCACCCGCATTGGCCACCCGAGATGACAGCGCAATGTCAGCCTGGAAGGCAGCCGTACTGCTCGATCTGGGCGTTCAACTCAGCGCCCAATAACACGGCGTAGGCGGACATATAGAACCACAGCATGATTGCGGCGACGGCGCCGAGTGGACCATAGGTGACGCCGAAGCTGGCAATGTGGGAGACATAGAAGGATAGCGCGACCGAGGCGATCAGCCAGAGTGCGGTCGCTACCGTCGCCCCGGGAAAAATCCGCTGTTTGGCCGGCGGCCGTCGCGACGGCCCGTAGCGGAAGAGCAGGGCGATCGATGCGCCAACCAGGGCGATCATGATGACCGTGCTGACCGTGTTGATCACCTCGGCCCCGTAGCTGGAAAGGCCGACGAAAGCGACCACGGCCGGCAGGAACACCAGCACGGCGATTGCCATCGATATCGCGGCCGCGGCGCACAGCGTCATGGCCAGTGCGATGAACTGGAACAGCAGAATGCCGCGCTGCTCGGTTGTGTTGTACGCGATATTGAGCGCCGAGAGCACCGACTTGGTGCCGGTGGCCGCGCTCCAGAAGGTGATCACAAAGCTTACCAGCAGGCCGATGCTCAGCGCGCTGGACGGCTGCGAGACCAGGAGACGCACTCTCTCGTCGATCAGTGTGTAGGCGGGCCCCGGCAGCAGGTCGCGCAGCACCTGAAGCTGGCCTTCTACTGAACGCACATTGAAGGCCAGCCCATAAACCGAAATCAGCATGCTGATGGCCGGGAACAGCGCCAGGGTGGCGTAATAGGCGCAGCCGGCGGCGGCCAGCGAGACCCGATCCGAGCTGCTCTCCTTGAGCGCACCGATGACGACAGTCCGGCAGGCGTGCCATGAGAATCCCGTTCTCCTCGCCTGCAAGGCCGGGGGCACTGCCAGCTCGCATCGCGGCACGGGGGGAGCGGTGTCCAAGGTATCTCCTGTTCGGCCCAAGGCTGAGCATTCCAGGCTGAGCAATCCAGGCTAACCATTCCAGCATGATTTGGTTGCCAGCCAGCAAGAAAACACCGGGCGGGGGTGTGTGGATGCATAAGGCGGCCGGCATCCCGCAGGATTTCTTTCCAACTTATCGCGATTTCGACTTGCGCCGGGGGGGTAAGGGTCCTATCTGGCCCCCACGCAGCAACGCACGTGCCTCTGGCCCTAGTGGTTACGCAACGACGTCAAGCGTTCTGGCAATCGTACTGGTCGCTGGTTCGTTCGACCGTTTCGTCAACTAACGCCCGCAGCCTGGATCAGGCGGGCGTCCAGCCAAGGGAGGTGCGGCGCGATGACCCCGAAAATCGCCCGATTCTTGTCCGAACAGCAGCCGGCTACGCCGTGTCTGGTGCTCGATGTCGATCAAGTGGAACAGAATTTCCGCGCCCTTCAGCGCGCCTTGCCGCTCGCGCGGATTTATTACGCAGTGAAGGCCAATCCGGCCCGCCAGGTGCTCGAGCGGCTCGTCCGCCTCGGCTCTCGCTTCGATGCGGCCAGCTTTGAGGAGGTCGCATCCTGTCTGGACGCCGGCGCGCACGCCGAAGCGATCAGCTACGGCAATACTATCAAGAAGGCCTCGGCGATCCGGGCAGCGTTCCAGCGCGGTGTGTCGCTGTTTGCCTTCGATTCCGCCGAGGAGCTGGAGAAGTTGGCGGTGAACGCGCCCGGCGCGCGGGTGTACTGCCGCATCCTGGTGGCGAACGAGGGTGCCGACTGGCCACTGTCGCGCAAGTTCGGCACCACGGTGGAGCATGCGCGGGCGCTGATGCTTCGCGCGGGCGAAATGGGGCTCGATCCGTACGGCCTGTCGTTCCACGTCGGCAGTCAGCAGACCACCACGCACGCCTATGAGCTGGCGATCAGCAAGGTCGCGATGTTGTTCACCGACCTGACCGAGGCCGGGGTGAACTTGCGTATGATGAACCTCGGCGGTGGCTTCCCGACCCGCTATCGCGATCCGGTGCCGGAGATCGACCAGTTCGGCGATGCCATCATCACCGCGATGATCGAGCACTTCGGCAACGCGCTGCCTGAGATGCTGATTGAACCTGGCCGCTTCATCGTGGGCGATGCCGGCGTGGTGAGTGCCGAGGTGGTGCTGGCCAGCCGGCGCGACCGGAACGATCCGGTGCGCTGGGTGTATCTCGACATCGGCCGGTTCGGCGGGCTGGCGGAGACCGAAGGCGAGGCGATCAAGTATCGCATCACCACGTCGCATGATGGCGGCGCGATGGGTCCGGTGGCGATCGCCGGCCCGACCTGTGACGGCGCGGATATCATGTACGAGCGGTCCAACTATCGCCTGCCGCTGGCGCTGGCGTCCGGCGACAGGGTGGAACTGCAATCCACCGGCGCCTACGTGACGACGTACGCCAGCCAGCGCTTCAACGGCTTCGCACCGCTGGCGGAGTATTATCTGTAGGCTGCGGATTGCTCGAAGAGTTTCGCTGCGCGTTACCAATAATCTCTCTGCAACCGCTCTCGGGGAGAATACCCATGGCAATGATCACTATCCAGGCCACCGACGGTTCCGGCAGTTTCTCGGCCTACCTCGTGGAACCAAAGGCCAAACCGGCGGGCGTCGTTGTGCTGATCCAGGAGGTCTTCGGCGTCAACCAGGCGATGCGCGACATTGCCGCCTGGGTGGCCGACATCGGGTTCATCGCCGTCTGCCCCGACCTGTTCTGGCGCATCCAGCCGGGCATCGACATCACCGACAAGTCCGAAGCCGAGTGGAAGCAGGCGTTCGAGCTGTTCGGCAAGTTCGACCAGGCCAAGGGTATCGAGGACCTGAAGGCCACCGTGGCAGCCGCGCGCCAGTTGCCCGGCGCCAATGGCAAGGTTGCCACGATGGGCTACTGCCTCGGCGGCCGGCTCGCTTTCATGATGGCAGAGCAGTCGGATGCCGATGTGAACATCTCCTACTACGGCGTCGGTCTCGACAACCTGCTGGGCGACCTTGGCCGCGTAACGAAACCGCTTGTCGTGCACATTGCCGACAACGATGAATTCTTTCCACCCGAAGGACGCGCCAAGGCGGTCGAAGCGGTGAAGGGCCACAAGCAGATCGCCTGCTACGTCTATCCGAATGCCGACCACGCATTCGCTCGCGTCGGCGGCGTGCATTGGGATGGCCGCTCCGCCACCATCGCTAACGGCCGCAGCGCAGAAGCGCTGGTCGCGGCGCTTGAGTAGTTCCGTTCGCAGCAGGCAAGCAAGTCGGACACAGATTTTCACAAACGTGCAAGCAAGGTTCCACTAAGTAGATTCTTCATCGCGCGTCGCGCCGAAGGTTGCGTTTCACCAAGCCCCTTGTGCGTAGCGCGATCCATTATTCCTAGGTGAAACTCCGTGTGCACATTTGAGAAAATCTGTGTCCGACTTGCTTGCTGGCTGATTCTGCTTGTCGCGCTGCTCGGCGCATCGCATCCCGCGCGGGCCTGGGACGACTACCAGATCATCGAGTGGCAACACCGCGACGCCGCACAGCTCGCCACGCTGAAACAACTGGGCGTCACCGCCGCCACAGTGATCGCCAACCGAGACGGTGCCGGCCCACCGGTGCGGCAACAGTTCGCACCCATGCTCGCCACCGGCTTACGCTGGTACATCGAAAACATCGCGACCGACTTCTACTCCGCTTACCATCGCTGGTTTCCCAACCGACCGGTGAACTGGCGCTTCGTCGAGGTGCAGCATCGCTATCAGCAGAACCCATCTGACGAAACGGCGCTGTGGCGCGACCCCAGCTTTTCCGATCCGGCATGGCAACGGAAGATCCGCGACCGTCTGACGGCAACCGTCCGCGGGGAATCGCGCCACCATCCGCTGTATTACAACCTGGGCGATGAAACTGGCATCGCCGATCTATCGGCATTCTGGGATTTCGATTTCTCGCCTGCCTCGCTCGCCGGCATGCGCGCGTGGCTGCGGCACAATTACAGCACGCTCGCCGCGCTCAACGCCGAATGGGGCACCAACTTCGTTCGCTGGGATGATGTGCGGCCAGAAACGACGCGCCAGGCAATGCATCGCACCGATGATAACTTCGCGGCGTGGGCGGATTTCAAGGCGTGGATGGATGTGTCATTCGCGCGTGCGCTGCACATGGGCACCGATGCCGTGCATGCCGGCGATCCATCGGCGCTCGCCGCGATCGAGGGCGTGCAGGTGCCTGGCTGGGGCGGTTACGATTACGCGAATCTGGTCGGCGCGGTCGATGTGATGGAACTCGACGATCTGCCGCTGGCGCATTCGCTCAATCCGAAGCTGATTACGCTGACCACTTCATTCCGGGCGGACCCAACGGATATCCACGACATCTGGCGTGACCTGCTGGCCGGCAGCCGTGGCCTTGTCCTGTGGGACAGCAAAAACACCATCGTCACAGCCGATGCGACACTCGGCGACCGCGGCCGTGCCTACGCTGAAACATTCTCCGAAATTCGCGGTGGCATTGGTGCGTTGCTGATCACGAGCGAACCGCATGTCGACCCGGTCGCGATCCTTTACTCGCCGGCGAGCTTTCGCACGCAATGGATGCTGGAGCAGAAGCCCAAAGGCGACGCGTGGATGACGCGAACCGCGGAAGACGAGATCGAGGACAACGCGGCCCGCGATGCGATGTGGGCATACGCCCGGTCGATCGAGCACCTTGGTTTGCAGCCGGCCTACATGTCCGCCGCGATGTTGGCACGCGGTGATCTGAAAACCCGCGGCATCAAGCTACTGGTCCTGCCCCATGCCATCGCGCTTTCGTCGCAGGAGGCGCAGGCGATCCGTGATTTCGTCGCCGGTGGCGGTGAGGCGGTCGCCGATGTATCGCCTGGCGTGTTCGACCAGCACGGCCGTCGCCTGCCGCAACCGATGCTGGATGCCAGCGTGGCGCGGATCGTCGCGCCGCGCGATTTGGCGACGCTGGCGCCAAAACCGTTGGTGTGGGTCGGTGCACCCGATGCGGATGTGGTGACACACATCTGGCGACATGGTGACAAGACGATCATCGCCCTGCAACGCGACTACTCGCCGACGGCAACCAATGAGACGGTGGCACTGACGCTGCCAAAACCTGCAGAAGTTTATGATCTGCGGAAGAAGCAGGACCTCGGACGCACCGATCGCGTATCGCTGACACTCGACGCCGTGTACCCAGCGGTGCTCGCGGTCACGCCGTAAAACCACGCGGTCACGCCGTAAGACCTCGCGGCCACGCCGCAAAACAATGTCACTGCGAGTGCCGCACCGGCCGCTGGCGGACCGGCCCTGGATGCAACAGATAGGCGTATGGCCAAGCGACGGTAGCCAAATATTCTCCCCCCTCCCACAAGGGGCGGGGAGAACCTTGCGCCAGCCGAACGCTACGTTTTTTTGTCAGGAGCAACGACAGCGTGTCGCTGCGCTCCTCGCAGCGACAGTGTCGCGCTACCCCGTCAGATGTTCGCTGAAATCCAGTCCTTCAGCCGGCTCTTCGGCAGCGCGCCAACCTGGGTCGCCGCGGGCTTGCCGTTCTTGAACAGGATCAGCGTCGGAATACCGCGCACCGCATAGTTGTTCGGCGTCACCGGATTGTCATCGATGTTCACCTTGGCCACTGTCAGCTTGCCGGCGAATTCGCTCGCCAGTTCTTCCAGCGCGGGTCCGATCATCTTGCAGGGACCGCACCATTCGGCCCAGAAATCCACCAGCACAGTGCCTTCAGCCTTCAGCACATCGGTATCGAAACTCATGTCGGTGACGGGTTTGGTATTCGTGCTCATCTCAGCCTCAACATTACAGTTGTGCGAAACGTGGGAACCACAGCCTGCGGATCAAGCAGCGTCGCGTGCATGGCTGTGCCCATGGGACTCCAGCAGTGCATCCGGCAGGATGACGACTTGTGACGCCTGGGTCCAGACCAGGGCGCAGACAATGGCTCGGCCGGGGAAGATGTCGCGCAGCACGGCGCGATAGGCCGCCATCTGTCGCAGATACAGCACCGGCGTGTCCTCGAGCCGACCTGGCGGGCGCCGATTGGTCTTGAAATCCACCACCAGCACGCGATCCGGCAGCACAGCCAGCCGGTCCACCAGCCCGCCGACCACTGCCCCCCCGATCAGGCCGGTCAGCGGCACTTCCGCCCGGCTGTCCGGTCCGAACAGCGGGGCAAGCTCCGGATGGTCGAGGATTGCCAGCGTCTCGGCGGTCAGCCTCGCGGCTTCTCCGGCCGGGAGCCCATGTCCGGGCCGGTCCAACCACGCGTGGGCAGCGGCGGCACGGTGCTCTCTCGGCATATCGGGCAGGTGTTGCAGCAGGGCGTGGATCAGCCTGCCACGCAGGAAACGGTTGTTCGCCGCCTCGCGCGCCGCCAACGGTGAAGCAGCCGCGGGCACCGGCCCTAGTTCGGCGCCCTCGGGCCGACTGGGCGCAAGCCGCTCCGGCTGCTCGGGCTCCACAGGTGGCGCCTCCGCCCGCCAGTCAGGCGCTCTCCCGGCCCAACGCGGCAGATCGGATTCCGGTAGCTCGCTGCCACCCGCTGTCCCACGATCGGGTTTCGCGAGTTGCGGCGTGGCGTGGCGCCGCAGGTCGCCGTCCCAGATGCCAAACCCCTCGCGCTCCGCCGGCAACGCATCGAAGCCACGCTCGACCAGCCGGTACCAGCACGCATCGTCCAGTCCGTGCCGCGTCTGCCAGCCGCAGACCACCACCCGGTCCTCGGCGCGCGTCAGCGCGACGTATAGCAGCCGATTGTACTCCTCCATTCGCCGGGTCGCCACCTGATCGCGCATACGCTGGACTGCGGCGCAGCGCAGTTCGCGCCGCGGCGACCAGATTGGCACGCTGCGACCGGTGGCCGGATCCGATGCCCAGAGAACAGACCCCTGCTCCGGCGGCAGCGACGTGGTGTCCGGCAGGATGACCAGCGGCGCCTGCAACCCCTTGGCGCCGTGCACGGTCATCACGCGAACCAGGCCGCCCGCGCCTTCCGCTTCGCGCTTCACCTCCGCGCCGGATCGGCGCAGCCAGTGCAGGAAACCCTGCAGCGACGGTGGATGCATGCGGGCGTATGCCAGCGCCGCATTCAGCAATTCGTCCACCGGTTCGGCCGCCTCGGGCCCCAACCGACCGAACAGCCGAGCCCGCCCGCCCAGCAGACCCAGCGCCTCGGCGAACAGGGCGTGCGGTGACACGTAGTCGACACGCGACAGCAGTGCGGTGAAGAAATCCCAGGCCGCCTGCCATTCCGCCCGCTCGCCGGCGTGGGCGCGCAACGTTTCCCACAAATGGCCGGTCCGCCCGATAGCCAATTCCATCAGGCTGTCGTCCGACAGACCACCGAGAGGGCTGGTCAGGAAGCAGGCAAAAGTCAGGTCGTCCTGCGGCAGCAGCAGCGCATCGGCAAGCGCCATCAGGTCCTGCACCGCGGGTTGCTCGGTCAGCATCAGGCGATCCAGTCCTGCGACCGGTACGCCACGCGACTTCAACGCCCGCACCAGGGCTCGGCCGAAGTCATTCCTGCGCCGAACCAGCACCATCACGTCGCCCGGAGCGAGCGGCCGCCCCCGGCTTTCCAGCATCACCCCGCCGCCGGTCTGCCGCGCGATCCATTGCGCCAGCGTCTCTGCTAGATGCTGCGGCGCCGATGTCAGGCCCTGGTTCTGTTCCGGTACTGTCCACGGCAGCGGCTCGGCTGCATCGGGCAGCGGTGCGAGCGGCCACAGTTCCACCGCGCCGGCATGGTCGGCACGATCGGCGTAATGCGCCAGCGGCCGGCCGTGTTCCACAACGCCGGCAGCAGCGGTTGGATTGGCGAACACCTGATCCACCAGTTCCAGCACCGGCCGCGTCGAGCGGAACGACACATCCAACTGCGCCTCGCGCCACGGCTTTTCCGCCGCCTTCACCCGTTCGCGGAGTTGCTTGTGCGAGTTATCGAATTCCTCGGTATCGGCGCCCTGGAACGAATAGATCGACTGCTTGCGATCACCAACGGCGAACACGGTGCGATCGGCATCGCGCGCGCCCTTCCCGGCGAAAAACTCCGCCGTCAGTGCGTGCGCGATCTGCCATTGCGCCGGCGCGGTGTCCTGCACCTCATCCAGCAACAGGTGATCCAGGCCGCCGTCCAGCTTGTACAGCACCCATGCGGCACCCGGATCGACTAGCAGGTTCGATGTCCGTCCGATCAGGTCGTCGTAGTCGAGCAGTCCCGACGCCTCCTTGTGCTCCGCATACGCGTTCAGCACCGGCGCTGCGAGAGTCAGCAAGGCGTTCGACAACACCGCGACGCGCAATGCGAGGCAAGCATCCAGCAACGCCAGGATGCGGTCGCATTCGGTTTGAAAGTATGACGTCAGATCGGGATGCGCGTCGGTCACCGCCTTGCTGGCGAACGTGCTGGCAGCGCGCGGCTTGCGCTCCTTGGTCAGGAATTCGTCGCACCAGTGCTGCCAATATTCGTGTCGATCCGTCGCTTCCAGGCCAAGCCAGTCTAGCATTCGCGTCGCGCGTTCGGCGCATTGCTTCGCGCCCAACCGCTGCACGATCAGTGCCGCCTCGCGCAGTTCGGGTTCGGATTGCCAGTTGATGCCGTCAGCGATGATCTCTGTCTCGGTGGCGGCGGTCACGCCCAGAGCGCGCCGTTGTGCCGCTGCCAGGCCGTCGCCCAGATCGAGTGCGCCGCGCAGTCGAGGAAAGTCGGCCTGCAACGCCTCGACATGCCGGCCGAACTGATCGGCTGACGCGAGCCCGGCCAGCGTTTCAAGCGCCGCCCGCATGTCGGGCGTATTGGCATTCGCCAGCATGGTTTCGCGCGCCTCGGTCAGCACGTCCTCGGCGTCGCGGTCATCGACCAGGCGGAAATGCGGCGACAGCGCCGCCTCCAGCGGGAAGCGCCGGAGCAGAGACTGGCAGAATGCGTGAATGGTGCCGATGCGCATGCCACCCGGCAGGTCCAGCACCTTCGCGAACAGGGCGCGCGCTTCGCTCAGAGTCCGCTCGATCGGATCGACATCGAGTGTGCGCAGGTCCCGCGCCAGTGCCGCGTCATCCAGTGTGACCCACTTGCCGAGGGTCTTTTGCAGACGCACCGCCATCTCGGCGGCGGCGGCCTTGGTGAAGGTCAGGCACTGGATGCGCTCGGGCTTTGCCCCTGCCAGCATCAGGCGCAACAGCCTGTCGGTCAGCAGCTTGGTCTTGCCCGATCCCGCCGATGCGCCGACGAACGCGGAGACCGCGGGGTCCGATGCAGCAAGCTGCTCTGCATTGGCGCGGTCGCGCGGCGACAGCGCGCCGTCATCGTGCGAAGAGGCTGCCACTGCTCCCCAACCGCCGACACTCACGTCTCATCCCCCGCCGCCGCCCACTCCGCCACCCGGGCGAGTTGCGCATAATCGGAAAACCGCGGCGCGGAACCGGGCTGCGGCTGCGACAGGTAGCAGCGATCCGGCGCGTCGTAGGCATCGATCAGCCGGCACAGCGCCTCGCCCGCCTCGGCAATCGCGGCAGCCATCGTATCTGGCTTGCCTTTGAACAACGTGCGCAACTCGCCCGCATGGAAACCGCCGGTCAGGTGCCAATAGGTGAGTTCTTCCACCGTACCGGTCAGCCCGACGCCAAATGCCCCAGCCTCGGCCATCGCCGCCTCCAGCAGCAACTGCGGCGCCAGGCCGGCGTCCACCGCCTTCTGGCTCGGCGGGGCGCCGGTCTTGTAGTCCAGGATCGCCAGCCCCCCATCGCGCCGCCGCTCGATCCGGTCGGCCCGCCCGCTCAGTCGGAACAGACCGCCTGGTCGGGTCAGCTCGAACATGCCGCGGACCTCGGGCGAGAGCGCAACCGGGGCACGCTCGCTCCGACGATCCACTTCGATCTGCGCAACCCAGTCGGCGATGCGTCCAAGCCGTGGCGCCCACCATGCAGCTAGAGCCTCGCGCAACTCGGCTTCCGCCAGCGCCCGCAGCATCGCGCGACGCAATTGCTCTCCGGCGTCGGCCGGCCAACGGATGCCGTGCTGCTCCAGGAAGTGGTTCAGCCCGGCATGCACCAGGCTGCCGTAATCCGCGGCGTCGGTCGCCTCGTCCAGCGGCTTGAGCGCGGCCAGCTTCAACACGTGCCTGCTGTGGATCGCATATGGATCGCGCAGCCAGGTCTCGATCTCGGTCACCGAAAGCCTGCGTGGCCGCAATGCCACGGGCGGGCACGGCCTGGGTGGCCGAACCGGCCGAGGCCCATCGGCCGGCTGATCCATCGCGCGCACCCAAGCTGAGGCAGGATGCAGCGGCAGGGCGGCCCCCTGGCCCGCAAGCAGGGTTTCCAGCCTGGTCAGCCAGCGCGCCGGCACCACCGGAGCACCGTCCACGCGCCGCGGACAGGACAGCACGACAGTGCGGGCCGCAGACGCACATGACACGAAGTCATGGGCCGCCTGACCGACGACCTCCTCGGGTGACGGCAACCCGATCTTCGCCCGCATCGGTCGCGACAGCCAAGCTCCGGGCTCGCTCGCCGGCGGCCACA
>DATKFJ010000493.1:0-12144 GCA_035511435.1 Acetobacteraceae bacterium | reverse complement strand
TGTCGGGACGCCGCGACGTAATGGGTTCGTTCGTCAACCGGCGCCCGACCCAGGTGGGCGCGGTGATCGCCGCCGTCATGGTGCTCGTGCTCAATCTGCTGCTGCTCTTGCAGACAGCCGGTGTATCGGTGTCTTTTCTCGGTTCGAATTGACGCCGAGACAGGAGTCGCCTTGGCAATCCCGGCGCCCAACACGCGGCGTGCTGACCTGCCGACCGAGCCCACGCAGGCGCGGCGGTTCGGCAAGGCGCGAACGGCGCAGTCCGGCGCCCTGTCGGAAGACTATGTCGAGCTGATCTCCGACCTCCTGGCCAGCGGCGGCGAAGCGCGCCCCACCGACATCGCCCGTCGCTTCGGCGTCTCGCACGCCACAGCCATCAAGACGATCGGCCGCCTGAAGCGGGAGGGGCTGGCGATGGCCAAGCCATATCGCGGCGTGTTCCTGACCGAGGCCGGCGAACGGCTGGCCGATCGTGTCCGGAACCGCCACCGCCTGGTGGTGGACCTGCTGCTGGCCGTCGGCGTGCCAGCCGAAGCAGCCGAGCAGGACGCCGAGGGGATCGAGCACCACGTGTCGGACAGCAGCTTGGCCGCGTTCGGACGGTTCCTTCGTCGGCGTGCCTGATGCGCTGCGCGGTCTGCGAAGCGGACGCAGCCCAGCCCTATCGCACTGTCGACGAGGTGGCGTATTTCCGCTGCGACATCTGCGGCTCGCTGTTCGCGCATCCAGACTTCCTGGCGCGCATCGAGGCTGGCGGTGCGAGCGGCTATGCGGACGAATACTGGCGCAGCGAATTGAGCGCGGCGCGCGAACGCTGCTTTGGTCCCGCGATACTGCGCGTGGCGGAGACCATCGCCTATTGCCGCGTGCCGGTGCACGGCTTCATCGACATCGGCGCCGGCACCGGTTGGCTGCTCGATGCGCTGGGGGTGCTGCTGCCGGAGGTGATCGACCGGTTCCATGCCGTCGAACTTTATCCACCGCCGCTGCCGCACCGCACGATCAATCCGCAGTATGTGATCGGCAGATTGAGCGATATGCGGCGAACCTTCGATGCGGGCGTCTGCATCGAGGTGATCGAGCATCTTACGCCTGCCACGCTGCGCACCCTGGTTGCGCAGCTTGCCGCCGTGTCGCGCGCCGGCGCGCTGTATCTGTTCAATTCGGGGCAGCCGGCGTTCGTGGAATACGAGGATCCCGGCTATCTCGATCCGCATGGCCGAGGGCACGTGGTGTCCTATTCGCTGGCAGGTGCCCACAGCATCTTTGCGCCGGCCGGGTTCAACGTCATCGCGCTGCCCGGTCGTACTTGGGCGTTCCTTGCCGAGTTCGGGCCCAGGCAGCCGGTGAATGCGGATGCGCTGATTACACGGCTGTGGCATCCCGTGCCGGAGAACGTCGCCATGCTGCGGTCGGCACGTTTCGGCGAGCTGATCCGCGCCGCCGCGCTCGACACGGCGCGCGCCGCTCTGCCGCAGCATGTGCCGCCGCCGCCGACTATGTCGTGGCAGAGTTATCTCCAGCGGGGGATGCGTGCGGCGCTGGAACGGAGAAGCCGCGTATGATGGTTGATCATCATTCCCGCGCAAGTTTGAATGACAGCGACAAATGAACCACCAGTTCCGTTCGAGGGCCAATTCCGTTCGAGGGCCAATTCCGTTCGAGGGTACGAATGATTTCGGGAGGCAGCGATGACAGTGCACGACCATTCCCGCTGGGGCGCGACCGACCAGATCGGTGCGGCCAATCTGCTGACGGTAGAAAAGCGCCTCGACGCGCTGCATTCGGTGCGCGAAGGCCGGATGTACGACGTAAGCCATGAGATCAGCATGAACGCGCCGTTCATGGTGCCGAACCAAACGCCGTTCCTGCTGTCGATCTGGGCATCGTGGCGCGATTCGATCAAGCGCCGCCGCGCGATGGGTGCGACCAACGACGCCGGCGCGAATGTCGAACGCATCGAGATGACCGCGCATGTCGGCACGCACATCGACGCGCTCGGTCATTTCTCGAAGGGCGACCGGCTGTACAACGGGCTGTCCGCCGCCGACACCGTTACCGACTGGGGGTTGGAACGGCTCGGCATCGAGCACGCGCCGCCGATGATCACCCGCGGTGTGTTGCTGGACGTATCCGGATGCGATGGCGGACAGCACCTGAACCCCGGCCGCGTCGTCACGCCGGATGAACTGGCACGCGCCGCCGACACCGCCGGTGTGGCGATCGAGTCCGGCGACATCGCGCTGATCCGCACCGGCTGGGGCCGCTACTTCGGCATCGACAACCCGCGCTATCTGCAAGGCGAGCCCGGCATCGACCTGCCTGGCGCGCGCTGGCTGATCGAACGTGGCGTCGTGGCGATCGGCTGCGACAACATGGCGGTCGAGGTGTTGCCCAATCCGAACCACGGTATTTCCATGCCGGTCCATCAGCATGCGCTGGCTGAGGCAGGCGTTTACCTGATCGAAAACCTGGCGCTGGATGAGCTGGCGCGCGATGGGCTGAGCAGCTTCTGCTTCATCCTGCTCGCGACGAAGTTCCGGGGAGCCACCGGATCGCCGGTGCGGCCGGTGGCTATGGTGTAGGCGTGCTTCATACCGTCACCCCTCGAACGGGTCGCGCATCAGGATCGTATCGTCGCGCTCGGGGCTGGTGGACAGCAGCGTCACCGGCGCCTCTACCAACTCCTCGATGCGACGGACGTACTTGATCGCCTGCGCCGGCAGATCGGCCCACGACCGGGCGCCACGGGTGGACCCCGTCCAGCCCTCCATCGCTTCGTATTCCGGTTTGGCTGCGGCCTGGGCACCCGGCGCCGCCGGCAGATACCGAAACCGCTCCCCGTGAATGCGATATCCGGTGCAAATCCGCAGCTCCGACAAGCCATCGAGCACGTCCAGCTTGGTCAGTGCCAAACCATGGATACCGGCGACCTTCACCGCCTGGCGCACCAGCACCGCATCGAACCAGCCGCACCGCCGCCGTCGCCCGGTGACGGTGCCGAACTCGGCGCCACGGTCGCCCAGCAACTGCCCGGTCGCGTCGGTCAGTTCGGTAGGAAACGGCCCGCTCCCGACCCGGGTGCAGTAAGCCTTGGCAATACCCAGCACGAATCCCACCGCCGCCGGCCCCAGTCCGGCGCCCGACGCCGCCGTCGCCGCCACCGTGTTGCTCGACGTCACATACGGATAGGTGCCGTGGTCGACATCCAGCATGACCGCCTGAGCGCCCTCGAACAGGATGCGCCGTCCGGCCCGTCGCGCCTCATCCAACCGCTCCCACACCGGTTCGGCGAACGGCAGCAGCTTGGGTGCCAACTCCAACAGCCGAGCCAGCACGTCATCCTTGGAGAATGTCGCAGCTCCAAGACCTTGCAGCAGTGTATTGTGATGCAGCAGCAGCTCGTCCAGCTTATCTGCCAAGGTCTGCGGCTCCGCCAGATCGGCGACCCGGATCGCCCGCCGCGCCACCTTGTCCTCATACGCCGGCCCGATGCCGCGTCCGGTGGTGCCGATCTTGCGGTCGCCCCGCGCCGCCTCCCGCGCCCGATCCAGCGCCGAATGCATCGGCAGGATCAGCGTGGCGTTCTCCGCGATGCGTAATGAGGCAGGCGTGACGTCGATGCCTTGCGCCCTTACGCGCTCGATCTCGGACAGGAGTGCTTCCGGATCGACCACGACGCCGTTGCCGATGATGCCGATCTTGCCGCGCACCACGCCCGACGGCAGCAGCGACAGCTTGTAGGTCTGGTTGCCAACGACCAGCGTGTGGCCCGCGTTGTGGCCGCCCTGAAACCGCACGACGATGTCGGCGCGACTGGCCAGCCAGTCCACCACCTTGCCCTTGCCCTCATCGCCCCATTGGGCGCCGATCACCGCGACATTGCCCATGCGTCAGTTCCAAGTAGTTAGTTGCCAGTGGTCAGTTGTCGGTAGTCAGCGGAACGGCGCTGCCGTCGCGCAGGATATGCGAACATAGCAGACGCCGCGCTTCCGCCAGCGGATCGCCGTCGGTCTCCAGCGCCGCGATTGTGGCATAGCCCAGCACGCGCATTTGCATCGCCTCGGCTTGATCGGTGCCGAACGGGACGTACAGCCGCTGCCGAGCCTCGCGCGGCGGCGCGGCCCGCAGCACGGCATCCGGGAACAAGGTCAACCCGGTCGCCGGCTCCGCATCACCACAGATATAGCGCCCGCCGCGACCCAACTCCTCGTGGCGACCGGGCGCATAGATGGTCACCGACACACCTGTCTCGTAGCGGAACCCGCGGAACTCCACCGGATCGATGGTCAGGCGAAGGTCCGGCGCACGCGCGCGGATCGCCGCAACGGCGGCTGCCAGCCGGGTCGCCAGTTCGCGCGCAGCGGACGGCAGCCGCGCAGCCCGCAACGCTGCCAGCGCGCGATCCGCTGGACCCGCGGCGAGCAGCAGTTCGGTCAGCACCGGCGCCAAACTCCCGCCATGGCGCTCGACCGAGGCCGCGTCCTTACGATCCAACGCCCGCGCCAACATGGCCCGATCCGGCCCGGACACGCCAGCATCGTCCAGCAGCACCGGCACCAGCGCAGGCAATGTCAAATCGAAACTCGTGCGCGTCAGTCCTACCGACACGAGTGCCTCCGCCCCCACCAGCACGATCTCGGCGTCCGCGGCGGGGCTGTCGCAGCCGATCAACTCGATGCCGGCCTGGGCGATCTGCCGGTCCGGTGCGAGCTGGCTGCCGCGCACGCGCAAACATTGCCCGGCATAGGACAGCCGCAGTGGCCGAGGCGCACTGACCAGGCGAGTCGTGGCGATGCGCGCCACCTGCGGCGTGGTATCGGCCCGCAGCCCCATCATCCGCTGGCTCTCCGGGTCCATCAGCCTAAAAGTCTGCTCGGCCACCGCAGCGCCGGAACCGGCCAGCAGGCTGTCCTCGAATTCCAGCAGGGGTGGCTTGACCCGCTGATAGCCGTGCGCCGCGAACACCTCCATCAACGATTCCACCGCCGATGCCTCGGTTTCGGCATCCGGCGGCAGCAGGTCGCGCAGGCCAGCGGGCAGCAGGGCCCGGTTGTTGGAAATATCGTCGCTCATGTGCGACTTCCAGCTATCAGCTATCACGCGCCAGAGGAACTGCCCTCTGCCGGGCCGTCGGGGCCGTCGCATTCGAGTCCCGTGCCGTCCAGGCGCGGATCGGCAAGCGAGCAAGCCTGGGACGCCGTTTACCGTTGGTTATGCCGCATGTCGGACACTGGCGTCACCGAGCGCCATGCTGTTCAACTCACCGGAATTCATTCTGGGCTTCCTCCCGGTTGCGCTTGGCGGCTTCTTTCTGCTTGGCCGAGCCGCCGGCCCACGCTGGGCGCTCGGCTGGCTGGTTGCCGCCAGCCTGTTTTTCTACGGCTGGTGGAACCCGACATTCGTCCTGCTGCTGGCCGGATCCATCATCGCCAACTACGCATTCGCCCAGCACATCCTGCACCTGGTGCTGAGCGGACGGCAGCCCGTGGCACGACGCTGGCTGATCGCCGGCGTCAGCTTCGACCTGGCGCTGCTTGGGTGGTTCAAATACGCCAACTTCCTACTCGGCAGCGCCGCGTCGGCGATCGGTTTGCACACGCCGGAACTCAATATCTTCCTGCCGCTGGCAATCAGCTTCTTTACCTTCCAGCAGATCATGTTCCTGGTGGAGAGCTATCACGCCGAACGCCCTGATTCGGGTCCGCTGCCATACGCGGCGTTCATCGCATTCTTCCCGCATCTGATCGCCGGACCCATCGTCAGTCCGCGCGAGATAATGCCGCAACTGATGGCAGTCGATGTTGCGGTGCCGCGAGCCGATCACTTGGCCGAAGGAATGATGGTCTTCCTGCTCGGGCTGGCGAAAAAGCTGGTATTGGCCGATATGTTTGCGCGCTTCGCCGATGTCGGCTTCAACGCCGCGGCCCAGGGCGCACCGCTCAGCTTGGTGGAAGCGTGGTATGCGGCGGGGTCCTATGCGCTGCAGATCTACTTCGACTTCTCCGGTTATTCCGACATGGCGATCGGACTGGCGTGCATGCTGAACGTGCGGTTCCCGCAGAATTTCACCAGTCCATATCAGGCAACGAACATCAGCGAATTCTGGCACTGCTGGCACATCACCCTGAGCCGTTTCCTGCGCGAGCAAGTCTACATTCCACTCGGCGGCAATCGCCGAGGCGAAGCGCGGCGCAATTACAACGTGTTGCTGACGATGCTATTAGGCGGCTTGTGGCACGGTGCCGCGTGGAACTTCGTGCTGTGGGGCGGCCTGCACGGATTGTATCTGGTCATTCACGGCCAGTTCCGGCGCACCGGTGCAACGCTTCCGCCATTCGTCGGGCGGTCGCTGACACTGCTGGCGGTAGTCATCGCCTGGGTGCCGTTCCGCGCCAGCAGCCCGCATGCCACGATCGACATGCTGCGCGGCATGGCGGGTCGCAACGGCTTCGCATTGCCACAGATGATCGTGCAGGCGTTTCCGCCACTGGCGGTGATCGCAACGCCGGTGCCGCTGCTGCGTTATCTCGGCGACGCGCGCACGCTGAGCTTTCCCGAGGTCACGGCGTGCCTGGTATTGGGCTGGACGATCGTGCTGGCAATGCCGACGGTGCATCAATTGTCGGAACGCGCGCGCGGCTGGGTGCTGACCACCAGCTTCGCATTCACCATGCAGGCGCTGTTTTTCGCCCCGCACGTGACGCCGTTTCTTTACTTCCAATTCTGATGGTCGCCTGCCGTCCCCGTCATTGTGAGGAGTGCTGCGGCGAAGCAATCTCGACCGGCCTGTTGTGCTTTAGATACGACCGAGCTTGCTTCATCGCAGCGCGCCCTCTGATGACAGGGTGGGACGCGACGTTGTTGTACCGATGCGGCTCATGGTGAAAAAGCCCTGCATCCGCCTGCTATGCGCCTGCCTGACATCGCTGGTGCTTTACGCGCTGGTATTTGGCTTGCTGCTCGACCGACCGCTCTCACTTGGCTTCCTGCAAAATCAGCTCGACGCGAATTTGGCGCATGCGACTTCGCTCGATGGCAGAAAACTCGTGATCCTCGCCGGCTCCAACGGACCCTATTCGCATCGCTGCGAGATTATCGAACCTCTGCTGGCGATGCCCTGCGTCAATGGCGGCATTGCGGTCGGCATCGGCCTCGACTACCTGTTCGCGCGCTGGCAGACGCAACTGCACCCTGGCGACGTGGTTTATCTGCCGATGGAGCCGGAGCAATACACTCGCTCGCGCGCGGCAACCGAACTCGGTCCCGACGCGGACATCATGTTCCGCCATGACTGGCACACGCTCGCCGTGCTGCCACCGACCCGCTGGCTGGCCGCGTTATTTTCCTTCGATCTTCGATCGGCGCTGATGGCGCCGATCGAGACTGCACTGGTCATCGCGCGCTTTCACGACCCGCGCGCCACGGTGACGGGCGCTACCAACGCATGGGGTGATCATATCGGCCACACGCCAGCCTTGGCCGCGGCAAGCCAATCCGTATTAGCCGAAATCGTTCCGCGCTATCCCACGAACGAGGAAATCCGCATCGGCTATGGCAGCGCACTGATAGTGCGCTTCATGCGATGGGCCGACGCACATGGCGTGCAGGTGATCGGCGGACTGCCGGTGGAATTTGCTGACGCACCGATCCCGGACGCGACGATTGCCGCGATACGCAGCGTTTACCTCACCAATGGGGGCGAGTTCCTGGAATTGCAGAACGCCAGCAACTACCCCCGCAGTGCGTTCTTCGATGCCCCTGAACATCTGAGCGAGCCATGGCAGATCGTTCATTCAACCGCCGTCGCCGAAGGTCTGGCAAGCCTGTTGCGGCGCAAAGTGATCACCGCCGGGACGCAGCACGAGCGACAGTGACCGCGTCGCGCGCCCACGTGAGCAACTCGTCTGGCTGATCGAACAGATCCTCCGGCACGGCGTAGTACGCCGACAGACTGACGCGACGCTCGCCCCGCATATAGCTGAACGGCTCACTGCCCGCGCGTTCGAACCGCTCGCGCGTGGCGGCGTCAACGCGGAAATACAGCGTGTCGCGCACCAGCAGGCCGAACATCGCACCGCTGTGAAACAGGCCGACCCCGCTGAACATCCGCCGCGCGACTGGCGACAAGGGTGTCAGCAGATCGACGACGAACGCCTGAAACCGTGGGCTGACGCCGGGCATCGGTCAGAACGCAAGCGACCTTGCCTGCACCACCAGCGGCAATGTGCGCACCATCGACAGCACGTCCTCCGGCACGCTTTCGTCCACCGAGACCAGGCAAATCGCATCGCCACCCAGGCTGGCACGGCCGAGATGGAACGTCGCGATATTGATGCCGGCACCAGCCAGCGTCGCACCGAAGCGACCGATGAAACCGGGCTTGTCCTGGTTGGTGATATACAGCATGTGCGGCGCGAAATCAGCCTCGACCTTGATGCCCTTGATCTCCACGATGCGTGGCCGCGAACCAGCAAACAACGTCCCGGCAACCGAGCGTGCAAGGTGATCGGTCTCTACCGTCACGCGCACCAGCGTCTGATATTCGCTGGGGCGATCATGCACCGTCTCTGTGACATCGATGCCATGGTCACGCGCGGCGACCGGCGCATTCACCATGTTGACGCCCTCCATCACCGGCGTCATCAACCCCGCGAGCGCCGCAGCCGTGAGCGGGCGGGTATTCAACGCGGCGGCAAGGCCTTCGTACTCGATCACCACTCTTCGGATCACGCCTTCCTGCGATTGCGTAAGCTGGCCGGCGAATGCACCGAGCAGCCGGCAGAGTTCCATGTAAGGCTTCAATCGAGGTGCATCCTCTGCCGACACCGATGGCATGTTGATCGCATTCGCCACCGCGCCAGTCAGCAAAAAATCGCTCATCTGTTCGGCGATCTGCAGCGCGACGTTTTCCTGGGCTTCGGCGGTCGCCGCGCCCAGATGCGGCGTGCAAACGACATTCTCCAGCGCGAACAGCGGCGACTGTGTGGCCGGTTCCGTCTCGAACACATCCAGCGCCGCGCCCGCGACATGGCCGGACTCTATCGCCTCGGCCAGCGCCACTTCAGCCACCCGGCCGCCGCGCGCGCAGTTGATGATGCGCACGCCGGGCCTGGTCTTCGCCATCGCCTCACGCGAGAGGATGTTGCGCGTCGCATCAGTCAGCGGCGTGTGCACCGTGATGATGTCCGCGCGCGTCAGCAGTTCATCGAGCTCCACCTTTTCTACGCCGAGATCGAGCGCACGGCCTTCCGACAGGAACGGATCGTAGGCGACCACGCGCATCTTCAGTCCGATCGCGCGGTCGGCCACGATGGAGCCGATATTGCCGCAGCCGATCAGCCCGAGCGTCTTGCCGGTAACCTCGACACCCATGAAGCGGTTTTTCTCCCATTTGCCTGCCTTGGTGGAGGCGGACGCTTCGGGGATCTGCCGTGCCAGCGCGAACATCATGGCGATGGCATGTTCGGCGGTGGTGATCGTGTTGCCATGCGGCGTGTTCATCACCACGACGCCGCGCGCGGTGGCGGAACGGATATCAACGTTGTCGACGCCGATGCCGGCACGACCGACCACCTTCAGGTTGGTCGCCACGTCGAGCAGTTCGCGCGTTACCTTGGTGGCGGAACGAACCGCCAGACCGTCATAAGGTGCGATGATGGCGCGGAGTTCGGGCGCGGAGAGGCCGGGTTTCAGGTCCACGTCTATGCCGCGACGGCGGAAGATGTCGACCGCGGCAGGGGAAAGCTTGTCGCTGATCAGTACTTTCGGCATGGGGATTTACTCTCGCATTGCATTGTTATGGCTGCTGACCCCTCCGCTACCCCTTCCCACAAGGGAAGCGGGGGGCTGCTGTATCGGCTACTTCCGCTCCCCTTGTGGGAGGGGGGTAGGGGGAGGGTTCGGCGGTACTATTCCGCAGCTTTCGCCGGAGCGAATTCGCCCGCGACAACATCGTGCGCCCAATCCAGCCACGGCAGCAGCGCCTCGATATCCGCGGTGTCGATCGTCGCACCGCCCCAGATGCGCAATCCTGGCGGCGCATCGCGATACGCGCCGATGTCGTAAGCGACGCCTGCGTTCTCCAGCAGCGCCACGAAGCGCTTCGCGACCGCCGCCTGGCCGTCGGCTGACAATGCAACGAACCATGGCGCCACCAGCGTCAGACAGATCGACGTGCAGGAGCGCGTCGCGGCATCCTGCGCCAGGAAATCCACCCACGACGTCCGGTCAGCCCAGCGCGCGACAGCCGCCAGGTTCGCCTCACTGCGGGCGATCAGCCCTGCCAATCCGCCTACGGACTCCGCCCAGCGCAGCCCGTCCAGCGCATCCTCGACGCACAGCATCGACGGCGTATTGATCGTTTCGCCCTTGAAGATACCGTCGATCAGCTTGCCGCCCGACGTCAGACGAAACACCTTGGGCAATGGCCATGCTGGCTTGTGGGTCTCCAGTCGTGCCACCGCACGCGGCGACAACGCCAGCATGCCGTGCGCCGCCTCGCCGCCCAGCACTTTCTGCCAGGACCAGGTGACGACATCGAGCCGATCCCAAGGCAGCGCCATCGCGAACGCCGCCGATGTCGCATCGCAGATCGTCAGCCCTTCGCGATCAGGCGCGATCCAGTCGCCATTCGGCACGCGTACACCGGAAGTCGTGCCATTCCACGGAAACACCACGTCGTGAGCGAAGTCCACCGCGGCGAGATCGGGCAGTCGGCCGTACGGCGCGGAAAGCACGCGCGCATCGTTCAGCCGAAGCTGTTTGACCACGTCGGTCGCCCAGCCTTCGCCGAAACTCTCGAATGCCAGGATATCGACCGGCCGCGCGCCAAGCAGCGACCACAGCGCCATCTCGACCGCACCGGTGTCGGATGCCGGGACGATGCCGAGCCGCCAATCTGTCGGCATGCCAAGTATCGCGTGGGAACGGTCGATGACTTCGGCAAGCCGTGCTTTCGGCTCCTTGGCGCGATGGCTGCGGCCGAGCATCGCGCCGGACAACGCAGCGAGCGTAAAGCCAGGACGCTTGGCGCAGGGACCAGAGGAAAAATTGGCATGGGCCGGACGCGTAGCCGGCTTTGGCGTGATAGCCATGTTCAGCTCTCCCTTTCAGAAGAGAAGCGCCCCGGTGGGGGGGCGTGACCCGGTGCGGCGTATAGCGGGAAGGTTGACGCCGCGTCAACGACGATCAGCGAAATCGCCGGCGGATGCGTGGCGCCTGGCGGGTTCTGACTGCCGTTGGCAAGCAGGCATCGACACCGCGCGGATGACCGGTTTTGTTCGGGGGAAGCGCTCGGAATCGATCGAGGCATCAGGGCGGCGGCGCAGCGCTGACAGGCACACCATCGAGGTTCACCACTGGTTCAGCACTGGTCTCTTGCATCAGTAGGATATGCCCGGGCTGGCTGCGCACATCATCCAGCCACCGCTGAACGTTGGCGAACGGCGCAAGATCGAAGCCGCCTTCATCAGCGATGTGCGTGTAGGCGTACAGCGCCATATCGGCGATCGAATACCGATCCGCGCCGAACCACGCATACGACCGCAGATGCTCGTCCATCACGCCGAGCGCGTGCATGCCGCGCCGATGGTTCGACTCGATCTGGCTGGTGCGATCATCGCTACCGGTGTAAACGCGCAGGAACCGGTTCACTGCGATCGCCGGTTCGTGGCTGTACTGCTCGAAGAACATCCAGCGCAGCACTTGCGCCTGCTGCCAGCGATTCTCCGGCCAGAAGCGCGTGCCGGCCGCCAGGTAGTGCAGAATCGCACCGCTCTCCGACAGCATGCGTCCATCGTCGAACACCAGCGTCGGCACCTTGCCGATCGGGTTGATCGCGCGGAACTCGGGGCGTGCCGTATCGGCGGTAAGCTGGCTGACCTCGACGCGCCGGTGAGCGATGCCGAGCTGCGCGAGCAGCAGCCGCACCTTGTAGACATTGCCCGAACGCAGGAAGCCATACAGCGTCAGCATAATTGCTTGCGGTAGCCGGCGCGGGGTGGGTGGTCAATGCTCGACGGATTAGGCGAAGCGCCAAGCTGAGAAAGAAAGGGGGAGGGAGGCCCAGGGATGTATTGCAACAAGGCGATCGTCGGGGCCTTATGCGGCAATGGCCAGATTTAATTGCCCAGACCTAGTAGG
>DATKFJ010000492.1:0-2540 GCA_035511435.1 Acetobacteraceae bacterium | reverse complement strand
ATCGGCGGCATGGTCGTCAAGGGGAGCGTGGCGCGCAAAGCGGGCGATCTGGAAGTGCGCTTCGTGCTGACCGACTTTGCGCACGAGGTGCCGGTGGAGTACACCGGAGTGCTGCCGGATCTGTTCCGTGAAGGACAGGGTATCATCGCGCACGGCACCATGAACGCCGACGGCGCCTTCGTCGCCGATGAGGTGCTCGCCAAGCACGACGAGAAATACATGCCGCCGGAAGTGGCCGCGTCGCTCAAGAACAAGGCTGCCGCGGGTCCGACGACGAAAGTGCCGACCACCTAGGCGGCCGGAGTATCGCAATGGCACCGGAATTAGGAATATTTTCGCTCATCCTGGCATTCGTGCTGAGCGTGTCGCAGGCGTTCTTCGGTCTCACCGGGGCCTGGCGCGGCAAGCCGGTGTGGATGGCGGTGGCCCGCCCGGCGGTGACCGGACAATTCGTCTTCGTCGTGATGGCCTTTGCCTGCCTGGTGTACAGCTTCGTGCATGACGATTTTTCGGTCCTGTATGTGGCGCGCAATTCGAATTCGCAGTTGCCGCTGTTCTACAAGGTGGCGGCCCTCTGGGGCGCGCATGAGGGCTCGCTGCTGCTGTGGATCCTGATCCTGTCGATCTGGAGCGTCGCGGTCGCCGCCTTCAGCCGCCAGCTACCCTTGAGCTTTTCGAGCCGCGTGCTCGGCGTGATGGGTCTCGTCAGCGGCGGCTTCATGCTGTTCACGCTGTGGACCTCGGACCCGTTTTTGCGCCTGATACCCGCCGCCGCGGACGGCGCGGATTTGAATCCCGTGCTGCAGGATTTTGCGCTCGCGATTCACCCGCCGATGCTCTACACCGGCTACGTCGGTTTCTCCGTGGCATTCGCATTCGCCATCGCCGCGATGCTGGAAGGGCGCCTGGATCAAACCTGGGCCAAGTGGACCCGCCCCTGGACCATATTTGCGTGGCTGTTTCAGACGATCGGCATCGCGCTCGGCAGCTGGTGGGCCTACTACGAACTGGGCTGGGGCGGCTGGTGGTTCTGGGATCCGGTGGAGAACGCCTCATTCATGCCGTGGCTGGTGGGAACGGCATTGATCCACTCGCTCAGCGTCACCGAGAAGCGCGGCATCTTCAAGAGCTGGACGCTGCTGCTGGCGATATTTGCGTTCTCCGTGAGCCTGGTGGGAACGTTTCTGGTGCGCTCCGGCGTCCTGGTGTCGGTGCATTCGTTCGCCACCGACCCGACGCGCGGGCTCTACATCCTGGCAGTCCTGGTGATCACGATCGGAGGTTCCCTGACGCTGTATGCGTGGCGGGCGCCGAAGCTTTATGCGCCGGGAGGTTTCCAGGTGTTTTCGCGCGAGTTCTTCATATTGGTGAACAATGTGATTCTGGTGAGCGTCGCCGGGCTCGTGCTGTGGGGCACCTTGTCGCCGCTGGTCTATGAGCTGCTGGGAATCGGCAAGATCTCGGTCGGGCCGCCGGTGTTCGCCGTCATGTTCTTGGTGCCGGTGCTGCCGCTCATGGTGTTTCTGGCGATCGGCATGCATTCGGCCTGGCGGCGCGGCAAGCTTACCGCAACCGCCAACCCTCTGTGGTGGCTGCTCGGCGTTGCGTTGCTCTTGGCTTTGAGCATTCAGGGGTTGGTGTTCGGCGAATTTCACGCGGTCGGATTGATCGGCTTCACCTTCGGTTTCTGGGTCATTTTTTCGGCGTTGCTGGAGCCTCTGCGTCGCTGGCGGCAGAAGCAGACCGTGACGGCGGCGTTGCTCGGCATGTGCATCGCGCACTTCGGCGTCGGCATGTTTGCGATCGGTGCCAGCGGGGTCGAGAGCTACAAGATCGAGAAGGACGTGGCCCTGAAGCCGGGCGGGAACTTCGTCATTGCCGGATACGACTTCCGTTTCGTCAACGCGGTCAATGTGCGCGGTCCGAACTACGACGCGGTCGAAGCGTTGGTGGAGGTTACGCGCAACGGCAAGCCGGTCGCGATCTTGAAGCCGCAGAAACGGCATTTCTGGGTGCAGCAGACGGATAACAGCGCGGCCGCCATCTCGGTGAGTTGGGCGCGCGATCTGTTCGTCGCGATGGGCAATCCTCTGGGCGAGAACGCCTGGAGCATGCGCATTCAATACAAACCGCTGGTGCGCTATATCTGGCTCGGCGCCTTGGTGATGGCAATCGGGGGCTTCACGGCCGCAACTGATCGTCGCTACCGGATCAAGGTGGCAGTCACGCGGCCGGAAGCGGCGGCGTCACCACCGGGCCCGGAACCCAAGCCCGGTATCGCCTGATGTGGAAATTCCTGCTGCCGTTTGCGGCATTCGTCGCGTTGGCCGTTCTTTTCGCGTTTGGCCTCAACCCAAGCCGCGACATTCACGCGCTGCCCTCGCCGCTGATCGGCAAGGCGGCGCCGATGTTCACGCTCACCGATGTCCTCGATCCCAAGCGCCCCGTCAGCAATGCGGCGTTGAATGGACAGGTGTATGTCCTCAATGTCTGGGCCACCTGGTGCGTTGCCTGCCGCGAGGAGCACGAGGCGCTGCTCG
>DATKFJ010000491.1:0-2700 GCA_035511435.1 Acetobacteraceae bacterium | reverse complement strand
ATCGATTTTGGCAACTTCTGCCTGCTGCCGTTTGCCGCTGTGCGTCGTCTCGTCCACATGCCCGATCTCTGGAACAATCTGCCGGCGGCTATCATGCGGTCACGGCTGCGGAGCGCGTCCGTGCCGACAGCCCGTGGCATGCGGCACGCGGGACGTTCGCACATGAATCTGGCGGCGCTTATCATCCATGGCCTCAGCGCAATGTCGGTTTACTCCGATCTGATTTTCGTCCGTGTGCTGCTGGCAGCCACGCTGTGTGGTGGCGTGACGCTGGTCGGCATTATCTCGGTCGTGGCGGTCCGGATAATGACAACCCTGGCCATACCTGGTTGGGCCACAACAGCGTTCGGCGATCTGACCATCATTTTGTTGCAAACCGTGGTGATCGTTATCGCGACCACACTCATGATGCTGAGCACCCGCAGCCAGAGACCAATCGTGCCGCTGGTGGATGCTCCCACCTTCGTCGTGGATCGTCAGTTGCTCACGCTCGCCGAGACTTGCCCAAAGGTCGGCGTCCTGTGCTGACGACCCAGGCCTATATCGGGTCGGAACTCGAACTGTTTGCGGCGGCCACGCACTGGAAATCCTATGTCGCCACGGCGTTGCGCCCGTACCTCGGGCCACGCGTGCTGGAGGTAGGTGCGGGGATCGGCGCAAACATTCCGGCCCTGTTCACTGATGCCGTGCGGGAGTGGGTGGCACTGGAGCCGGACGCCGATCAAGCGCTGCAAATCAGCGGGGCGATCACCGCGGGCAGGCTGCCAGCCGCCACGCGCGTGGTCACAGGCACGCTGGATACGCTGCACGATACTTCGTTGTTCGACGCGATCCTGTATATCGACGTGATCGAGCACATCGAACGCGACGCGGACGAATTGCGGCTGGCAACGCAAAGGCTTGCACCAGGCGGCCGGTTGATCGTTCTGGTGCCCGCTCATCAGTTTCTGTTCAGTGCATTTGATGCGGCGATCGGCCACTATCGGCGCTATAGCCGCGCTGGATTGCTGGAGATTTCGCCGCCGCACTGCCGCATCGAGATGCTGCGGATGCTGGACTCCGTCGGTTTCTTTGCCGCGCTGGCAAACCGCGCTGTGCTGCGTGCGTCGATGCCGACGCCGCGGCAAATCCAGGTCTGGGACCGCATGATGGTGCCAATCTCGCGGTGGTTGGATCCGCTGACGGCCTACCGGTTTGGCAAGAGCATCGTCGCGATCTGGTCGCGATCGGCCACGGTGTGATCGCGCTCAATACGATCGTGGCATGCCCAGCACGTGTTGCCCCAGGTAACTGAGAATCAAATTGGTGGAAATCGGTGCGATCTGGAAGATGCGGGTTTCGCGCCATTTGCGCTCGATATCGTATTCCCGCGCATAACCGAATCCGCCATGCGTCTGCATCGCGGTATCGGCGGCATGCCAGGCAGCCTCCGAGGCGAGCAGCTTGGCCAGATTGGCTTCCTCGCCGCAGGGTTGCCCCGCATCGAACAGCGCCGCAGCCGCGCGGTTCATCAGGTCGGCGGCGCGCGTTTCCGCATAGGCGCGCGCAATGGGAAACTGCACGCCCTGGTTGGCGCCGATCGGCCTTTCGAACACAACGCGTTCATTGGCATAACGCGACGCCTTGCGAATGAAGAAATGCGCATCGCCGATTGCCTCGGCCGCGACCAGGATGCGTTCGGCGTTCAGTCCGTCGAGGATGTAGCGGAAGCCCTTGTTCTCCTCACCGATCAACGCATCTGCCGGCACCGGCACATTGTCGAAGAAGATTTCCGTCGTCTGGTGGTTGATCATGGTTTGCAGCTTGCGGATTTCCATCCCGTGCTGGCGCGCTTCACGCATGTCGATCAGGAACACCGACAATCCGTCGGTCCGCCGCTTCACCTCTTCCACCGATGTCGTACGTGCGAGCAGCAGCATCAGATCGGACTGCAGCGCGCGCGATGTCCAGACTTTCTGGCCGTTGATGATGTAGCGATCACCATCGCGCACCGCGCGCGTCTTCAGCTTCGTGGTGTCGGAACCCGTGGTCGGCTCGGTAACGCCGAATGCCTGTAACCGCAGGCGGCCGGTGGCGATGTCGGGCAGGTAACGCCGCTTCTGCTCCTCGCTGCCGTGGCGCAGCAGCGTGCCCATGATGTACATCTGCGCATGGCACGCACCGGCATTGCAGCCGGAGGCGTGGATTTCCTCCAGGATCACCGCGCCGGCACGAATTGGCAGGCCCGAGCCGCCATACTCCTCCGGGATCAGCGCGGCGAGGTAGCCCGATTCGGTCAGTTCATGCACGAACTTCTCGGGATAGACATCGGCGTCTTCCACTTCGCGCCAGTAGCTGCCGGGATATTTCTCGCAGATCGAACGGATCGCGTCGCGAATTTCCCGGTGGTCTTCGCCCAATGGGACCATCGCCGCGTCGTCCGCCATATCGTGCTCCTTCGGCTCTACCAGGCCATTTTGAGGCTTTCCCGCACATGCTGCGTCCGGTCAATGCTGCGCGGATTGCTTCGTACCGGCAAGTTGTGCTTCGCCTCTTGGCTGATCGTCTCGATGTGCGCGTCCCTTATACCGACGTCGCGCAGCCGATACGGCCGGCCCAGAGTCTGCATCAGATCGAGCACGGCGTCCGTGCCATCGAAATCGAGTAGTTCCAGTGCCTCGCCCATGGTGCGCTGCGGCGATCGGCTTGCCGATCCTGGCG
>DATKFJ010000490.1:0-7591 GCA_035511435.1 Acetobacteraceae bacterium | reverse complement strand
CCAGCCGTCCAGGCGCGCCATGATGCGGATCGGGCGCGGCTGGTTGTACAGATAGATCTCGTTCCCCCGCACACCGAGGATCTGCCCCGATACGCCCTCCGCCGCATCGGTGCCGAGGAACGCGATCAACTGCGCAATGTGGTCCGGACGTGTCCTCTCGGCGCGCGCCTTCAACTGTTCCTCGCTCTGCCCCGGCACCGTCTCGATCATGCGCGAGAACGCGTGAGGCCCGATGCAGTTGGAGCGGATCTTGTAGCGCTGCATGTCCATCGCGATGCAGCGTGACAAGCCCGCGATGCCCAGCTTCGCCGCGCCGTAGTTGGTCTGCCCGACGCTGCCGATCAAACCCGAGGTCGAGGTGATGTGTACGAAGCAGCCGCTCTCCTGTTTGCGGAAATGCGGCACCGCGGCACGGCTGACATAGAACGCGCCGTACAGGTGCACCTTGATGACCGCATCCCATTCTTCGGGCGACATGTAGTGGAACATGCGATCCCGGAGAATGCCGGCGTTGTTCACCACCATGTCGATGCGGCCGAAATTGTCGATCGCTGTCTGCACGATCCTCTGCGCGTTCTCCCACTCGGCTACACTGTCGGTGTTCGCCACCGCCCGCCCCCGGCCATTGGCCTGCGTGATTTCCGCCACCACCTGCTGCGCCGGGCCAACATCGTGGCCCTCGCCGGTAACCGCCGCGCCGACATCGCACACCACCACCTGGGCACCGTTCGCCGCCAGGCAGATGGCGGTCGCGCGCCCGATCCCCCGGCCCGCGCCGGTGACCACAGCGACCTTGCCGTCAAGCATTCCAGCCATTCGCGTTTCTCCCCTTCGATCTGGATGGTCCGAGAATGCGCCGGGGCGTCGCGTGTGTCATCCTCCCCCGAGACGGGACATGAACGGGTGGCACATGGAGCTTGGATTCCTCGGCCTCGGCCAGATGGGTGCGGCGATCGCGGAACGCCTGGAAGCCGACGATGTGCGGCTGCACGTGTTCGATCCGAACCCGGTGGCGGTTGCGCCATTCGTGCTGCGTGGCGCGGTGGACGAGGCATCGGCCGCCGCGGTGGCTGCCGCGGCGCCGATCGTGTTCGCCTGCCTGCCGAATGGCGCGGTGAGCGAGAGCGCGGCATCCGAGGCCGCTGAGTCATCGACCCTTCGGATCTACGTGGAGATGTCAACGATCGGCAGCGTTCCGATGGTACATATCGCGGAGATGCTGGCGGGGCGAGATGTCACGCTGATTGACTGTCCGATCAGTGGCGGCCCGAAGGGCGCGCGCGCCGGCACCTTATCGGTGATCGCCGCGGGGCCGAGCGCGGCGATGGATGAAATCCGGCCATTGCTTCAGCGCATTGGCAAGAACCTGTTTGAGGTGGGCGAGCGTCCCGGCCAGGCGCAGTTGATGAAGCTGGTGAACAACCTGATCAGTGCCGCCAACATGGCGACAGCATTCGAGGCGTTGGTGCTGGGCGCGAAGGGCGGGCTCGACCCGGACATGATGGTGGACGTGATCAACGTCTCGACGGGCCGCAACAGCGCTACGTTGGACAAGGTGCCGAAGGCGGTGCTGCCCGGTACGTTCGATTATGGCGCCAAGCTGTCCACTATGGTGAAGGACATCGCGCTGGGGTTGAAGGAAGCCGAAACGCTGGGCGTGCCGATGTGGGTGCATGAAATGGTCGACCAGTTGTGGCGGTTCGGCGCCACGCAGGGGTTGGGCGAGGCGGACATCACCTCGCTGATCCACGTGCTGGAAGGCTGGGCCGGCGTGGAAGTGCGCAGCCGGGGGGAATAGCAAAATGGTCCGCTGCGCTCAGTAGACAGGGTGACCACACGCAGGTGCGCCGCACACAGTTCGATCGGTCGAAACGCCTCACTGCCAGTCGAAACGCCTCACTGGCCTGGGATTGCGTCACGCCGCACGGCAATGGCTTCAATGGCTGGCCCAATCAGCGTTTGCCACATTTCCGGTAATTGCCCTGGCGTCACACCGCACCTACTTCTTCTGCACGTCCGCCCCGCTCAGCACGAATTGCGCAAGCGCCTGGCCGAGACATTGGTTCAGCGTATCCAGCGCCTTGTCGCGGCCGGTCCTCGGGGTCCGCTCCAGATCGACCACACCGTCATTGGCCCAGGCACGCATCAGGTCGAAGCGACGGAACAGGGCGACGCCGGGCATCGTCGTCACCTGCTCCAGCACATGCTCATAGGGATCAAGGTCGGTGTTGGCCCGCAGGAAACGGCTGAACTGCGGGTCGACCAGGA
Source organism: Acetobacteraceae bacterium (assembly GCA_035511435.1). Taxonomy (GTDB): domain Bacteria; phylum Pseudomonadota; class Alphaproteobacteria; order Acetobacterales; family Acetobacteraceae; genus JAMXLO01. The sequence goes on along the minus strand of DATKFJ010000490.1, from coordinate 5,323 downwards.
CCAGGTCGCCGCCCGAATCGCGGACCAGTTCCGCGCCGGTATGCAGCACGTCCAGCATGCGGTCCGGCTGCAAACCGCGCACCGCCTCCACTGTGCCGGTCTGCCACATCACCAACGGGTAATGCTGCTGCTTCAGCGCGGTTTCGAGCAGCGGCAGCATCTCCTCGGCCGTCAGGCCGCGGCCGCCGCGGACGGTAACGTGGAACTCCACGTCGGGCAGCGCCGCGTGCAAGGCGCCGATCATTTGCCAGGGGAACGACACACCTTGAGTGCCGCTGGTGTGCAGCCCCGTCGCGGTCACCTCCCCGACGGTGGTTGCCGAACCCACGGCGAGGACCTCGATTGGGCCGCCGGCAGCGATTGCCGCGCCGAACTGTGACAGGGCGCTGTTGGCAGTTAGGAATTCAGGGGCCGCACCGCAGGCGTTGGCCAACTCGCTGCCGGCCCGCGACGGTACCGGCAGCGCAAGGATGGCGCAGACGAAAATGCTCGAGGCCACACGGCGCATACGAGGCTAACCGGTATCAGTCCTCGCGTCCGCGGGCAAGGCGGCCGGTTGCCGCTGGCTCTGCACGCGCCCCTTGCTGCGATACCACGCCGCCAAACCGGCCACCGCCACCATCGCGACCGCGCCGAACTCGTTCACTCCCACCTGCATCGCCGCGGTATCATCGAACTCCAGACCGAGCCGGGCGATGAAGCCGAAGAAGATGCCGGAGCAGAACACCGGCAGCGAGTTCTGGCCGAGCAGAACCAGAATTGACGCCAAGCGGGAGCGCAGCCATGCGGCATCCCTCGGCACCAAGCGAATCGTCAGCCAGGTGAGCGACAGGATGGAGAACAGCCGGAAGGGATGCAGCCCGGTCTTGTCCTCGGTGATGACGAAGCGGATCACCGGCGCCGGCATCAAGGCCAAGATCGGCGGATGGGTGTTGATGACCCAGATAACGATGATCCCGGCGAGCAGCACCAGCACCGAGAGCACATCGATCGGCCAGCGCAGTCTCGGCATCTGCGGTGGCGAATACGACAGGATGGCGCCGATCATGAACAGTAGCTGCCAGGCGAATGGATTGAAGAACCATCCGTCGCCCGCCCAGGCAGGCAGATTGATCCCGGTGAAACGAACCACGAGGTAGCCCGTCAGGGACACGGCGAAAAGCAGTGCCGGTTTGCGCAGCAGGGGCAGCGTGATGGCGAAGATCAGCAGGAGCGCCACATACATTGGCAGAATGTTCAGCAGATTTGGCTGAAACCGCAGCAGCAGTGCCTCCAGCAAGGCGCGATACGGCGCATCGGCCAGCACGTCCAGCCGCGTTTCTTCCAGATATGACACCCGATCGAGCGCGGTAGCCGAGTACGCCACCTGCGCCGTATAGACGACGAACAGAAAGATGTGGGCGACGTACAGGGTCCAGGCACGACGCAGCGTATCGGCGGCGGCATACAGGTAACCCTGGCGGTTCATCACCGAGCCATAGGCCATGCCCGCGCCGAAGCCGGCGAGCAGCACGAACACCTCGGTCGCATCGCACATCGCGAAATTGCGCAGGCTGTAGTCGCCGAGTACGTCGCCCGGGATGTGGTCGGTGTAGATCCACCACAAAGCGAGGCCGCGGAAGAAATCCACGCGGAGGTCACGATTCCGGTTGCTGCGAATCAACTGCATGCTCGCCCTCCGCCTCCCCTCTGCGCGCTATGTGGGGCGGCGGCAAGCAGAGGCAAAGCGTCAGCACGCGGTGTGCGGACGGCCTTTGGCGACAAAGTGTTACGCGCCGAGCAGGGCGCGGGCGGCGGCCTCCACGTCGGAAGCGGCGGCGCAGGCGGGATGCCGGGACAGCAGCGGGGTCTGACGGCGAATTGCATCGCGCACCCGATCGTCTCGGCGGACTACGCCAACGAGGGACGGTGCGTAGCCGAGGAACGTCTGGCAAGCTCGCTGCAATGTCGCGAAGGTTCGTTCGCCGGCCTGTTGAGTGGTGGCCTGATTGACCACGACGCGGGCATCTCCGCCGGGCCGGTCCACGGCATACAGCTTCAGCACGGCATAAGCGTCGGTCAGGCTGGTGGGCTCTTCGGTGGCCAGCACCAGCAGCGTGTCGGCCCAGGCGGACATCCGGCGGACTCCCCGATCCAGGCCGGCGCCGAGGTCGAGCAGGACGATATCGTAACGCTCCGCCGCCTCGCGTAGCGCGGCCAGCGTGCGTTCCAGGGCACCCGGATCGACGGCCGACAACGCGCCGGAACCGGAACGCCCGGCAACGATGTCGAACCCGCCACCGGCGTAATGCAGCGCCGTTTCGGCAAGCGTGGCGCTGCCTGCGACGATGCCGGCCAGGTCGCGCTGCGGTGTCAGGCCCAGCTGGATGTCGACGTTGGCAAGCCCCAGGTCGCCGTCGAACAGCAGGACCCGCTTGCCTTCCCTGGTGAGCGCGTGGGACAGCGTGATGGCGAACCAGGTCTTGCCGACCCCTCCTTTGCCTGAGGCGATGGCGATGCTGCGGCCTGTGGTCATTTGCGGGGTTCCGAACCAGGGATTGCGAGCAGGCGAGCGGCGAGCCAGCCGGGGGTGATGGGCAGCAGCCCGTCGGCCGCTCCGGGGCCGATGCCGGCCTCGGTGAGCGCCAGGTTCGCGCCGGCCGATGCCGCCAGGATGCCGCCCAGGCGATGGGCCAGATCGAGCCGCGTGGCCACCAGCAGTTTGGCGCCCGCCGAGGCGTAGGCGAGCGCGAGGTCGGTTGCTTCCGCCACATCCAGGCCGGCGGGCAGCACCAGCACCACGGCAGCGTCCGCCGTGGCGGCCAACGCCGCCAACTCGTCCAGTTGGCTCGGATCGAACGGGTCGTAGCCCGGCGTGTCGATCAGGACCGGCACCGCGTGCTGCCGCTGGGTCAGTGCCCGGCCGAGTGTGACCGGATGGCTGGCAACGATCAGGCTGATCCCAAGCAGTTTGGTGAAGGCGGCGAGTTGCTCGGTGGCGCCGGCACGCTTGCCATCGGCGGTAATCACCATCGGGGCCACACTGGCCATCACCAACCTGGTCGCCAGTCGGACGATGGTCAGGGTCTTGCCGGCGCCAGGTGGTCCGACCAGCAGCAGCGGCCGCTCGCCGGGGTCCAGCGGCAGCGGCGCGAACGGCATCGCGCCGGTCAGGGCAACGTCAAGCGCGCCATATTGCAGGGCGGCGTAAAGGGCGGGGGGAACCGCATGGAAGTCCAGCGCAGCGAGCCGGCCGAGGTCGGGCGGCGCCAACGGCGGTGGCGCCTCATCCGGTTCCAGTGCGGCGGTGACTTCCACGCCGTCGCCGACGCGGCGGGTGGCGAGGATCAGCGCATCGTCACCCAACTCGGCGCGGATCCGTGCCATCGCCTCGGCCATGGCGGCCGCCCGGTAGATTTTCAGACGCATGGCGGGATGCGCGTATATGGATGCTGGGAACTGTTCCCCACCGACAAGGTGCGGGGAAGCAGGCGCATACACGGCAGTCCCCAACTCCTTGTGGGTACGGGGGAGAAGTTGTCACAAGTTCTCATATCGTGCCCACCGTGCGGATCCGCGCGCGCGGATAGATCTCCGACTGGGCGAGTACCGGCGTCGTAGGGCGAATCCGCTCGACAATGGCGCGCACATGGCTGCGGATGCCGCCCGATGTCAGCAGCACCGGCGACTCGCCGGCACTCGCCGCGGTCTCGAACACCGCGCGCAGCCGCTGCATGAATTCCTGTAGCCGGCTGGGAGGCATGGCGAGCTGACGATCTTCGGCCGATCCGCTCAACGCCTCCGCGAATTCCGCCTCCCATTCGGCCGACAGCGTGACGAGCGGCAGATAACCGCCCGCCCCGATATGACTGTCGCTGATCTGCCTGGCGAGCCGCGCGCGGACATGCGCGACGATCGCTGGAATGGCGCGCGCGGCACCGCCGCAGGCCTCCTGGATGCCCTCGAGTATCGTTGCCAGGTCGCGGATGGAAACCCGTTCAGACAGCAGCGACTGCAAGACTCGCTGCACGCCGCCGGCGGTTATCTGCGACGGGATCAGGTCCGCCACCAGTTTCTGTTGCTCACGCGGCAGTTCGTCGAGCAGCTTCTGCGTTTCCGCATAAGACAGCAGTTCCGCCATGTTTTCCCGCACCACCTCCGTCAGGTGCGTGGTCAGCACGCTGGGTGGATCGACGACGGTGCAGCCGCGGAACAGCGCCTCTTCCTTGATCGACGGATCGATCCACATTGCCGGCAGGCCGAACGCGGGCTCGCGAGTCGGTTCGCCCGCGACACCCGGCGTCGCACCTTTCGGATCCATCGCCAGCAGCATGGTCGGGCGCAATTCGCCAGTGCCCGCCTCGATCTCCTTGACGCGGATGGAGTAGCGGTCGGCAGCCAACTGCATATTGTCCTGGATGCGCACGGGCGGCAGGACGAAACCCATCTCGGACGCGATCGACCGGCGCATCCCTTTGATCTGCTCGGTCAGCCGGGGCGTCTCGCCGCCTGCCAGCGTCAGCAATCCATAGCCCAGTTCCAGGCGGATCATGTCGATGCGCAGCGCGTCGCTGATCGGTGCCTCCGTCACGACCGGCGCCAACGGTGTGGCCGCGGCCGCTGCGCCGGGCGGGTTCTTGTGACGGAACCAGGCGCCGCCGCCTGCCAGCCCGGCCAGCGCCAAAAACGGCAACGCGGGCACACCTGGCAGCAGCGCGAGCACTGTCGCCGCGCCGGCTGCCATGGCGAGCGGCTTCGGACTGCGGCCAAGCTGCCGGATCAGCGCAACATCGGCGGTGCCTTCCATGCCACCCTTGGTCACCACGATGCCGGCAGCAGTGGAGACCAGCAGCGCAGGGATTTGCGACACCAGCCCGTCGCCCGCGGTGAGTGTGGTGAAGGTGGCGGCGGCGTCGGAGAACGACATGCCATGGCGCACCAACCCGATCGTCAGGCCGCCCAGGATGTTGATCACTGTGATGATCAGAGCCGCGATGGCATCGCCGCGGACGAATTTCGCCGCACCATCCATCGCGCCGTAGAAGCTGCTTTCCTCCTCCAGCTCGCGACGGCGCCGGCGGGCTTCCTTCTCGTCCACCAGCCCCGACGACAGGTCGGCGTCGATCGCCATCTGCTTGCCCGGCATCGCGTCGAGGCTGAACCGCGCGGCGACCTCGGCGATGCGCCCCGATCCCTTGGTGATGACCATGAAGTTCACCACCAGCAGGATCGAGAAGATGATCAGGCCGATCACCACGTCGCCACCCATCAGGAACCCGCCGAATGCCGCCACCACGTGGCCGGCGGCAAGCGGGCCCTCGTTGCCGTGCGACAGGATCAGCCG
>DATKFJ010000489.1:0-6601 GCA_035511435.1 Acetobacteraceae bacterium | reverse complement strand
TGCCGCCTGCCTCGCGTAGCGCGCTGCCAGCAGGCCGAATTCACGCCTGGCCTCGGCCCTTGGAGCGGTTATCGCCATGGCGCGAAAATACCGCGCGCGCTCCATAAGATCTGCAATCGTCAGATCAGAGCAGGGATCATGCCAATGGTCCATGCCGTCTTTCATCCATGCGGTGCAGGGGAACGTCCTATGGCGGCAAGGGCAGCGCGATCAGCATCGTGAAGTAACGATGGCGCTCTGTTCCGGTTCCCAAGCTGCGATCGTGTTACGGCCCGCAGTCCGCGAGCCACGGCCCGCAACAAAAAAACCGCTCCAGGGGTGAGGCTGGAGCGGCCAGGTAGAACGGGTACGCCTATCGACTGTGCGAGGATCAGAAAGCACGTCGGCGGTTACAACGTCGTTTCAGAGCGGCCCCGTCCAGATCGGGACTGCGGCGGGTCAGGCAGCCTTGGCGCGGCGCTTGGGGGGCAGCCTTGCGGGCAGCCTTGCGCGGGGTCGCACGCTGCGGCCCGGCGAAGGCGGACACCGGCTTCGCCTTCTTTGCCTGCGCCTCGGTTTCGTTGCAGTAACTCAGGCATTGCTCCATCGCGACGCGAACCATCCGCCACATAGACTTGGCGCTCTTTACGTCCTCCGGACTTCCGGGTGCCGCCTTCTCCGCCCTCACAGCGGCCAAAGCCACCTCGTGCGCGCGTTGTTCGTCGCAGCGCTGCTGCCAGACGGTGTGCCAGAGTTCATCGGCACGGCCCGCAAGGCGGATCAGATCGCTCTCGACCTTTCGCCATGCATCGTCATCCACCTCGTTGTTTGGACTGCTGTTCGTGGTGATCAGGTGTCCGAGGATGCCGACCGTGGCCTTCAGATCGCAAACTACTGGCTCGATATCGGCGACCGACCACGGGCGGTCGCCGACGGGTGGTGCGGTGGTGCTCATGCCGCAGCCCTCCGCGCTGCGACTTCGGCCAGAACGGAACGCGCGAGCTCGTGCGCATCGCTCTCGGAATCGCGGCTTCAGGAGAACAGCCGCCATTTTCCGTGTTCTTCAGCCGTTTTTGTGCGGACATGGCTCGGACACAGGTTCGGGCGGAAGGGTTTGGCCTGAATGGCATTCAGGAGGTCAGCGGTTCGATCCCGCTTGGCTCCACCAACGAAATCAAGCGGGCGTCAGGCGACTTTTCGCAAGGCGCGTCGGGTCCGCCGGCGTCACGCAGTTCGCGCTCGATTTCCGCGTCTGGCCGGCAGGTCAGCGATCGCTCTGGGGCACACCGACCGAAACAACTGATCACTGCGCGGCCAGGCATCCCGCGGCGATTACGCTGCGTCCTTCGGCACCGTCTTTGCGATCCCAGGATTCTGCGCGAACGCCTCGTACCACGCGGCAAGCTTCGGATGTGTCGGCCGCCAAGGCTGTGTGGCGTAGCGGAAATCCAGATACCCCAGCGCGCAGGCAATGGTGATCGAGCCAATATCGACCGTGCGATGCGGCGGGTCGGCCTCCAGCGCGTCCAGCGTGCGATCCACCGCCGCCTTCTGCCGCGCAATCCATGCCACACGTCCCTCATCCTGCGGCTTCTGCAACTCGGCGCGGCGCGGCACCGACGCGTCCAGAATGCCGTCCCCCATAGCTTGCAGCTTCAGCGCCCGCCAGCGCGCGGCGCCATGCGTCGGAAACATCGGCAGCGCATCGCCGACGCTGTCGAGATATTCGCAGATCACCGGACTGTCGAACAGCGCGACGCCATCCTCGGTCACCAGCGCTGGCACCTTCGAAAGCGGATTGATCGCTACGAATTCCGCGCTCGACGCATTGGCATCGGTCGGCACAAGTTCGATCTGGCTATCGATCTCACGCGCGATGGCGCAGGCGCGGACTTTGCGCACATATGGGCTGGTGGGGGAGAAGCATAGCTTCACCGGCACGCTCCCTCAGAACTTGTCCTTCCTGGCGCGATACTCCGCGAATGTCGCAACGTCGGACGCGCGCAGGAACGGGTTGGCGGCGAGCTCGTCCGACATCAGAGACGGCAGCGTCGGCTTGCCTGCCGCACGCTGCTGGCGTGCCTGCTCGGTGCGTGCCTTCAATGCGGCGTTGTTCGGCTCGATACTGAGAGCAAAGCGCGCATTGCTCTCAGTATATTCGTGTCCGCAGCAGATCTTCGTGTCACCTGGCAGCGCCGCGAGCTTGCGCAGCGAGGCGAACATCTCGGCTGGGGTGCCTTCGCTCAGCCGACCGCAGCCCAGGCTGAACAGCGTATCGCCGGACAACAGGATCTCGCCGTCGGGAAAAAAATAATTGATCTGGCCGCGCGTGTGGCCCGGCGTGTCGATCACCCGCGCGGACGACCCGCCGAATGCGACGGTGTCGCCTTCCTTCACCGCCTGATCCAGCTTGGGCAGCCGATGCGCATCGGCCGCCGCGCCAACCACCTTGGCGCCGAAGCGCGCGCGCACTTCGTCTACGCCGGCGATGTGGTCGGAGTGGTGATGCGTCAGCAGGATCAGGTCGAGCCTGCCTCCCGCACGCTCCAACGCGGCGATCACCGGCTTGGCATCGGCCGGGTCGCAGATGGCAACCGCTCCCGTGCCGCTGTCGCGCAGCATCCAGGCATAGTTGTCGGACAGGATGGGGACGGGTTCTGCTGAGACTGTCATGGTCGCCATGCTAGCAGCCCTGGGGGCCACGGCAAACTGCCAGTCGTGCTATAAGGTGCGGTCATGGCGGCGGACACACACGCGGCGGCGGATTTCTACGGCACGGCCCGCGGGGCAGTGACGGCCAGGTTGCTGCGCGAGCGGCTGGCGCTGATGTGGCCCGACCTGGCCGGCCAATCGGTTCTCGGCATCGGCTTTGCCGCGCCTTACCTGCGGCTTTGGCGGGATCATGCCGCGCGCTGCATCGCGCTTACGCCGGCGCAGATGGGAGTCGCGCGCTGGCCGGTGGGCGCGCCGAACCTATCCTGCACCGCGGAGGAAGACGCGCTGCCGTTCCCCGACCTGACGTTCGACCGGGTGCTGCTGGTGCACGGGCTGGAGGCGGCGGAGAGCGCCCGACGACTGCTGCGCGAGACCTGGCGGGTGCTGAAGGATGACGGCCGGCTGCTGGTGGTCGCGCCCAACCGCAGCGGCATGTGGGCGTATCTGGAAAGCACGCCGTTCGGACATGGGCAGCCGTATTCGTTTGGCCAGATAGGCCGGCTGCTGGCCGACTCGCTGTATCGGGTGGAGCAGCGCGATTCGGCGCTATATCTACCGCCGTCTCACTGGCGGCTCGTGCTGCGAGGTTCGCCGGTGCTGGAACGGACTGGGCGGCGGTTGCTGACCGGATTTGCCGGCGTCACGATCACTGAAGCGGTGAAGGACCTGTACGCCGCCATGCCGGTAAAGGCCGTGCCACGACGGCGGCTGGTGCTGGCCGAGGCGGCGTAGTTCCGCTGCAGGTCATGAAAAATCCAACGGCGCGGAAGACATGAACGCCACAAAGAAATGTTAAGCGATCGTTGGCTGTCGGGCAGCGGCCCTCGCACGTACTAACGAACTGCCACTCCGCAGCATGAAGTCGTTCACCGTGCGGGAAAGCACGATGTGGCACATCACGATCACGCAGGATAAGCTGGCCAACGACTTGGCATTTCAGCGCTTCGGCCTGCACGACAGCGCATCGTGATTGAACGAACGCGACCGTTCGGCGTTCGCATTGGGCGTGACGCGTGGCCCATCAGAGATTGCCCATCAGAGATTGCCCATCAGAGATTGAAGGAATAAAGCGAATGAGATTTCCCCTCATGATGACCAGCATCGCGGTGGTTTCACTCACCGCGGGCGCCGCATCGGCGGAAGAAGGCGGTTGCGCTAAGTATGGCGCCGGCGGCGCGGTTGCGGGCCATTTTGTTGGCAGCGGGCACGCGCTCGCAGGAGCCGCCGCCGGGTGCGCGGTCGGCGCGTACAAACGCCATGAGGCTCGTAAAGACGCTCGCGACCATCAGGAGGCGATCCAGGACGACCACGTTAGGCACGATGGCGACCGTTGAATCTGGCCGCAGCCGCTCCTGAACCGAAGTCGGGCGTGCGAAACGCCCGACTTGCAGGAAGTCCTGACGCACGGCGATCTCTGCCGCCGCTGCGCTAAGCGGGCAATCGGTGACGGCTAATTCGCCACCACCGAGCCAGAAACGCGCATCACCACGATCGCCAGGCGGCCATCGGTGTGCCATCGGTCACCGCCCCCGTTGCGACCGTCGAGCCGTGAGTGGAAGCCATTCTCCCACTCGATCGACTGCACCATGCCTGTCTTCTCTAGTTCGCCTGCGATGTAATCTCGTTCTGCATCCACATCGGGGCTGATGTGGTGCGTGACCTGTCCAGTCGTATGGCTGAAACCAACCCGCTCATCGAATGTCGCCGCACCAATCCAGGTGGTACGGTCTTCATACAGTTTGTCCCAACGCCAGAAGCGAACGTGATGTCGGTGGCGGGGGCCACCGGCCACGGGCTGTTCGAAGGCAAGGTCCTGTTTGCGGCTGAACAGAAATAGGTTGCTCACCGGTGCCTGGTCATCCGGCCGGCGCAGCAAGGAGTCTGCTACGATTCGCAGGCTGCTTCTGAACGTAATCGGATCAGCCGGAAACCATCCCGCGGCTGTCATTCCGCAAATCACTTCGACATCGGTGCCAACCAGTGCGATGTTGATCGGATCACCGGGATGTCTGTCGGACGTCAGCGTGACACAAGCCGCTTCCGCGTTCGACAAATAATTGCGGAAGTAAATTTTCGACAGCCTCGGCACGATCAGGTAGGCCACAACAGCCCATGCGACTGCGGACAACAGCACAAAATCGCCGGCGTCGATCGAATCTGTCATAGTGCAGGCGGGATCAATACCATTGACGCGGCATTCGCAAAGTGAGGCTGCGGTGTGGTGTTGTCTTGTTAGTCGATTTCGCTCATGTCATGAAGCACTGATCGTGGTCAAGCGGACGCTTCATCGTCCACTCGTGGGTTGCACAATATGGGGAATGTCGAATGGTTCGGGTCGTCATAATGCTGGCCATCCCCCTAACCATCCTTCTGGTTTTCCTCACGGTCACGATTGTCATGGCGTGGGTGTCGGAAGCTGGACTGTGTGGCACGTGGATGGTTTCAGTACTGCCCGTATCATACTGTACGTGATGCAACTCATCTGTCGTATCCGCGTGACATTACTTTAGCCGCAGCTTGTCGCCCAGCACACTATGCGCCGTGTGATGAGCTGGCACGATTGCCCGCGGGCGCATCGTATCGCCGCGACTGACAGGCCGGCATCCGAAGAACCGCGGATGTCGGGCGGAACAACCAACACGGGCCCGGGGGGAGGCGGACGGCATCGGCTTCGGCGTGGTCAACCTGATGAGCAACAATCCCGACATGCGCTGGAACATCGAGACAACGAAGCGCACGATCGACCATGCGCCGGGGGACCGTGCGACGCCTGTGCTGACCGAAACGATCGAGCATGACGAACGCAGCGCACACTATATGTGCCGCATGGCCGAGTGGCTGGACGCGATCGCGATGGAGCAGAGCCGGTAGCTGCGCGCAGCCCCGTCGCGGCGGTGATGATAATACCGCGCGTGACGATACTCCCGAGGGTGACGATCAATCTCCCACGGATACCTGGGCTGTCGGAATGTGCTCCAGCCGCCTGTCGTGTCCCAGCATCAGCACAATCGATGCCGACATGATCGGGCCCAGCGCAAGCAACATCAGTCCGAACATGAAGCTGCCACCGGTCGCATCCTTGATCAGCCCGAACAGGTAAGGGCCAAAGAACCCACCCAGATTGCCCAGTGCGTTGATCAAGGCGATACCGCCCGCCGCCGCCGTGCCGGACAGCATTGCAGTTGGCAAAGTCCAGAATGTCGGACCGGTCGAGGCCTGGCCCATCGCGGCAATCACCAACATAACCATCGTCATCACCGGATCGGTCATCAGCGCGGTGGCGATCAACCCAACCGCGCCGACAGCGTAGGCAATGGCAACATGGCGCGGCCGTTCTCCGGTATGATCGGAATGGCGCCCCCATAGCACCATTGCGCAGGCGGCAAACACATACGGGATGGCATTGATCACGCCGGTCATGCCGTAACCGGCCGACAGGCGATGCACGATCTGAGGCTGGAACAGGACAATTCCGTAGCCCGAGAACGTGCCGCCAAAGTACACCAGGCTGAGCAGCAATACGCGCTTGTCCAGCAGCGCCTCTTTCAGACTGTAGGTGCGTATCGTCTCGCGCTGCGTCTTTTCGGAATCCAGGCGGGCGATCAGCCACTCACGCTGCGCGGGAGCCAGCCAGTGCGCCTCCGCCGGCCAGTCGGTCATGAAGACCCAGAATGCCACGCCGAGTATGACTGCCGGTGCTGCCTCCATGATGAACAGCCACTGCCATCCCGCGATGCCGAGCCAGCCGTCAAGATCAAGCAGGAATCCGGAAACCAGCGATCCCAGGATGTTCGAAAGCGGTATCGCCGCCATGAACACGCCGACGATGCGTGATCGATAATAGGAAGGAAACCACCAGGTCAGATAAAGGATAATCCCAGGGAAGAATCCAGCCTCGGCGAGACCA
>DATKFJ010000488.1:0-3368 GCA_035511435.1 Acetobacteraceae bacterium | reverse complement strand
TCATCGCCTTGCCGGCGCCGCTCATCTGCGGGCCGATCGCCGCCATCACGTCCTTGTCGGATACCATCTTGCGCGCGTTGGTCGCGGCCTGCGCGGGATCGTACTGTCCGGAGGTGGCAGTGCCGTCATCCAGCACCAACGCCTCGACCCTGTAGCCGGGGATGCCGTTGCCTTCGTTGGATCCATCGATGGCCAGAATGATGCCGTTCTTAACTCTCTCGGCGCCTTCGGAATCAGCCCCCGTCAGCGAAAGGTCCAGGCCGATCTTGATGATCTTGTCAGCCGAGTGGGCTGGCGTGCCCAGCGTGGCGGTCGCGGCTGCGGCGATAAGAGCCTTGGCGGCTCCGCGGCGTGTCAACATGTGTGAGTCTCCCGATTTTGTATTTTTAGCGGTCAGTCTGTCAGCCACGTAGCAAGCAAACTCCGTGCCGGTCGTGCAAGGCCAGGAGCCCAGCCTCCTGGCCTTGCACTGACAGGATCACGACTGCGGCGCGACGCCGACGTAGTGGAACTGGTGCACCATGTCATCGGCGGCGTAATTCACGTCCTTCCTGATCTGGAAGATGCTGATCGTACGGTCCTTCAGATCGCCATTCGCATCGAACGCAACCGGCCCCTGCAGGGTCTTCACGTTGGCGGTCTGGATGTAGTCGCGCACGTTGTCGCGGTTGACTTCCTTCTTGTCGGCTATCAGCCGCTTGATCGCATCCGCGATCACCAAACCGGCGTCATACGCGGTGATCGAGTAGTCGTCCGGCTGCATGTTGTATTTCGTGCTGTATGCCTTCATCCAGGCCTCTGCCGCCGACTGGCCGGTGACATGCGGCGACGCGATCGTGGCGTACCAGCCTGCCGCCGCCGGGAAACCGACCGCAGACAGCATCTCGGCCGAATACATTCCGTCGCCGCCGGCCTTGATCATCTTTGGAACGATGTCATAGGCCTGCTTGGCGAGCTTCACACCGGCCTGGCCGACGCCGCCATAGTACAGCGCATCCGGATTGAGCGACTTGATCTTGGTCAGGATTGTCGTGTAGTCGGCCGCCTTCGGGTCAAGCCGATCGCGGCCCAGCACCTTGATCCCCTTCTCGCCAGCTCGCTTCTGGAACGAATCCGCGATGCCCACACCGTAGGCACCGGAATCGTCCAACACATACACCGACTTCACGTGCAGCGTATCGGCGAAGTAGTTGGCCATGTTCGGACCTTGGAACGCATCCGTCGTAACGGTACGGAAATAGATCGCCTTGCCGGCCGGCTTGTATTGGTCGGCGAACTTCGGATTGGTGATGTCCGGATTGGTCGAACTCGGCGTGATGGTCGCCAGGCCACCCTGGCTGAGGATCGGCGCCATCGCCTTGCCCGCGCCGCTCATCATCGGGCCGATTGCGGCCACCACCGACTTGTCGGACACCATCTTGCGCGCGTTGGTCGCCGCCTGCGCCGGATCGTACTGGCCGGCCGTCGCGGTGCCATCATCCAGGGTCAGCACATCCAGCTTGTAGCCCGGGATTTCGTTCTTGGCGTTGATCTCCTCAAACGCCATCAGGGCGCCGTTCTTGATCCGCAAGGCGGACTCCGCATCGGCCCCCGTCAGCGACAGATCAAGACCGACCCGGATCACCGTCTCGGCGGCGGTCGCAATGCGGCCGCCAAGCGCGGCGGCGGCGACGGTAGTGGCAAGAAGCTGCGCGGCAGCCCGGCGTGTCAGCATGTAATTTCCCCCCCAACGAGTGTGCGCGACATGATTAGGCGGCTCGCGGCCGCAGGTCACGCGGTAGTTACTCTGCCAGACGGCGATGGGCTGGGCTAGCGCCGGAATCGGAGATCGAGCCCGCGGGCTATCCAGCTGGCCTCGATGGCGTCGAGATCGATGAAACCGGCGGGGTTGGCGCGCGACGGTTGCATGGCCAGGCCGGGTGCCCGCTCGCGCCGCCAGATGCTCAGCAGGCGGCCCAGCTCGGCCAGCGGATCGGCACTGTCGTCCACCCGCAGGTCGAGATCCGGGAAATCCTCGGTAGTGGTCAGCACCATCGCCGCCGACTGTCGCCCGCGGCGATCACCGCCGGCCGCCTCGCCCGCCCGCATCGCCGCCATCAGGCGTTCGGGGGATTCCAGCGCCGACTGCGCCTGCCAGGCGGCCAGCGTGGCGGCAATCGTCGGCTCCCCGGCCAGCATGTTGCCGGCGACGCTGATCCCGGGCGCCGCGACGCTGCCGCACCACGCGACGCAATTCTGCCCGGTCCAGGCGGCGGTGTGCCCGTGGCGGTCCACCGCATGCACCTGGCGAACCCCGCGTCCGGCGTCACCGGCCAGCGCGCCCTCGATGGCCGCGTCAGGCGGCAGGCCGCGGGCCAGTGCATCGAGGATCGCCGGCCCGAGATAGCGGTTGGTGATCGACTGGGTGGAAACCGCGCCCACACCGCTACGGACGAATGGGCAGGACGCGCCGACCGCGAAAGCCTTCGTGGCGACGGCGACCGCAAACGCGCCGGTGGCGGGATCGTGCGCAACAATGGACCAGGTCATGTCGTGAATTGAGCCGTTGTGGCGGTGCCGGCGTCAAGCTTCCATCACAACCTGCGCTGCCACCGTTAGCCTGCTGCCACCGTTAGGCTAACGCAGGCTCGACCGTCATGCCGACGCGGGGCGGCATGCATGCCCTTTCGATATGCAACCAAAGAAACGTCGCGACACCGACCGAAGGCCGTATCAGCCCGGCGGTTTCTCCTCGCGGGCAGAGGCCGGCGCGGCATGGGCCTGAGGTGGTGCCGCTGCGCGGACCTCTGGCGCCCGAGCCGCCTCATGAACCGCCGGCGCTGCCGCATGCACCTGCGGCGGCGGGGCCGCACGCGCCTCCGGTGCCCGCAGCGGCTGTCCTACCGGTGCCGCTGCGTGTTCGTTCATTGGCGCCGCCCGAACGGCCTGTTGCGGTGGCAACGGCCGCGCCTCCGGTGCCCGCAGCGGCTGTCCTACCGGTGCCCCCGCGTGTTCGTTCATTGGCGCCGCCCGAACGGCCTGTTGCGGTGCCAACGGCCGCGCCGCCGTCTCCGGCTGGCGCAACGCCGGCTCGACAGCAGTTCTACTCACGGTAGTGGGCAGCCGCCCCTCGACGGCCGGGCCACGCCCTACAGGAGCTTGCTGCTGGGGAACGGCGCCGGCGGTGGCCGCCGGACGCAAGGCGGGCTGACCGGCATGTCCCACAATGGCCGGCCCGGGCGCACCCGTCGCGTGTTGTTGTTGCTCGGTTCCAGTAGTGACGGCCCCACGCGAGGCAACAACGCCCTGCCCGCTGAACACTGCTGGCCGGCTGGTGGCGGCTATTGGCGGGTGCCCGTGGTTCGCGGACGCCAGCAAGGCCTGGTTGG
>DATKFJ010000487.1:0-10262 GCA_035511435.1 Acetobacteraceae bacterium | reverse complement strand
CCACGAAATCGTCATCGGCGCATTTGGCGTGCTGACCGGCCCGACGTACGACTACGGCAAGGTCGTGTTCGATGGCGCTGAAACCATCTACAACGAGGTCAATGCTGCGGGCGGCGTCAATGGCCGCAAGATCCGCTACGTGCGCGAGGACGATCAGTGCAAGGCCGACGCGGCGGTGCCTGCGGTGCGCAAGCTGATCTATGAGGACAAGGTGTTCATGATCAACGGTGGCGCCTGCTCCAACGCGGCACTGGCCGCCATGCCGGAAATCGTCCGCGCCGATATCCCGTGGGTGATCACCGACGCCACCGCGCCGCAGCTCACCGATCCGGCCACGCCCAACATCGTCACGACCTTCCAGGTCGGCTGGATGGAGACGGCGGCGCAACTGCAGCGGGCGCTGGAACTCGGCGGCAAGAAAATCGCCATCGTGCGCCAGCACGACGCGTGGGCCGCAAGCCGCTACCAGCCGCTGCTGGATGCCATGGCCAAACGCGGCATCAAGGCGGTCGCCGATGAGGAAGTGGCGCCCGATGTGGCGGATACCACCGCGGTCGCGCTGCGCCTGCAGGCGGCCGGCGCCGACTCTGTCCTGCTGCTGCTGTTTCCGCAGGCAGCCACTGTGCTGATGCGCGACATGTACAAAATTGGCTACAAGCCGCTGGTCATCGGCGGTTCGCCGCTTGGCGAGGTCTCGGAGATGCAGCACGCCATCGGCATTCCCAGCGCAACCGATCGGTTTGAGGGACTGGCGCCCACCAAGTCGCTGGACGACCCGGCGGTGCAGAAATACCGGCCACTGCTCAACAAGTATTTCCCGAACGCCGAACTGACTCCGTGGCACCTGCTTGGCATCGCCTCCGCACAGTTCGTCGTTGCAGCGTTGAAGCAGGTCGGGCCTGACGTTACGCGCGCGAAGCTCGCGACGGTGCTCTCCACCATGTCGCTTTCCCCGGACGTTTATGCCGGCCCGATCAAGTGCACGCCCACCGACCATCAGTGTTATCGCACGGTTGCCTGGTACGGCATGGTCGACGGAAAGATGAAGCAGGTCGGCGTGACCACGCTGCCATAGCAGCCAGCCAGAGCAGCCAGCCAGAGAAGCCAGATGGAGAGCGCGCCCTGTTCCCCTTCCTGCTGACCAGCGGGCTTACCACCGGCGGCATCTACGCCATGGTGGCGTTGGGACTGGTCGTCGTCTATCGCTCGACCGGGCATATAAACTTCGCCCACGGCGAGCTGTTGATGATTGGCAGCTTCCTCGCGTACAGCTTCATCACGCAGTTCCACATAGCCTACGTCGCGGCGCTGGTGCTCGCCGTCGTGCTGAGCTTACTGCTGGGCGCGGCCACCGACCGTTTCGTCTATCGCCGGCTGGCACGCAGCCATGACACCACGCTGGTGCTCGCCACAGTGGGGCTGTCGTTTCTGTTGAAGGGCGTCAGCCGGTTTCTTTGGGGTGGCCGCGGCGAGTATCTCACCATCCCGCCGATCATCGACCCGGCACCGATCTTTGTGTTCGGCATACCGGTTCTGGCGCAGCAGCTCGTCATCCTGGCGGCCGCGATCGTCATCATGTTGGGCTGCCTGGTGTTCTTTCGCGCGACGCTGGCCGGCAAGACGATGCAGGCAGTGGCGGAGAACCCGCTCGCCGCCTACCTGGCCGGCATTCGCGTGGAGCAGGTGCGCACCTGGACCTGGGGCGCCGGCGCGGCGATCGCCGGTGCGGCGGGCGTGCTGATCGCGCCGTTGTCGCTGCTGACGCCGGACATGGGGTTCAGCCTGCTGATCAAGGCGTTCGCCGCTACGGTGCTTGGCGGCCTCGGCAGCGTGCCCGGAGCCATCGTCGGCGGCTTCAGCGTAGGCCTGATCGAATCATTGGCCGGCGGCTATATCTCCTCGTCGCTGCAGGATGTTTCCGCCTTCATCATCATCATGATCGTGCTCACCGTGCGGCCCTCCGGCCTGTTCGGCGCCTACCGGTTGCGGCGGGCATGAGCGCATGGCCGGCATGAGCGGATGGCCGGCATGAACAGATTCTGGCGCCTGATGCTGGCTTGCCTACTGCTGGCCGCGCTGCTGCCGCTGGTAGCGGATCGCTATACCTTGTTCGTCGGCAACGCGATGCTCGTGCAGGTCATTCTTGCCGTCGGGCTCAATCTGCTGGTCGGCTACGCTGGACTGCTCGCCTTCGTCAACGGCGCGCTGTTCGGTGTCGGTGCCTATGCCGTGGCTTTGCTGCGCGACACATTGCATGTGCCGTACTGGCTGGCCCTGCCGGCCGCGGGTGTGGTGGCAATGATCGTCGGCGTAACCGTGGCACTGCCGGCACTGCGGCTCTCCGGACTTTACCTTGCACTCGCCACCATCGCGTTCGCTCAGTTCGCACTCTGGGCCTTCATGCATTGGGACCCGCTCACCGGCGGGCCATCGGGCATCAAGGTGTTGCCGATCGAATTCAGCCCGCTGCCGATTTCGTCCGGGCTGGGCTTCTACTACCTCTCGCTGCTGGTCGCGGCGGCGATCTGCTGGCTGACGCGCAACTTGCTGCGTTCGCGGATCGGTCGCGCCTTTGTCGCCATCCGTGAAAGTGAAACCGCCGCCGAATCGATGGCGATCGATGTCACCCGCACCAAGACCCTGGCCTATGCGCTGGCTGCGCTGTACGCCGGCATCGCCGGAGGGTTGTTCGCGCCGCTGCTCGGCCTGGTGGTGCCCGAGAGCTACGATCTGTTCCAGGTCGTCTTCCAGTTCGCCATGGTGGTGGTCGGCGGCCTTGGCTCGCTCGCCGGTGCGGTACTCGGCGCGGCGCTGATGGTATGGCTGCAGGAAGGGCTGCGCGCCTTCAAGGACCTGCAGGAGATCGCATTCGGCGGCCTGATCCTGCTGACCGTGCTGTTCCTGCCGGGTGGCGTCGCCGGCTTGTTGCGTAACCGGCTGGGCTGGCGCGAACCGCTGCGCCGACCGGTGCCACGCGGCCTGATGCGGCCGCGCTAGAGCATGCCAGCTCTCGAGACACGCGGCGTGTCGATCGCCTTTGGGGGCGTCGTGGCGCTTGATCGTGTCGATCTCGCCGTCGCGGACGGCGTCATCCACGGCATCATCGGTCCGAACGGCGCGGGCAAGACCACGCTGCTGAACGTCATCACCGGGATTGCAAGGCCGGACACGGGCGACATCCTGCTGCATGGGAGCTCGATCGTCGGGCTGAAGGCGAACCTGATCGCCGCGGCGGGTATCAGGCGCACCTTCCAGACCAGCCTGCTGTGCAAGGGCATGACGGTGCTGGAGAACGTCATGGCCGGCCTGCACGTGAAGCTGCGTGCCGGCATGCTGGCTGCCGCACTCGGCCTTCGCGCGGTGTGGCGCGACGAGCAGGATGCGGCCGACGCCGCCCACGCCGCGCTGGATTATGTCGGCGCCGGCGCGCTCGCCGAGCGTGACGGCGGGGAGCTCTCGTTCGGCCAGCAGCGCATTGTGGAGATCGCCCGTGCATTGGTCAGTGAGCCGCGCGTGCTGCTGCTGGACGAGCCGGCGGTTGGTCTGAGTCCGGATCGAGTGACGCAGCTCGACGCACTGCTGCGTCGCATTCGCGACGATCGCGGCGTTACCATCATCATGATCGAGCATGTCATCAGACTGGTGGTCGACGTCTGCGACCGCATCACGGTGATGAGCTCCGGCCGTCCCATCGCCGAAGGCACTGCCGACGAGGTGACGCGCAATACCGAGGTGATCGAGGCGTATCTGGGGTCTGCATTGAATGCTGTCGATCGGCGCGCTTGAGGTCTGGTACGGGACGACGGAGATCCTCCGTGACGTCTCGTTGAATGTCCCCCACGATCAGGTGGTGGCGCTGCTTGGCGGCAACGGCGCGGGCAAGACGACGCTGCTGCGCACCTTGAGCGGCATCGTCAAGCCGCGCCGCGGCCGGATCGAATTTGACGGCGTCTCCATCGCGGGCCTGCCGCCGCGCAGCATCGTCACGCGCGGCCTCGTGCAGGTGCCGCAAGGCCGCTTCGTCTGGCCGGGGATGACCGTGCTGGACAATCTGCTGCTGGGTGCCGTCACGCGCCACGACAAAGCGGAGGTCCGCGCTTCGGTCGACGACGCTTGCGTGCTGTTTCCCACCTTGCACCGGCGCCAGGCGGATCGCGCCGGCCTGCTCAGCGGTGGCGAACAGCAGATGCTGGCGATCGCGCGCGCGCTGATGGCCAAGCCGCGCATGCTGCTGCTGGATGAACCGTCGGCCGGGCTGTCGCCGCGCATCATCGGTGAGATGGTCGACGCACTGCGCGCCCTGCATCAGCGCGGGCTGGGGATGCTGCTGGTGGAACAGAATGTCGGCCTGGCGGGCGCATTGGCCAGCACGGCGTACGTGCTGGCCAACGGCGCCATCGCATTCGAAACGGACGGCGCAAGCTTGGCGTCCAATCCGCAAATCATCCGCAGCTACCTGGGACAATAACGGAGCCTGTGCATGCTATGGGTCGGCATTGACGTCGGCGGAACCTTCACCGACGGCGTTGTCTACGACGACGCAACGCAACGCTTCACGTTCGCCAAGGCGGCGTCCACGCCGGGCTCGCCGACCGACGGCGTGCTCGCGGTGCTGGATATGCTCGATTGCCGGGACCTGGGCGCGGTCGCGCGCGTGTGCCACGGCGTTACCATCGGCACCAACGCGATCCTGGAAAAGAAGGGCGCCGAAGTCTGGATGCTGGTCACGCGCGGCTTCCGCGACGTGCTGGAGATAGGCCGCACCAACCGCCCGGTGCTGTATGACCTGCGCACGTTGAAGACGCCGCCACTGGCGCCGCGCACGCACACGCTGGAGGTGACGGAGCGCCTGTTGTTCGACGGCAGCGTGCGCCAACCGATCGACGCGGCGCAGGTCGATGAATGTCTGGCTGCCATTCCGGACCGACCGGATGTCGCCGTCGCGATATGCTTCCTGCACAGCTATGCCAATCCGGCGCACGAACAGCTCGCGCTGGCTTGCGCCGAGGCCGCGCGCCCGGGCGGCTTTGTGTGCACATCATCCGACGTTCTGCCGCAGTTCCGCGAGGTGGAGCGTTTTGGCACCACCGTGCTGAACGCCTATATCGGTCCGCTGATGCAACGCTATCTCGATACGCTGAGTGACGCGTTGCGGCAGCGAGCGTATCGCCACGACGTGTTCATCATGACATCGAACGGCGGCGTTTCCACCGCTGATCGGGCCAAGCGCCTGCCGGTCGCGACTGTGCTGTCCGGCCCGGCCGGCGGTGTTGCCGCCGCGGTGCGGCTCGGCGAGCAACGCGGTTTTGCCAATCTGATCACCTGCGACATGGGCGGCACCAGCACCGATGTCTGCCTGATCGAGCAGTTGCGGATACCGGTAACGGATCAGCAGCGCATCGGCGACTATGCCAACCGGACGCCGCAGATCGAGATCAATGCGGTTGGCGCCGGCGGCGGTTCGATCGCCTGGCTGGCGCCCGGCGACATCCTGATGGTGGGTCCGCAAAGCGCAGGCGCCGACCCAGGGCCGGCCTGCTATCGCAAGGGTGGCACTGAACCTACCGTCACCGACGCCAATCTCGTGCTCAACCGGTTGTCACCGGAATCACCGCTGGCCGGCGGCCGCGTTGCGCTCGATCTCGGGCTGGCGACGCAGGCGGTCACCCGGCTGGGCCGGAGCATCGGCCTCGACGCGCCAACGTTGGCTGGTGGCATCATTCGGATTGCCGTGGCGCGCATGGTCTCCGCGATCAAGGAAATTTCCATCGCCAATGGCTATGATCCGCGCGACTTCAGCCTGCTGGCCTACGGCGGCGCGGGGCCGATGCATGCCACCGCCATTGCAGACGAGTTGGAGATGACGCGCGTGCTGGTGCCGGTGGGACCGGGCAACTTCGCTGCATTCGGCTCGATGATCTCCGATCTGCGCCGCGACTATGCGCGCACGCGCACGGTCAATCTGGCAACCGCCGCGTGGTCGGATCTTGACGCGGTGTTCGCCGAGATCGAGGCGCAGGCGCGGCGCGACCTGCTGGCGGAGGGCGTGCCGGCTTCGCGCATCGTGCTGTCGCGCACCGCCGGCATGCGCTACCTTGGACAGTCGTGGGAACTGCACGTGGAACTGCCGGCATCGATCGACTCGGTCGCCGGTATGCAGGCGGCATTTGCCGACGTACACGACCGGCGCTTCGGACATCGCAGTTCCGGCAGTGTGGAAATCGTCAACTTTCGTTTGGTGGCGCGCGGCGAGGTGGACAAGCCGGAGCCGCCGCCATGGCCGACCGACTTCACGCTGGCCGAGGCCGCATTCGATGCGCGTCAGGTGTGGTTCGATGGCGCTTGGCTCGATACGCCGGTCTATGACCGCGCGCGCCTGCCGGCGAACCTGCGCATGTCCGGCCCACTCGTCTTCGAGGAAGGCGGCGCGACCACAATCGTGCCGCCGCGCTGGTCGGCCGTCGTGCTGGATCACGGCGAACTGCTGCTGGAAAGGGACTGAGCCATGCCGGATACCGCCATCGGTATCGATCCGATCACGCTTGAGGTCATCTGCGAAAGCCTGATCGCCGTGGTGCGGGAAATGCGTGCCACGATCATCCGTGCGTCGTACTCCTCGGTGATCTATGAGTTCGACGACTTCTCCTGTGCGTTGTTCGGTCCGGACGGAGAAATGGTGGCGCAATCCTGGGACCATCCCGGACATGTACTGCCGCTGCCCTGGGGCGTGCGCTGTGGGTTGCAGGATTTCGCCGGCGACCTGCATCCGGGCGATGCGATCCTGTTGAACGATCCATACCGCGGCGGCACTCATCTCAATGACGTAACGTTGCTATGTCCAGTGTTCGACGACGCCGGCAAGCTGATGTTCTTCCCCGCGGTGCGGGCGCATTGGGTGGATGTCGGCGGCATGGTCCCCGGCAGCTACTCGGGCTTGTCCAGCAACATCTATCAGGAAGGCGTGCGGATCCCGCCGATCAAGATCATCTCGCGCGGCGAGGTCAATCGCGCCGCCATGATGCTGCTGATGGCCAACATGCGCGTTCCCGAGGAACGTGAGGGCGACTTCCACGCCTCACTCGGCGCCTGCAAGGTGGCGGAGCAGCGCATCCACAGGCTGGTGGCGAAATACAGCATGGAAAAAGTGCGCGAGGCGGTGCGCATCAACCTCGATCGGACCGAGCGGCGGTTGCGCGACCGCATCCGGGAACTGCCGGACGGCGATTACCTGTATGAGGACTATCTCGAGTTCTACAATCAGGGACGGCTCGATCCGGTACTGGCGCGCATCAAACTGACGGTGGCCGGGGATCAGCTCATCGCCGATTTCGCTGGCACCAATCCGCAGGTCCCCGGGGTGGTGAACTGTTCGCTTGCGGTGGCCGGGGCAGGCGTGTTCGTGGCCGTGAAGGCGACGCTCGACCCCGGCGGCACGGTGAATGAAGGCGCGTTCCGCCCGATCACGCTGAAGGCGCCGGAAGCATCGATCTTCGACGTGCGCAACGATGCGCCGGCCGGGGCACACGGCGAGGTGCGCAAGCGCGCAGTGTCGCTGACAATGGGCGCGCTGGCGCAGGTGATCCCGGACCTGGTGAGCGGAGATCTGTGCGGCAGTTCGTTCCCGAATGCGATTGGCGGCTGGAATCGCCGACGCAATCGGCAATACGTCTATTACGAGTCGCCGGCCGGCGGGAATGGCGGCTTTGCCGGCGGCGACGGGCCGAATGCTTTCGTCAATATCGATTTCGGCAATCTGCCGTCGATCCACAACGTCGAGTCGATCGAGAATGAAATGCCGCTGCTGGTGGAAGGTTGTGCGTTGCGCATCGACGGCGGCGGCGAAGGGCGGCAGCGCGGTGGCGTGGGCATGGTGCGCCAGATCCGCGTGATGGACACAGAGGCAAGCTATTCGGTGCTGAGCGATCGCGCGGTGATCCCGCCCTGGGGCGTGCATGGCGGCGCCGGCGGCGCGCCGTATCATCTGTCGGTGGTGCGCGATGCAGACACCGTCACGTTCGACACGCCTGGCAAAGTGACCGGTTATCCGGTGTATCTCGACGATGTTGTGGTGATGCGTTCATCAGGTGGTGGCGGCTACGGCGATCCACTGGACCGCGATGCCGACCTGGTGCGCCTTGACGTCGTGCACGGCTATGTGTCGGCCGAGCGCGCCGCCGCGGGGTACGGCGTGGTGCTGGATGCGCGGGATGCGGTGGACGCGGCGGCCACGGCGGCACGGCGTGCTGCGATCAGGCAGGCGCGGTTTCATCTGCGCGTGGTCGCGGATGATGCGCTCGACGCCTACATCGGCGCCAAGGGGCGGCGGCGCGTGGTGGATCTCTCGGGCCCGGATGCCGCAGCGTTGGGCGCGAAGGCCGGTGACCTGGTGGAACTGCTTGGGGCCAATCCGGCACCACTGCGCGGCTGGGTGCGGATCAGTGAGGCGACAGAAGGTGAAGTGCGGCTCGACGAGTTTGCCCGCAGCGTGCTGCGGTGCGCCGACGGCGATGCGGTGCAACTGCGTCTGCTGGCCATGCCGCCGCTGCCCAACGGGATGGCCGGCTGAGTCGATGGCAGCGCCTACATGGCAGTGCCTACAACCCGCGTAAACGCGCAATCATGTCGCGTTGGATCTGACTCGATCCGTCGCCGATTACGAACAGCCGCGCATCGCGCATGTGCCGCTGAATGTCGAAATCCATGGTCAATCCATAGCCGCCATAGACCCGCATCGCTTCGGATGTGACCTTCAGCAGCGTTTCGGTCGCGTGCAGATTGGCGACCGATGCTTGCTCGACACATCGTACCCCCTGATCGACCAGCCACGCCGCGCGATACACCAGCCAGCGCGCCGATTCCGTCTGCACATGCAGATCGGCGAGCAGGTGGCTGATCGCCTGGAACTTGCCGATCTTCTGGCCGAACTGTTCGCGCTGGCCGGCATAGGCGATGGCGTCGTCGATCACCTGGCGCGCCGCGCCGACGCAATATGCCGCCTGCGAGATGCGCGTCCGTTCCATCGTCGCCTTCAACAGGTCCCAGCCACCATGCAGTGGTCCCAGCAACGCCGACCGCGGCACCCGGACTTCATCGAAGTCGATCGCGTACAGGCCGCCGCAGGCACGCATGCCCAGCTTCTCGATCCGACGATAGGAAATGCCCGGCGCCTTGGAATCGACCAGCAGCAGACTGATGCCGCGTCGCTTGGCCGCATCCGGATCGCTGCGGGTTACCACCAGCAAATAAGGTGCCTCGGCGGCGCCGGTGATGAACTGCTTCGATCCGTTGATGACGAATGCGTCACCGTCGAGCCGCGCGCGCGTGCGCACGGAGGCGGCATCCGATCCGGCGTTCGGCTCGGTCAGCGCGAAGGCGAACAACGCCGTACCCGCGACAATGCGCGGCAGGTAGAATTGTTGCTGTTCCGGCGTGCCGAACCGGATCAGTGCGAACGCGCCGAAGCCGATGGCGAAATTCAGCAACGAGGCGATGGCAAGTGACGTGCGGCCCAGTTCCTCCAGCAGCACGGTCGCATCGATGCAGCTGCCGCCGACGCCGCCGAACGCGGTCGGGATGACGATACCGGTGAAGCCAAGAGCGGCCATCTTGGGGATGATTTCGGCATGCGGCGCCGCGCCGGTACGGTCAAGCTCGCGCAGCCATTCCGGCGTCAGTTCGCGTTTGGCGAAGCGGTGGACGGTGTCGCGCAGTGCCTCCTGCTCCGGCGTAAAGCCGAAGTTGAGCCCGCCGCTCATCGCCGATCCACCAGCCGCACCGCCTTGACCTGCACACCGGAATCGTAAATGGCCTGCGCCGCTTCGAACACCACGCGGGGTCGGACCTGAACGGCTGCCTGCGCCGCGACCACCAGCGCTTCCGCCAGGCCATCGCGGTCCTCTGTTGTCGCGGAAACCCGCAGAATCATTTCGTCCATGGAGAATGGATCGGCCGGATTCTGCCGATCCAATACCACCTGGAATTCGTCCACGCCCGGCACGCCACGGATCGCATCGAACAGCACCGCGGGGTTGATCAGCATTCCTTTGACCTTCAGCAGGTCCTTGGTGCGGATCACCGGCCCGACGATGCGGTCGCCGCTGCGCCCGCAATGCGGACAGGGTTCGTGCGACAGGCTGACAATGTCGCCGACCACGTAACGGATCAGCGTGGTGCCGCGACGGTCGAGATGGGTGATGGCCAGCGCACCGCGCTTGCCGTCGGGCAGTCGGCGCCCGGTGTCAGGATCGACCACCTCGTGAAAC
>DATKFJ010000486.1:0-5782 GCA_035511435.1 Acetobacteraceae bacterium | reverse complement strand
GCGGAGACCGTGCCGGTGTCGGTGGAACAGAATTACGTGGTGGTGGAACTGTAACAGCAATTCGTCACCCTCGCGAAAGCAGGGGCCGCGAAAGCAAGGGCCCGGGGCGGCCAGGATCGGTGTTTGTCCCCTCTGGGTACCCGCCTTCGCGGGATGACGACTGTGGAGGATGTGAAATGGCAGACAGCACATTGCGTGAGAAGGGCCGCGAGATGCGGCGCAAGTTACTGGGCGATGCGGCGGTCGAGCGGATCGACAAGACCGTCTACAATGACCCCATCATGGCGAAGTTTGCCGAGGTAACGCAGGAAACCATTTTCGGCGCGCTGTGGAACCGGCCAGGCCTTGATCTGAAAACCCGAACGCTGATCTGCGTGATTTCCGATGCGACCAACGGTCGCGATCCCGAATTGAAGCTGCATCTGCGCATGGCCCGCAACCAGGGCTGGACCGAGGATGAACTGGTTGAATCGCTGCTGCACCTTGGCGGCTATGTCGGCGTGCCGTTGATTCGCGAGGCGCTGCTGATGGCGAAGGAAACCTTCGCGGAGATGCGTGCCGAAAAATGAGCGCGGACGAAGCCTGGCGCCAGGCGATCGCGCAAGCCGAGATCATGCTGGCGGAGGGCGAGGCGGCCGACGACATGTCGGTCATCGCCGATGCGGTGTCCGGCTTCAACGCCGCGCTGAAACTGGCACCGCGTGCGGACCTGCCGCTCGACTGGGCGAAGACGCAAAGCCGGCTGAGTGCCGCATTGCGGGCTTTGGCCGCGCGCATCGATGATCCTGTGATGCTGCATTCGTCGATGACGGCCTGCGATGCCGCGCTAGAGGTGTATTCGCCGCGCACCACGCCGGACGATTGGGCACGCACGGTGGCCCTGCTGGGCGCCGCGCAGGTGGTACTCGGCGAGCGCGACAGCGATCCGGCCTGGCTGCAGGCTGCATTCAACAGCTATCTTTCGGCAACGACTGTCTATACGCGCGAGGCGGCTCCCGCGGATTGGGCACGCATGCAGCGCAATTGCGGTGCGGTGTTGTCGCTGTTGGGTGAGCGCACGGGCGATACCGCGGCGCTGCGCGATGCGGTCGATCATTATCGTGCGGCGCTGAACGAATATGCCCAGCAGGACTCGCCGCTGGACATGGCACTGACACAGAGCAACCTGGGGCAGGCACTGCGCGTGCTGGGCGAACGCGACCGCGACAGCGGCGCCCTGGCCGATGCCGTTGCGGCGTGCCGATCGGCGCTGACCGTGTACACCAGCGACGGCACGCCGCTTGAGTGGGCGATGGCGAGCACCAATCTGGCGAACGCGCTGGAGGCTCTGGCGGCGACCGAAACCGGCAGTCAGCATCTGGAAGAAGCGATCGCGGTTTATCGGCAGGTGCTGGCCACCATGGATGGCCCGGCGCGGATTCAGCAACGCGCCATAGCGCGCTACAACCTGAAGCGTGCCGAACAGAGATTGTCAGCGCGGCACGGCTGATGGCGCGCCGCCTGAACCGGAACGGCCGCCGTCGATCACGATATGCGTGCCGGTGATGTCGCCCGACAGATCCGAGCACAGGTACATCACCACGTTGGCCACTTCCTCTGGCGTTGCATAACGCCCGGTCGGCGTGCTGGCGCTGGCGGCATCGTGCGCTGCTCGCGGATCATCCGGATTCCGCTGCGCTTCCAGCGAACGCATCATGCGTGTTTCCACCGGGCCCGGACACACCGCGTTCACCCTGATGCCCAGGCGCGCGACATCGGCGGAAGCAACCTTGGTCAGGCCCAACACGCCGTGCTTGGAAGCGACGTAGGGCGCCAATCCCGGTCCGCCGAACAGGCCGGCGACCGATGCGGTGTTCACGATGGCACCGCGGCCCTGCTTCAGCATCACCGGCAGGACATGGCGCATGCCCAAGAACACGCCCTTCAAATTCACCCCGATCACAGCATCGAATATGGCCTCGTCGTATTCCTGTGTAGGCGCGATCTTGCCCTCGATCCCGGCATTGTTGAAGAAGCAGTCGATGGCGCCGTAGGCATCCAACGTTGCCTTCACATAGCTCTGCACATCGGTGGATTTGGTAACATCCGCGCGGATGAAACGCGCATCGCCGCCGCGCTGGCGCACCAGTTCGGCGCTCGCCTCACCGGTCGTGTGGTCCAGATCGACCACGACGACCTTGGCGCCGCGAGCCGCAAAGCCGATCGCGCTGGCGCGGCCAATACCACCGCCGCCACCGGTGATCAGTGCAACCTTGCCGGTGAATTCCATGGCTATCTTCCCCCCATGCAGACAAACCGTCCCGCTTCCCCGATCATTGCGAGCAGCGCTGCTCCTCGCAATGACCGGTGGGAATAACCCTATCCCGCATCGACCAGCAACACTGCCTTGCCGGACACCCGTCGTTCGCGCAACTGTTCTGCCACCTGGGCGATATCGCGCCAGCTTCGCTCCACGCCGATCTGTGGTTTCAGCGAACCGTCGGCGATGAGTGACACCAGCAGCGCAAGGTCCGGTGCGAAGCGCTCTTCGGCTTCCGACGTGAAATAACTGAAGCTCTGCACACGCGAATTCGGTGCGCTGCGAAAGTCGGCGAAGCTGACCGTCGTGGCATCACCCGATGAATTGCCGTAGACCACCACCGTTCCCTTCGCGTCGATAATTTGGATGGCTTTGGCGAGCGATGCACCACCGCCCGATTCCAGAATAAGCGCGAAGCGACCCTGCGCGCTGTCGATACCCTGGACGATTTCCGCCGCACCGAGTTCCTTGAGTCCCCCGGCACGTTCCGGTCGTCCCACGACCGCCGTGACACGCGCGCCCATACGCGTCGCCAGTTGCACGGCGATAGTGCCCACACCGCCGGCGGCACCGGTGATCAACACGCGCTTGCCGAGCAACGGTGCGCCATGTCGCAATGTGCGAAGCGCGGTGAGGCCGGCGACCGGCAGCGTTGCCGCCTGCGCGAAATTCACCGTGTCAGGCAACAGCGCCATGCGATGACTGGCCACCGCGGCGCGCTGCGCCCAGCCGAATTCATCCATCAGCGCGACGACACGGGAACCCGCCGGCGGTCCCTCGCCGTTGGCGGCCTTGCGCAGCACGACGCCCGAAACATCCTGTCCCGGTACCCAACCTTCCTCATTGTTACGGAATGAGCGTAATTCGCCACGGTTGAGCGAGAAGGCGCGCACTTCGACCAGCGCCTCGTTTCGTGCCGGTTCGGGCTCCGGCAACTCGCGTAGCTCCACCGGAGCCGCGCCGTTCGGTGTGTTGACCAAGCCGAGCATGAACGCCTCCTTCCACGTAGGTCATTCGCCACAGGCTAGCCTGAACCGCGGTTCCGCGCGATGATCGGCGAAATATCTTGTCGGGACGGGAGCGCACGATGCGCCAGATGGTCATGGTTGGCTTCCTGCAGGCACAGAATTGCACCAACCTTGTCAGTTCGTGGCGGCATCCGGAATCGCGCGATGATTCCATGTCAGCCGAGTATTACCGCACCATCGGCCGCGTGTTGGAAGCGGGCAAATTCCATCTTGGCTTCTTCGATGATCGCCTCGCGATGCCCGATCGCTACGGCAACGATCACCGCCATACCGTCGAGCATGGCATACGCTGCGTGAAGATGGATCCCATCACCGTGCTGACGGTGATGGGGATGGCGACCGAACGTCTCGGGCTCGGCGCCACCTGTTCCACCACCTATTTCGAACCGTTTCACGTGGCCCGCACGTTTGCAACGCTTGATCTAATGACTGGCGGCCGCGCGGCATGGAATGTCGTTACCTCGATGAATGACGGCGAAGCATTGAACATGGGGCACAGCGAGCATCTGGAGCACGACGCACGGTACGACCGCGCCGACGAGTTCATGCAGGTGGTGCTTGGCCATTGGAATTCGTGGGACGACGATGCCATTGTCCTGGACAAGCAGAGCGGACTGTTCGCACATCCCGACAAGGTGCGACGGCTGGACCATGAAGGAACCTGGTTTCGATCGCGCGGTCCGTTCACCGTGCCGCGCTCGCCGCAGGGTCATCCGGTTGTCATCCAGGCGGGGCAGAGCGGCCGCGGCAAGCGGTTCTCGACACGTTGGGGAGAGCTGATTTTTGTTTCCACGCACACCAGCATGGACCATGGGCGGCAGTTGTACCAGGAGTTGAAGGACGATGTTGCGCGCCAGGGCCGCGATCCGGATCATTTCTCCATAACGCCATCGGCCTATGTCGTTTGTGCCGAGACCAAGGCGGAGGCGGAAGACAAGATGGCACTGATCGAGACGCTTGCCACAGACGAAGATGCGTTGTCTTTGCTGTCGGAGGCTATGAATTTCGATTTCGCGTCAAAGGCTTTGGATGAACCGTTCACCGACGACGAGTTGACGAATATCTCCGGCACGCAGTCGATGCGCGATCGAGTGGTGCGGACGAGTGGCATCACCAACCCGACACCACGCGACTTCGTCCGCTACAGTCACCGCGCGCGGCCGAACAAACCGTTCGTCGGCGGCCCGAAGGAAGTGGCGGACGGCTTGGAGGAATGGTTCACCGCGCCTGTCGCCGATGGCTTCGTGCTGGCAGCAACGCATGTGCCTGGAACCTACATGGACTTCGTGCAGCACGTCGTTCCAGAGCTTCAGCGGCGCGGCTTGTACCACAAGGACTACACAGGCGCGACTTTGCGGGAGAATCTTGGCCTGCCGATCCCGCGCGCAACCGACTCACGGGAGAACGCACGATGAAGCTTGGCCTCTCCATCGGTTATTCCCGGGCGCAACTTGAAATTCCGATCAAGCTGGTGCAGCGCGCCGAGGAGCTTGGCTATGACAGTGTATGGACAGCAGAAGCATACGGCACGGATGCCGTGACGCCGCTGGCCTATCTTGCCGCGCTGACGAAGCGCATCAAGCTTGGCACCGGCATCATGCAGCTTGCGGCGCGCACGCCGGCAAACGCTGCAATGTGCGCCGCCACGGTCGACGCCATGGCCGGCGGCGGCCGCTTCATTGCCGGGCTCGGCGTGTCCGGCCCGCAGATTGTCGAGGGCTGGTACGGCGAACCGTGGGGACGGCCATACTACCGCTACAAGGACTACGTCGCGATCATGCGCAAGATTTTCCGCCGCGAAGCGCCGGTGTCGCATGACGGGCGCGAGATCAGCCTGCCCTACACCGGCGAAGGCGCGTTGGGCGTCGGCAAGCCGCTGAAATCCATCCTGCACATGAACCCCGACATTCCGATCTACCTGGGCACCGGCAACGAAACTACCGTGAAGCTGACTGCGGAAATCGCCGATGGCTGGCTGCCGCTGGGCTTCGTGCCCGGATCGCTGCCGGAGTATCTGCCCTGGCTGGAGGAAGGCTTCCGTCGCGCCGGCAACGGCAAGAGTCTGCGCGATTTCGCAATCCAGGCGTCGGTGCATGTCGCGATCGACAACGACGTGAAGGCTGCATTGGCGAAGATGAAGCCGGAGGTCGCGCTGTATGTCGGCGGCATGGGTCATCGCGACAAGAATTTCCACAAGGACATGATGATCCGCCGCGGGTTTGGCGATGCCGCCGAGCGTATCCAGGAATTGTATCTTGCGCATCGCAAGGCAGAAGCGATCGAGGCGGTGCCTGACGAATGGGTCGATCAGAAATCGCTGGTCGGACCGCCGGAACGGATCAAGCAGCGCTTCCGTGCCTGGGAGGATTCCGGTGCTACGAGTCTGACCGTGCGTTCGCGTCAGCCGGAGGCGATCGAGATCATGGCGCAGGCTGCGCGCCTGAATTAGGGCGCC
>DATKFJ010000485.1:0-14331 GCA_035511435.1 Acetobacteraceae bacterium | reverse complement strand
CTGTGCCGTCGGTGCGCCGCAACTGCTCGACCAATGCCGCCCGGGTCGCCATGCGCCGCGCCAATCGATCGATATCGCGCCCGAGCCGCTGCATACTCGGCAACAACGGGATGCGGCTTTCCCTTCCACTGTGCGCGGAGGCAGGGGTGCGTGTCGCCCCCCTCCCCGCTTCCGTAAGGGTTGGGGAAGAAGCAGTGCCCAACCCAGGCGCTTCCTCCATATCCACCTGGCGCAGGCTGTCCGACAGAGCGTCGAGATCGCTGGTCCAGCGCATGGCCAGCAGCCATGCCGCCAGCAACGTCATGCCGATCGCCAGCAGTACCGGCCCCACCGATGCCGAACCCATCGCCGCCAGCACCACCAGGGCCGCCACGGGAACCCCGGCGATGATCGCCGTCGCCCCCAGCGATCGCACGGCGGAGCCTCCTATTCCCTGATGCCGGTCTCGAGATGCTGGTGGCGGGCACGAACGCCGCGTTCGATCGCGTTCGCGACCAGCGGATCGAGATGCAGTTCGCCGCGGACGAAGTCGAGCATCTCCAGCGTCCGCTGCTTGGTCACCTGGTTGGCGGCGACCACTTCGCAAGCCAGCGCGTAGGCGGTTTCGCGCAGGCGCGGTACCAGGGCGCTGCGCACCAGCCGACCGGCGTGCTGCAACCCGTCGTCCTCGTTGAGCAACTGCACCGCCGCATCGGTGGCGGAGTCCAGTTGGTCGGCAGTGAACTCGTGGAACGCCGGCAACGTCTGCACCTGACCGGCCATGACGCCGATCTCGCGGTCCGACATGCCGCCGTCAGCGGCGGCCACCAGGACCATGGTGAGTATCAGTGCCTCTGGTGCATCCAGGGCATCGCGCGAACGCATTGCAAGCCTCCGTGCTGCGGCGCGGGAACCTGATCGAACTGACCAGACATATCAAGCAGCCAGCGATTCGGTGCCCAAGCAATCGCGTGAACTGCAGAGCCGGAAAAGCAAAACGGCGTCATCCCCGCGCAGGCTGGGGATCGGCGTGTACCAGTCCGCCGCCGCCGCAATCGCGGGCACCGCCATTTACTCGCCCAGGAACCTGGCCCCCAGGAACCCGGCCGCCGGGAACCCAGCCCCCGGGAACTCGGCGCCCAGGAACTCTGCCGTCTCCCGGACGGCCTCCGCCAAGCCCACCCGCCGGATCGCGACCCCCGCCGGGAACGCCGAAAGCAGCCGCGAGGGCGTCTGCCGATCCAGCAGCACGAACACCCCACGATCCGTCGCCCGGCGGATCAGCCGACCGAACGCCTGGCGCAGCCGCAGCCGCGCGATGCGGTCGTCATAGGCTTTCGGGTCACCCTCCGACAGATGAATGCGCCGTTCGCGATGCAGAATGTCGGGGCGGGCCCAGGGAACTTTCTCGAACACCACCAGACGCAGAGCGCGCCCCGGCACATCGACTCCATCGCGCATGGCGTCGGTGCCGAGCAGACAGCTTTCCTCCTCGGTGCGGAAGATGTCGACCAGCGTGGCGTTGCCCATCGCATCGACGTGCTGGGCGTACAGCGGGATGCCGGCTTCCTCCAGCTCCGGAGCGATGCGCGCGTGCACCGCCTGCAGCCGGCGGATCGCGGTGAACAGGCCCAGCGCCCCGCCGCCCGCCGCGATGAACAATGCGCGGTACGCCGCGGCAAGCTGGGCGATGTCGCCGCCGGCAACATCGGAGACGATCAGGGCGCGGGTCTGTCGGGCATAGTCGAACGGACTGGCGACCGCGGCGCGGATTGCCGGCGACGGCAAATGCGGCGTGCCGACGCGGGCCTCTGCCGATGCCCAGGCGGTTTCCGGATCGGCGTCGCCCGAGTCGCGCAGGGTCGCCGAAGTGACCAGCATCCCATGAGCCGGCGCGGCCAGCGTCGCAGCGAACGGGATGGTGGGGTCCAGCCAATGGCGGTGCAGCCCGACATCGCCATCCCGCGCGCCGTCCCAGCGCTGCACCCGAAGGAACAGGATGTCGGCCGGCCGGCTGCCTGGCGCCGGCCGCGGCTCGGTCAGCGCATGCAGCATGTTCTGCCACGCCGACAGCGGCGCCAGCACCCGACGGTTCAGCGAGCGCCCGGCGGCCTCGATGCGATTGCGCGTCGCCGCGTCCATATCGTCGGCTTCCTCGTCCAGCCGCGCCAGCAGCCGCTCGCGCAACGTGGCGAGCGGTTCGGCGATGCGGGCCAGCGCGCGGGCCAGCCGATCCGCTGCCTCCGCGACGTCCGGCCCCAACGGAAAGACGTCGCATTCCATGGCGCCGCGGACGCTGCCTTGCCACACGCCCCCGTGTTGGCCCCCCTGGTGGTAGTCCCGCGGGTCGCCATCGCCGCCGGTGCGGGCGAGCACCTGATGGCGGATCAGGCGAAGGAACGCCTCGGTGGGGTTCGGCCGGCCGGTATCGACCGCGATCTCCGGATGGTGGTTCGCGATGCGGCTTGACCAGCCCGGCGCCGGCAGCGCGCGAGCGGCCTGAAGGCCGGCGTCCAGCGGCGTCTCCAGCATCGGACGGGCGGCCACCAATTCCTCGATCCGCCGCTTCAGGCCGCGGGCACGCGACCGGCCGCCCTCGGCGCCGAGTAGCCAGCGGCGCAGTTCGGCGGTCTCCAGTCCGGACAATTCGGCGGAGAAAGCGCCATCCGCCGCGTCGAACACGTGGTGGCCTTCATCGAACACGTAACGGGTCGGCACGACGCTGTCGTCCAATCCGCCCCAGGCCGCCTGCGTCATGACCAATGCGTGGTTCGCGACGACAAGCTGCGCGGTGCGCGCCCGGCGAATGGTGTGTTCGACGAAGCAGCGCCGCCAGTGCGGGCAGGCGGCATGGATGCACTCGCCGCGGCGATCGGCCAGCGCCAGGATGGTGGACGCGCCGAATAATTCGGCAAACCAGCCGGGCAGGTCGCCGCCCTGGATGTCGCCGTCATCGGTGACCAGAGCCCAGCGGGCCACCAGACCAAGCGGGATCAGCGACGAGGGGATCAACCCGGACGTGGCAGGCCCGAGCGCATCCTCCAGGTTGAGCAGGCACAGGTAGTTCTCCCGGCCCTTGCGCACCACCACCCGCTTGTGCCGCTCGGACGGATCCGGAAACAGGTGGGCCAACTCGGCGTCGATCTGGCGCTGCAAATGGCGGGTGAAGGTGCTGATCCACACGCCACCGTGATTCTTTTCCGCCCACAGACTGGCGGGCGCGAGATAGGCCAGCGTCTTGCCGGTTCCGGTGCCGGCTTCGGCCAGCACGACATGGGGATCGCCGCGCGTTTCACGTGGTGCGAAGGCAGCCGTGGCGGCGCCGGCGTAGTCTGCCTGCCCGGGCCGCTGCTCCGCGTCCGGGCCGAGCATCGCGGCCAGGCGCGACCGTGCCTCCGCCTCGCCAACCGGATGGGAGGCGGGGGGCGGCAGCGGCGCAGCATCCTGCCACTCCGGCAGGCGCTTCCAGACGCGCAGGCCGTCGCTGGACGGGACGGCGTCCGGCTTGCCCAGTGCGGCGGTGACGTATGGCGCCCAACCCCAGCCGGCCTGGCCCATCCGAGCGGCCAGCCCGGCGGCATCGCGGTTCAAGGCGATGTCGCGGCCTTGCGCCAGGCGGTTCAGCAGCGCGGCCGCCAATTCCGGCAATAGCGCCGCCTCTGCCTCCAGCCCGCCGGTCGGCGGCTCGAAGTCCAGCATCAGGGCGAGGCCGCGTGGCGTCGGCGCAGCCGGGCGGCCCGGCAACGCGAAGGCAAACAGTTCCAGCAGATCGAACGCCGGCATGGGTCGCAGGCCAAGCCGGCGGAACGTGGCAGGCGCGTGCACCACGATGGGCGGCGGCACGCTGCGCAGGTAGCTGGCTGCATCGGCCGCGGGCAGCAGCAACAGTTCGCCATCGGCCGTGAAGATGGCGGCGCGGCCGTGTCCGGCAACGACGGCAGGTGCTTCGGGCAGTGCAATTCGCGTCACGCGCGTCCACCTGTCATCGGGAGGGGTGAACCCGTCTCCCGTCATGGCAGGGCTGGGCCCTGTGGGCGTGCGGATAACGGGCGTTCGGAGACGAATTCCTCGCCTTCCCCTTGCGGGAAGGGGCAGGGGTAGCGGGAGGGCTCCAAACGCCCGGGTTCGGCGGTGTCCGCACCCCTCCCCCTACCCTGGTCCGCATCGCGGCCGCAGCCACCAAGGGGCGGGGGAGGATATGGCACCTCGGCTCATCCTGACGCGCATGGGGCTTGTGCCGGCCATCTGCAGCGGCACAATGTCACGACGGACGGCCAGGACAGCCCACGGCATGACGACGCGCTCCAGTTTCATCCAAGGCCGATAGGCCGCCCGCCGTTGCGGAACACACAATGACTGCTGCCTCAGTCGGCCGACATTGCTCTAGCCGCAATCGGCGCGTGGCGCCATCGGTTCCTGAATCTCATGCGGGTTCGGCCGTGGTGACCAAGGGAATGCGGGCGCATCACATTGCGTCCATAGCAGCGGGACACCTCAAAGGCGGAGAAACGCGATGAGCAGGATACTGAGTGCCGCAATCGTTGCCCTGCTGTGCTGCCTGGCCACGTGCACGACAGCACCTTCGGATAGTGCCGCAATGCGAAACGCCCGCGCCAACCTTTCGAACGATGGAGGTGGCAGTGGTGGTGGCGGCGGCAGTGGCGGTGGTGGCGGCAGCGGTATGTGACGCACTGAGCAGCACAGCGCGCGCAACTAAATGAGACGCAGCGATTGACCGGGCATCCGCCGGTTCCTAGCTTCCGCTGGATGGCTGAAACAGTTCGCAATAACGAGCCGGCAATTTCAAAAGTCTGGCCGTTCGAGGAAGCTGCCAAGGTTGCCCGCCGGCTTGCCGCGTCGGGCAAGACGCATGCGCTGTTCGAAACCGGCTACGGACCCTCCGGACTGCCGCATATCGGTACGTTCGGCGAAGTCGCGCGAACCACCTGGGTGCGCCACGCGTTCACCACGCTCACCGGCCAGCCATCGCGGCTGATCGCGTTCAGCGACGACATGGACGGGTTGCGCAAGGTGCCCGACAACGTGCCGAACCGCGATCTGCTGACGCCGCATCTCGGCAAGCCGCTGACCCGCATTCCCGACCCGTTCGGCACCCACGACAGCTTCGGCGCGCACAACAATGCACGGCTGCGCGCGTTCCTGGATTCGTTCGGCTTCGACTACGAATTCGCTTCCTCCACCGAATACTACGCCACCGGCAGGTTCGATGCCGCGCTGGTCCGCGTTCTGGAGTGCTACGACGAGGTGATGGCGGTCATCCTGCCGACACTGGGGCCGGATCGTCGCGCCACCTATTCGCCGATCCTGCCGATCCATCCGCGCACCGGTCAGGTGATGCAAGTGCCGATGGAGCAACGCGACCCTGTCGCGGGAAGTGTGGTGTGGCGCGATCCGGCCAGCGGCGAGTCGTTCGAAACGTCGGTAAGGGGCGGTGCCTGCAAGCTGCAATGGAAAGCCGATTGGGCGATGCGCTGGTACGCGCTGGATGTCGACTACGAAATGTCCGGCAAGGACCTGATCGATTCCGTGCGCTTGTCGGGACGCATCTGCCGCATCCTGGGCAGCCAGCCGCCCGAAGGCTTCACGTATGAATTGTTCCTCGACGAGAAGGCACAGAAGATCAGCAAGTCGAAGGGCAACGGCCTGTCGGTGGAGGAATGGCTGCGTTACGCGCCGCCGGAAAGCCTGTCGCAATTCATGTTCAACGCGCCGCAGCGCGCCAAGCGGCTGTTTTTCGACGTGATCCCACGTGCGGTGGACGAATACCTGGCGAATGCCGCACGCCTTGCCGCGCAGCCGCCGGCCGAAAGGCCACTGAACCCGACGTGGCACATCCACGGCGGCCGCCTGCCCAATCACGGCGGTAGTCCGGTATCGTTCGGCATGCTGCTCAATCTGGCGTCGGTGGTGAACGCCGACACGCCGGGCATCCTGTGGGGCTTCATCCGTCGCTACAATCCGGACGCAACGCCCGAAACGATGCCGTTCCTCGACAAGCTGGTCGATTATGCCATCGCCTATTACCGCGATTTCGTCCGCCCAGCGAAGCACTACCGCCTGCCGACGGACATCGAACGCGCGGCGCTGACCGATCTGGCCGAAACCCTTAAAGGCATGGACCAGATCTCCGACGCGGAGGCGGTGCAAACCATGGTGTTCGAGGTCGGCAAGCGGCACCCCTTCCCCGAATTGCGCGCCTGGTTCGGCTGTCTTTATCAGGTACTGCTCGGCCAGCAGGAAGGACCGCGCTTCGGCGGCTTCATCGCGCTGTACGGCATCGGCGAAACCGTCGCCCTGATCGAGGCTGCGTTGTCACGTCCGGCGGATGACGCCTGACCATGGCGGGTGTCCATCGCACGTCCGCTACGCTGAGGTCCTGCCTGCGACAATTGCCTGCGATCCTTGGCGTCGCGCTGCTGATCGGCGCGATCTATGTGGTGCAGAAGGAATTCCGCCACCTCCGGCTGAATGACATCGAAATCGCGCTACGCGCCATACCTCTGCGCACGCTGACGATCGCCTTCTTGTGGACCGTGCTGTCGTACGCCGTGCTGACACTCTATGACCGGCTTGGCACGATCTACGCGGGCCACAAGGTATCCTACCGCCGCGTCGCATTCGCTTCGTTCTGTGCCTATGCACTGTCGCACAATCTGGGGTTTGCCGCGGTATCAGGCGCCGCGGTGCGCTACCGGCTGTACGCGCATTGGGGCCTGACACCGATACAGATCGCCAAGACCGTGGCGTTCTGCAGCCTGACCTTCGGGCTGGGCGGGATGGTACTGGGCGGCGCAATCCTGTTCCTGGAGCCGCGGGCCGTGCCGTTCTTCGGCCAGCATCTGCCGATCGGCGTGCTGTACGCTGTCGGCGCGCTGCTGATGGGCATCGTCATCGGCTATGTCACGCTCTCGCGCATCCTCGGCAGTGTGCGCATGTTCGGCCACACGCTGGAATTGCCGGGCTGGCGGATGGCGATTCTGCAAGTGCTGCTGGCAACCGTCGACGTGGCGATCACCGCCTCGATCTTCTACGCCCTGTTGCCGACCGCGCCGCATCTGACCTGGCTGATATTCCTCGGCGTCTACGTTGCATCCTACACCGCGGGCCTGGCCGCCAATCTGCCGGGCGGCATCGGCGTATTCGATACCGCGATGCTGTTCGGGCTCGAGCCCTATATCAGCGCGCCGCATATCGTCGGCGCGATCGTCGTGTTCCGCCTGTACTACTACGTCATCCCGCTGTTCCTCGCCGGCACCCTGTTCACCGGCAACGAGATCCTGCTGCGCGGCGGCCTGTTGCTGCGACGCGTCGAACGATTCGGCTCGCTGCAGACGCTGGCGCGCTGGAGCGAACCGGACTTCGCCGTCGCCAGTGCAACCGGCCTGGTCGCCTTGTGCGGGGGGATGCTGCTGTGCGTCGGCGTGCTGGCGCCGGCGCCTGACTTCTCCTGGATCGATCCCGATTTTGCCGAGATGGCGACGCAGGCAGGCCAGTTCATTCCGTCGCTGATCGGCGCCGGGTTGATCGTGCTGGCGATCGGTCTGTCGCATCGGGTGAACCTGGCCTGGGGTGCGACGATCTTCCTGCTGGTCGCGGGCGCCGCATTCACCGCCTCGCAAGGCGAACGGCTGTGGATCGCCGGTGTCCTGGTGGTGATCGCGATGCTGGTGGCGCCGCTGCGCAGTTGCTTCTATCGCCACGCCAGCCTGCTGAGCGGACCATTGGAGCCGGCCAGTGCGATTTCGCTGTTCGCCCTGGTGATCTGCATCCTCGCTTTGGCGGGCACCCGCTCCCGCGTGCATCTGCTGGCGAACAATGCATGGTGGCAGGTCATCATGTCGCGCGAGATGCCGAATTCGCTCCGTCTGACCGTGGCACTGGCGGTGGTGCTGGCACTGCTCGCCATCTGGCGGCTGCTGCGTCCGGGCAAGGTGCGGTGGCTGCCATGGGACGCGACCGCGCGACAGCGGTTGGCGATGCTGGGCGGCACGATCCCGCCGGCGCGGGCGGACGGCATGGTGATGGGCGAAGCGGAACGCGCCGGCATTCCGTTCCGCCGCTGCGGTCGGGTGCTGTTGGGCCTCGGCGATCCGATGGGTGCGGAGGGCGACCGCGTCTCCGCGATCTGGCGATTGCGCGACCTGGCACAGCAGGAGGGATTGGATCCAGCGTTCTGGCGGGCCGGGCCGGGGCTGTTGAAGGTCTATGGCGATCTGGGTCTGACCGCTTTGCCGCTCGGGGCGGATGGGCTGCCGCTGCCGGAGTCGCCGGACATCACGCCCGAAGCAGGGCAATATCTCGTCTGCATGGCGGAACGCGATCTTTCGACGTTGCTGCCGCTGCTGCCGCAGTTGGCGACCAACAGGGATTTCGTGCCGGCGGCGGCCTAGGACGGGTTGATAACCCGCTGCCAGGATGGTTCCCCTGTGGTTGCGCGGAGCCGGCGTTGCGAGAAGCTGGCGTTGCGAGGAACCGGGCGACAATTTGACGCAAAATGCCATGTTCGTCCCGACTCGCGGCAATCAGGCGCATAATCCCGTCCGATAGACTGAAGGAACGGCCATGCTCTCCGAATTTCTTGTCGTTCTGTCGGCGCTGGCGGCGCTTGCCGCCGTCGCTGCGCTTTTCGTGGTGCTCCGCCAGGCAAGCACGTTGCAACGCCTGCGCCTGCTGAGCGAGCAGGGGCTGGCTGGCACGCGCAGCGAGGCGGAGACCACGCGCGCGGCATTGTCACGCGAACAGGGCCAGCAGCGTCAGGAGGTCGGCGCGCATTTCGAGGGGATCCGCGCGATGCTGGAAAGCAAGCTGCGCGAAATGCGCGACGGCAACGAAACCAAGCTCGCGGAAATCCAGAAGACGGTGAACGAGCAGCTTCACGCCGCGGTGGAGAAGCAGATGAACGAAAGCTTCAACCGGGTGATCGACCAGTTCACCGCGGTGCAGAAGGCGATGGGCGACGTACAGGCGGTCACCGCGCAGATCGGCGACATCAAGCGGCTGTTCTCCAACGTGAAGACGCGTGGCGGCTGGGGCGAGACGCAGGTGCGGGCGATGCTGGACGACATCCTGCCGCCCGGGGAGTACGAGGCCAATTGCAAGGTGCGAGAAGACAGCAACGACGTGGTCGAGTTCGCCGTGCGCATGCCGATGAAGGGCGAGAATCGGGCGCTGCTGCCGATCGACGCCAAGTTCCCGATCGAGGATTACGAACGGCTGCTGGCGGCATCGGAGGCCGGCGATGCAGAGGCGGAACGGTCTGCTACCCGCATGCTGGAACGGCGCATGCGCGACGAGGCGAAGAAGATCTCGACGAAGTACATCAATCCGCCGGTGACGGTGGAATTCGCCGTGCTGTATCTGCCGACCGATGCGCTGTACGCCGAGGTGGCGCGGATACCGGGATTGATCGACGACATCGGCCGCGATTGCCGTGTGCTGGTGATGGGGCCGAGTTTGTTCCCGGCGTTGCTGCGCACGATCCATCTGGGGTTCGTGACGCTGGCGCTGGAGCAGAAGGCGGACCAGATCCGCGACCTGCTGGGTGCGACGCGCACCGAGATGCTGAGGATGGATGATGTGCTGGAGCGGCTCGGCAAGCAGGCCGGCACGTTCAGCAACACCATCGATCTGGCGCGTCGTCGCACGCGCGCGGTCGGACGCAAGTTGCGCGGCATCGAGGGCATCGAGACTGAACGTGCCGAGCAATTGCTGGAGCTGGAAAGCGAGACGCTGGCGGATGAGTGATCATGGCCGCCGTCCTATGTGAGGTCTTTCATTTGGCCACGATGCGCGCCTGCAATATGCCGATGGGCTGCGACCTTATCTCGACGACATCGCCTG
Source organism: Acetobacteraceae bacterium (assembly GCA_035511435.1). Classification (GTDB taxonomy): domain Bacteria; phylum Pseudomonadota; class Alphaproteobacteria; order Acetobacterales; family Acetobacteraceae; genus JAMXLO01. Next base: position 4,491 of record DATKFJ010000485.1, on the reverse strand, counting down.
CCTTCAGAAAACGCTCGGGTGCAAACTGACCATCGCCCATTCGCGGGCTCGAGTCCGCGGCGGTGCCGGCCGCGGTTCCCCCGCTGATAATATCGCCTGGATACAATGTGAGGTCGCGCGACAGATACTCGATATACTCCCAATACGAGAATACCATGTCGCGTGTGTTGAATTGCTGCCGACGCTCGCCGTTCACCCAGGTTTCGACATCGATATCGCACGGGTCGAGTTCACCGACCACGATGCATGGCCCCAATGAGCAAGACTGATCGAAATTCTTCGCCATGCCGAACTTGAGGGGACCGTCTGGCTCTCGCGGCGCGCGGATGCTCCAATCGCCCAACAGGGTCACGCCCCACACGAGCTCCTTTGCGTCTGCGGCGCGAACATCCTTGCCCTGCCTGCCAAGTACAATGGCGACCTCGCCTTCATAGTCCAGTCGGTCGCCCCTTGACGGATAGGGCACCTCGTCATCCGGCCCGGCGGCAATCCGGCCGACTTTCCAGAACCCCCAAATGCCGTTGTCCCTGATCTTCGCGGCGGCGTCGTCAAGCGACATAGCGCCTGCACCCGGCAGCAGTCCCATAGCCGCCATGCCCGCCAGATGATCGGCAAAATTCCCCCCCGCGCAGGCGATGCGCGAGCCATTCGGGTGCGGCGCATGCAGACGCACCTCGGAGGCTTTATGGATCACGGTTTCACCGTTCGCGCCGAGTACATCGTGGGTATCACCGAACAGATGCTCGAGTGCGGTATCGGCCCGGTCAAGCGTACGCCTGCCGCCTTCGATGAACAGTGCCAGATCACTTGGCACCAGTACTGCCGCGAGCGGTATCGGGTGTCGCTCGTTCTCGCGTTCCTTCAGGAATTTTGCGTATGCGAGCGACAGGTCGACGATCAAGTCCCCGCGCAGAGCGCCAACACGCCGTTCCGGGCCGAACACGACTACCTTCATTGCTTTCCGCCTCCATCGGGACAGGACTATCGTGGCGCGATCAGTCCTTCGCGTTCCAGCACCGGATACACACCGCCGCCCAGCATCATCGCCAGAAGCTGCTCCGGCACCGGGAGCACTGCCAGCGCCTGGCCGCTGCGCGGGTTGCGCACGGACCACGCCTCGATATCGAGTTCAGCCGTATCGCCTTCGTCGAAGGCCGTGGACACCCCGGGACATTCGCACGCAAGCAGTCCGTAATTCACCGCATTGCGAAAGAACAGCCCGTTGATGGTCTCGGCCAACAGGAATCCAAGGCCGCAAAGCCGCAGGGACCGCGCCGCCGGACGAGACGAGCCCATGCCGTAGTTGAACCCGCCGACGATCGTGTCGCCCTGCCGCACCTGATCCACCCAGCCGGGCCGGTTGTTCATGAACACCGCGCGCGCCTGATCCTCTGCGTCGCGATACAGGTACGGCCCCGGCAGCATCAGGTCGGTGTTGATGTTGTCACCGAATTTCCACACGCGCCCTGCCATCATGACACGTCTCCCTGGAAGAACTCGGCGGCACTGGCGATCTGTCCCGCGAGCGCTGAAGCAGCGACGGTGGCGGGCGACGCCATGTAGATACGCGCGGACGGGTCGCCCATGCGCCCCTTGAAGTTGCGGGTGCTCGCGGTGATGCAGACCTCGTCCGGCCCCAGCACGCCCATGTGGCCGCCGACGCATGCCCCGCAGGTCGCCGGCGTGACAATGGCGCCGGCTTCCATCAGCGTCGCGACATAACCCGCCGCCATCGCCGCGCGATGGATCGCCTCGGTGCTGGGCGTCACGATGAAGCGGGTGCCCGGTGCGACCTTGCGGCCCTTCACGACGCGCGCAGCCACCGCGAGATCATCGAGCGTGCCGTTGCAGCATGCGCCGATGAACGCCTGGTCGATGTGTTGTCCGGCAACTTCGCTGATGCCGACGGAGTTGTTCACCACCGCGTCGGGCAGTGCCACCAGTGGCTCGATCGTACTCAGGTCGATTGTGCGGCGTTCCTTGTACGTGGCATCGGCATCCGGCGGTGTCGGCGTGAACGGCTTGGGATTGCGCGCCTTGACATACTCGATCAGCGTGTCGTCCGGTTCGAAGATGACGAACTCCGCCGACAATTCCGTGCCCATCGTGGTGAGCGTGCGGCGAGCGTTCAGACTCATGCTGGCCATGCCGGAACCGCCGTATTCGATGTTCTGGTTGACGTGCGCGCCCCACTTGCCGGCGATGAACAGGAAGATGTCCTTCGCCGAAACGCCGGGACGCAGCTTGCCGGTCAAATCGTAGCGGATGGTTTCGCCGACGCGGAACCATGCCTTGCCGGTGGTGACCGCGTACAGCATATCGGGACCGCCGACACCGCGTGCCGCGCAGTTGAACGCGCCGGCACTGCATGTGTGCGAGTCGGCATTCACCAGCACGGTGCCAGGCAGCGCGTAGGCCTTGTCGGCGATCACCGCATGGCTGATGCCCTGATCGGGACCGACATCGTGCAGCCGCTGGATGCCGAATTTCCTGGCGAATGCGCGGCCTGTCTGCATGCACGTCGCGGCCTGCGCGGTCGGCGCCGGAACCAGGTGGTCGAACACGATCACCACCTTCGACGGATCGGCGACCTGCAACACCTCACGCCAGCCCTCCGGCAGAAATGACAGGTCGATCAGGCAGGCAGTCTCCACGTCGACGACGGCGACGTCGCCGGGTGAGACCTTCTCCACGCCGCCGGCACGCGCCAGGATCTTTTCCGCGATTGTCATGCCCATTGTTCGTTTGCCTCCCGGTCATTCCTGTCATTGCGAGCGGTGCAGTGACGACGCAGTGCGGTACTGGAGCGAGATTGCCGCGTTGCTGCGCTGCTCGCAATGACAGGTCAGCCGAGTGACAGGCGGGCCGAGTGACAGGTGGGCCTGGTGACAGGTGGGCCCAGTGACAGGCGGGCCTAGTGACAGGTGGGCCTGGCGCGGTGAGGTCGGCATTCGGATCCGCCTTGGTATTCTGTCCAGGCACCGCTACATTTTGCTTCCCATTTGCTCGCCGGATTCGCACCACGTGAAACTTCGCATCGCCACCTGGAACATCAACTCGCTGCGCCTGCGCGTCAGCCTGCTGAAGGAGTTGATCGGCGCACTGGATCCGGACGTGATCTGCCTGCAAGAAACCAAGGTGCCGGATGAATTGTTCCCATCGGCGGCACCCGCCGAGATCGGCTATCCCTACGCGCTGTTCCGCGGCATGAAGGGCTACAACGGCGTCGCCATCCTGTCGCGCCGGCCGATCGCGCTGCACGATACCGCTCCCGACTGGTGCGCCAAGGGCGACTGCCGGCACATCAGCGTGCTGGTGGATGCCAAAGGCGGTCCGGTGGAGCTGCACAACTTCTACGTTCCCGCCGGCGGCGACATTCCGGATCGCGCGCAGAACGTGAAATTCGGTCACAAGCTCGACTTCATCGCCGAAACCCGCAACTGGTTCGCAGCGCGCACCGGCCTGGCGCGGAATGTCATCGTCGGCGACTTGAACATTGCCCCGCTCGAGCACGACGTGTGGGGCCATAAGCAGTTGCTGAACGTGGTCAGCCATACGCCGCCGGAAACCGAGGGGCTGACCGCCTGGCAGAACACCGGCTTCGTCGATGCGGTGCGGCATTTCGTGCCGGCGGATCAGAAGCTGTACACGTGGTGGTCGTATCGCAACCGCGACTGGCGCTTGTCGGATCGCGGCCGGCGGCTGGACCATATCTGGGTGACGCCTGATCTGGCCGGCAAGTTGAAGCGGCACATCGTGCTGAAGGACGCCCGCGACTGGCCGCAGACGTCTGATCATGTGCCGGTGTGCGTGGAGATGACGCTCTGAGCGGCGCGGTCGCGACGACCCAATATCGTCTGTCGAGCCTGCGCTGTGTGTCAGCGGTCGCAACGGGCACAGAAAGAGTATTCGACCACAGATGCACGCAGATGCACACGGATAAGGCCAGCGCTGCCAGTGCGAGATTCGCTGCCTTTGGCACATTGGCGATTGCCATATTTGCGTTCATCCGCGTGCATCTGCGGTTGGAATCACTTGCCTGTTTCCCGGGCCAGATGGTGAGGGTAGGCCAGCATCCCTGGTCGGCCATCCCGGCCCCGGACGCCGTCCGGCAGGCGCCCAACGCGCGCGGCTGATTCCAGGGGCGGTGCCGGGCAATGGACGCCTCTATTGCCCACCGACGGCGATTGCACGGGTTCGGGCTCGCCGTTAAACCAGCATCGTGCCGCGGGTGTAGCTCAATGGTAGAGCTCCAGCCTTCCAAGCTGGCTATGAGGGTTCGATTCCCTCCACCCGCTCCAATTCAAGGCGTCCGCGGCATGCGCTTCGGCATGGCCGATCGGGAATTGCGGTTTGCGCGCAGCGGGCGGGCGCCCCAGTTGGCCTGGACGGGAGTCAGGTCGCGCCAGATTCACGCGAGACCCCCACAGCAACCGGCAGGGCAATCGCTTGAACCAAAACCGGGGTATTCCTCCGGAAGCGTAAGTACGA
>DATKFJ010000484.1:0-31266 GCA_035511435.1 Acetobacteraceae bacterium | reverse complement strand
GTTGCCGGCGTCCACCTGGCGCAGTCCCAGCCGGCCGTCAAACGGCGCGGTGATGTAGCAGTAGCTGAGGTTGAGCTGGGCCGCCTCGATCGTCGCGTCGTCGCCTTTCAGCGTCGCCGTGAATTGATTGACCTGTGCCTGCTGCGTGTCCACCTGCTGGTGCGAGGCGAAATCCTGTCGCGCCAGCGATGCGTAGCGCTGCAGGTCCAGCTTGGCGTTGGTAAGCTGCGCTTCGTCCTGCGCCTTCTTGGCGACCGCCTGATCGAGCGTCGCCTGATACGGCCGCGGATCGATCACCGCGAGCAGCGTGCCTTGCTTCACCACCTGTCCCTCGGTGACCGGCACCTGCATCAGGGTGCCATCGACCCTGGCGCGCACGGTCACGGTGTTCAGTGCCTGCACGGTGCCAAGGCCGGAGAGGTAGATCGGCACGTCCTGCCTGGTTGTGCGTGCCACCGAAACGGGAATCGCCGGCGAACTGCTTACGGGGGGCGCCTGCTGCGCCTGTGATGGCCCGCCGGTAACCAGCGCGGAGCTACCCCCTAACAGCAGCGCGAACGCCAGCACCGGCACGCCCATTTTGTGCCGAGTGTTCTTTCCCGCCTCACTCATGAATTGTTGCCCAACCGTTGCCGCGCACTGCGCAATCCCTCCCCGGAGCCTTCCCCGACCAGTCTGCAAATCCGAACAGCTGGTCGTGTCATACCATTCAGCTATGCATTGTCGGCGAAACGGCTGCCGTTCGCCAGCGTCAAAAATGGGATTCAGACAGATTGATTATGCCGGCGATACAAGCTGATACAATTCGCGCGACTCAGTTGCGGACCACGCCGATCGCCTGCCGGAAACGGTCGGTGAGATAAGCTCCGTCCCGTGGCGGCAGGTGGCGCGGCTCTTCGTCGGCCGCGATGCGGATCACGGCGAACAGTGCCTCGCATCTCAACCGCGCATGCAGCCGCTCGACCTCCGTCATGTCGCGCGCCGTCGCGGTGGCGAACCAACCGCAGCCGGCCGCCACCGCGGCCAGATCGGTGGTCAATCCGGTATGGCTGCGCTGAGAACCGGTTTCGCCGTAGCGCGCATTGTCCAGCACCGCGATCGCCAGGTTCGGCGCCTCGGCGGCGGCGATGGTGGCCAGCGAACCCATGCCCATCAGCATCCCGCCGTCGCCGGTCAGCACCAGGACGCGCCGGGACGGCTGGGCGAGCGCAAGCCCGAGGCCGACCATCGCCGCCCCGCCCATGGCGCCCCACAGGTAGAAGTTCATCGGCCGCTCGCCGGCCGCGGCGGCATCGTAACTCGGCGCACCCAGGCCGGTGACCACCAGCAGATCGCCCGGCTCCCGCAGCAGCGCCGCGACGACGGCGCGGCGCCTGAGGGTCCCGTCGTGTCTCATTTCACGAATGCCTTTGCGCCGATCAGCCGCTGAGACAGCAGCACCGCCACCGGCACCGTGCTATCGAAGGCGAGTGCCGCCGATGCCGCGACGATCTCCGCCACATCGTCCGGCTGGTCGGCGCGCCGGACATGCACGCCGGCCGCGGTCAGCACGCCGGGCGTCGCGGTGCCCATCGGCACCTGCCACGGATTGAATTCAGCCCATTCGCCCCGCATCGTCACCAGCGTCAGGAACGGCATGCGGCAGTTCACCGGCAGCGACAGCATGTTGATGCAGTTGCCGACGCCGGATGACTGCATCAGCAGCGCGGCCCGCTGACCGCCCAACCATGCGCCGGCGGCAAGCGCGATGCCTTCCTCCTCGGTGGTAAGCACTACGGCGCGCATGTCGGGGTCGGCGTGCGCAGCCTCGATCAGATGCGTGTGGCCGGCGTCCGGAACATAGCCCATTATTGTGACGCGGGCGGATCGCAGCGCGGCATAGACCTGAGCCTGCCAGGGTTGTTGTGCCATCTGCGGGCTATTTCAGAAGCGCAAGCGCGGCGGGGCCGCAGGCATAGGCGGCCGGCAGTGCCGTCAACACGCCCCACATGCAAGCCTTGCCGGGCTTATCGGTGAGTTCCACACGCAGATGAGTGAAATCTGACGTGGTCGCCTGGTGCAGGCCGGCGATGTCCGAAGTCGTGGTCTGGCGCAGTTCGGCGATGTCTGCCGTCATAGCTTGGCGCAACTGCGCGGTGTCCCTGCCCGTCGCCAACCGCGGCTCAGCCAGTTCGGCCTTGGCCGCCAGATGCGGCAACGTGGCGCTCAGCATGGCCTTGATTTCGGCGACCGATATCTCCACCCGGCCCAGCGTCGCAGTCATATCGTGCACGTCGTCCTCCAGCCGGGAAACGCGGGCCTTCAGATCCGGATGGTAGGGGTCGCCAGGCTTGGGTTCAACGGGTGTATCGCGCGTTGCACGGTTTCCACGGCACCACTTTGGTGGCGCCGTGGTAGCCGTGAAGGGTAAACACTCCGTCGCCGACCGGTCAGGCTGCGGCGTACTGACCGCGACCGAAGACCTTGTCGAGCGCATCGGGCTGCGCCTTGTCGAACGCCGTCGTCTTCCCGCGCACGTCTTCGACCGCCGCCAACGCGCGCTTTACCGCCGGGCGCTCGTTGATGACGCCGACCCAGCGCATGACGTTCCGGTATTTCTCAGCTGCATCGCCGCCCAGCATCGCGGGAATGTTGCGTGCCCACGGATAGGTCGCGATATCGGCGATGCCGTATTCCGCGCCGCCGAGCCAGGGCTTCTCGCCAAGCCGCTGGTCCATGACCTCGAGCACGCGATGCACCTGGGTGGTGTAGCGGCTCTTGGAATATTCATTGCCGGCCGGCGCGAAACGAACGAAATGCACGTGCTGGCCGAACATTGGACCGAGCGTGGTCATCTGCACCATCATCCACTCGATGGCCTCGTACTTCGCCGCCATGTCTTTCGGCAACAGCTTGCCGGCTTTCTCGGCCAGATACAGCAGGATGGCGCCTGACTCGAACAACGTGAGGGGCTTGCCGCCGGGGCCGTCGCTGTCGGTGATCACCGGCACCTTGGCCATCGGGTTGAGCTTCCGGAAGTTCGCGTCGAACTGCTTGCCGGTGAACACGTCCACCGGATGGACATTATATTGCAGGCCAAGCTCCTCCAGAGCGATGTAGATCTTCACCACGTTCGGACTGCCCATGCCGTAGAGTTCGATCATCTGTCGCTCCTGCTGCTGTTATCGCGGACAGCGGCAGGATCGCATGCCGGACCGGGGCAGGGAAGGCAGCCTTCAGGCGGCGAGGGCTGCCGTCCGGTAGAGCGCCATCAGCGACGTGAGATACCCGATGCTGGCCACGGTCACGATGCCGATCGCGGTGAGGTGGCGGTGCGCAGGTCGCGCCGAGGTCGGGGACGCAAAAATTGCGATTGGCGCGGACCCGGGGGACGACGCCGCGGTCCGTGAGCAACCGGTAGGGGCTGCGCCGTCATGCGTGCCGGTGCATGCTTGCGACGAGCAACCATGGCGGGAGTGCAGCGCCCGCCGGCGGCCACTGTCGCGCGTCTCAAATTCCGCCTTGTCGCAGCGTCCGCAGCATCTCCACCCCTGACCGCAGTGCTGACTGGAACAGCAGGTGATCCAGTCCGAATGCCTGCATACGGAATCCGTACTTCCAGTACTCGCGCGCCCACGCTTCGTCACTTGCCATGAAACCCGCGATCTTGCCGTGCGCCCGCGCTGCGGCGACGGTCCGTCGCACCGCCGACAGAAATTCCGGATGCTGAAACTGGCCGGGGATGCCCATGAAGTTGGTGAGGTCGAAATGGCCGAGCCACACCACGTCGACACCAGGCGTCGCAGCGATCGCCTCTACATCGCGCAGACCCTCGACCGTCTCGATCTGCGCGATCACCAGCGTGCGCGCCTCCGCGCGGGCCATCGCTGTGGCCGGATCGGCGGCGCGATAATCGTCGTGCGCCACACCGAATGCCGCGCCGCGTCGTCCGGCCGGTGGGTAGTGCGCGCAGGCGGCAACATGTGCCGCCTCGGCCGCCGAGCCGACCATCGGCACCATCACGCCGTGTGCGCCGATATCCAGCGCGCGGGCGATGAAATGATACTCGCCGCGCGGCACGCGTACCAGCGGCGCCAGTCCGATGCCGCGACAACCTGCGACCATCGCCTTCATCGTCTCCAGCGAGGCGCCGGTGTGCTCCATGTCGAACAGTGCGAAATCCGCGCCCGTCGCCGCGATGATCGCCGGCATGCCGGGCACCAGGAATTCCATCACCATACAGCCGAACGCGCGGCCATCCTCGCGCAACCGTGCCTTGAGTTCGGGCATTTCGTGTCTCCTTTCCATTCGTGCCGGTTGTCGGCAGCCGGGTGCGGAGCTAGCGTTGTGCCGAATGGGAGACCGTCATGCACCTGATGTATTTCACCGAGCAACCGATGTCGGCTTTTCCCGCGCAGGCGGGCCGCGATTTCGGCGCCACCGCGCTGATGTTCTCGAACAGTCATTTCGACCCCGTCGAGGGCAGCCGGCTCTATAACGAATACCTCGAGCAGTACATCCTCGCCGACGAACTCGGCGTCGACGGCATCATGCTGAACGAGCACCACAACGCGCCGTTCTGCATGCAGGCGAAGTGCAACGTGTTCGCCTCGATCCTTGCCACGGCGACCAAACAGGCGAAGATCGTGCTGCTCGGCAACCCGCTGCCGCTTGCTGAAAACCCGGTGCGGCTCGCTGAAGAGCTGGCGATGATCGACATGATCTCGAAGGGCCGCCTGGTCTCCGGATTTGTCCGTGGCGGCGGCCAGGAGCAGCTTGCCGCCGGCGTCAACCCCGCCTTCAACCGCGAGCGTTTCGAAGAGGCGCACGACCTGATCGTCAAGACCTGGACCACGCCGGGACCATTCCGCTGGGAAGGCACGCATTACCAGCACCGCGTCGTCAACCCGTGGGCGGTGCCGATGCAGAAACCGCATCCGCGCATCTGGATCCCCGGCGTCATCAGCAAGGAAACGATCGTGTGGGCGGCGCAGCACGGCTATCCGTATATCGCGTTGAATACACCGGTCGATCGCACCCGGCAGATCTGGCAGATGTACGACACGGTGGCGGCCGAGGCAGGCTTTACCGGCGGCCCGGATTACCATGGGTTGCTGAAGCAGATCCACGTCGCCGAAACCGAGGAAAAAGCCATCGAGAACGCACGCCAGTTCATGTGGATGCAGGGCGAGTTCACCGGTCTGGCGCACCCTGTCTGGAGCACGCCGGCCGGTTACAGCAGTCCGGAAAACCGCCGCGCCTTCGTCGAGTTCGCCACTGGCCGTTCGAAGAGCCCTCGGTATCGGCCGGCGCTGGAGAAACAGCGCGACGAGTTGATGATCATCGCCGGCACGCCGAGTCAGGTGATCGCCAAGCTGCGCATGCTGCTGGAGGAAACGCGGCCTGGCATCCTCGCGTTCTGGGGCAACGACGGTACCGTGTCGCACGCGGATGCCAAGACCTGCATCCGGCTACTCGGCCAGGAGGTGTTCCCGGCGGTACGCGAGATGGCGAAGGAGTTCGATCTGAAGAGCCCCTTCGAGACGGCGCAGCCGGTAAGTGTGCGGTACGGGAGCGGGGCTGAGCAGGTGCAGCGAGCCGCGGCGGAATAGGGGATGCGGTTGCTCTGAGGTGTGTGAGCGTTTTTATCGGTTCAATCAGGGCCCGTTGGCCGGTCGCCGCTCGGGATAGCGAATCACATCGAAGATCCGATCCTGAACGCGAGCATGCCAACGAGCTTTCCCCAGCTAACTCACGCAGACGCCGAGGCCTGCATCCGGCTGCTCGGCCAGGAGATGTTCCGGCCGTTGCGCGAGATGGCGATGGAGTTGGGGCTGAATAGCCCGTTCGAGACGGGGTAGCCGATCGGCTTCGGCTACATGAGCCGTTTCCAGCAACCTGAGCGAGCTGCGACAGACCAGCGGCCGCCGCTGGTCGCCACGCCTCATCCGCGCTAGCCTGATCAAACGCCGCCCGTCGTACTCCCCGACGGCGCCGTCGGAGTCTTGACGAGGCGTGCTGTGGAAGCCCGGTCCGGGACCGGGACCAATCGGCAAGATACGACGGCCGGACTGATCCGGCCGCGCAAGGGAGGGTGCGTCCATGACTGCAACACGTGCGACAACACGCCGTGCCGTGCTGGCTGGTGCCGCTGGCCTGATTGCCTCGCCCGCCATCATCGGCCGAGCTGCCGCCGTCACGCGCGGTGTGTCCGACAGCGAGATCGTCATCGGCATGATGACGGACCTGTCCGGGGTCACAGCGGTGCAAGGCACCAACGCCGCCAACTCGATCCGGATGGCGTTCGACGAGATCAACGCAACGGGCGGCATCAACGGCCGCAAGATCCGCTTCATCGTCGAGGACATGGAGTATCTGGTCCCGAAGGCGGTGCAGGCCATGAACAAGCTGGTGAACCTCGACAATATCTTCCTGTCGATCAGCAGTGGCGGCACGCCGCAAATGGACGCCGTGCTGCCGATGATGATCGAGAAGCAGGTGCCGAGTGTGTTTCCGCTGACCTGCGCACGGTCGATGTACCTGCCGCTGAGCGCGTACAAATACGGCCAGTTCTCATCGTACTATGATCAGATGCGCGCCTGCGTAAAGTATTTCGCCGAGACGAATGGCAGGAAGGTCTTCGGTTCGATGTACGAAGACACCGACTTCGGCAAGGATATCCATGCCGGCATCGTGGCGCAGGTGAGTGCCATGAACTTGAAGCTTGGCGCCGTCGCAACGTTCAGTCCCACTGCTACCGATTTCAACGCGCACGTCAGCCGGCTCAAGGATGCCGGCTGCGATCTCGTCTGCATGGGCACGATCGTCAGGGACACGATCATCATCCTGCAAACGGCGCGCAAGATGGGTTGGGACGTGGACTTCTGCGGCCAGTTCGCGAGCTATTCCACTGCCGTTGCGGAGGCTCCCGGGGGACCGGCGGACGGGTTCTATTCGATGTCGCCGGGGGTCTACGCTTATCCCGACGATGCGCGACCGGCGGTGCGCGCGGTAACGGCCCGCTACAAGCAGCGGTTCGGCATCGACATCAATTACCTGGGCGAAGCGGGCTTTGCGGCGGCGACCTGCCTGATCGAGGTACTGCAGCGGGCGGGTCGCGACCTGAATTTGGACACGTTCCAGAAGTCGATGGAAAGCATCACGGACTGGCGCGACATGTTCGGTGGTCCGCCGCTGACGATCACTCCCACCGATCACCATGCCTCGACGCAGTCGTTCCTGTCAGTGGTGAAGAAGACGCGGTGGACGCCGGTGGTGGCCGAGCCGCTGGGGTACTGATTGGGGCGGCGCCCGTCCGCATGGGCCGCCATGCGGACGGGCGCTGCCGGTCAGCGTGCGGTACTGGGGCGGGGTGGAGCAGATGGAGCGGGCGGCGGCGGCAGAGTAAGGCTCTGCCGGGACACCACATCGGTATCCGTGTCAGTAGCTGCGTGGCAGCCCGAGTACGTGTTCGGCGATGTACGACAGGATCAGGTTGGTGCTGATCGGCGCGACCTGATACAGCCGGGTTTCGCGGAATTTGCGTTCGACGTCGTATTCCTCGGCGAAACCGAACCCGCCATGCGTTTGTATACACGCCTCGGCTGCGGCCCAGGCGGCATCGGCGCCGAGCAGCTTTGCCATGTTGGCTTCCTCACCGGGGGTGAGGCCGGCTTCGAATTTCGCGCAGCCTTCACGCACCATCAGTTCGGCGGCGCGCATCTGTGCGTAGGCACGGGCGAGCGGGAACTGGATGCCCTGGTTCTGCCCGATCGGTCGGGCGAACACCTGGCGGTCGCGCGCGTAGTCGGTGGCCTTGCGGAGGAACCATTTGGAGTCGCCGATGCATTCCGCGGCGATCAACAGGCGTTCGGCGTTCATGCCGTCGATGATGTAACGGAAGCCTTTGCCTTCATCGCCAAGCAGGTTTTCGGCGGGCACGATCATGTTGTCGAAGAAGATCTCGGTGGTGTTGTGGTTCATCATTGTGCGGATCGGCCGGATGGTCATGCCGTTGCCGATCGTTTCGCGCATGTCGACGATGAAGGTGGAGAGCCCGTCGGTACGTTTCTTCGCCTGCTCGCGCGGCGTGGTGCGCGCGAGCAGCAGCATCAGGTCGGAGTGTTCCGCGCGGCTGGTCCATACTTTCTGACCGTTCACCACATAGTGGTCGCCGTCGCGTTTGGCGAAGGTGCGCAGGCTGGTGGTGTCGGTTCCGCTGGTCGGTTCAGTGACGCCGAATGCCTGGAGTCGGAGTTCGCCGGTGGCGATCTTAGGCAGGTACTCCTGTTTCTGCCTGTTCGAGCCGTGCCGCAGGATGGTGCCCATGATGTACATCTGCGCGTGGCATGCGGCACCGTTGCAGCCCTCGGCGTGGATCGTTTCCAGGATCGCGGCGGCGGCGGATAGCGGCAGGCCGGCGCCGCCATATTCCTCGGGGATCAGCGCGGCGAGGTAGCCGGCTTCGGTCAGGGCGTTGACGAACTCGGTAGGGTAGGCGCGGTCGCGGTCCAGCTTGCGCCAGTACTCGCCGGGGAAACGGGCGCAGAGCTTGGCAACCTCGGCGCGGATCTCGGCGTGCGGATCGGTGGGCAGGGGCTGGTCCATCTGGGTCTCCCGGAGCCTCACCCACGGTGATTAAGCGCCTGGGTTCAGGGGTGCAAGCGAACCAGCAGCAGCGACCGTGAGGCCTGTTATCGTGCGGCCGGAGCGTCGCGCCGGCGTGCGGCATTCACGTTGCCGAGACGATGACGCGTGGGGTGGGCGGCCGTCGTGCGCATCGTTGCGGCATAGGCGGTTCCGCGACGCCGCCGAGGCGGTTGGGCGGTCAGGGGCCTGACCTGTCTGTCCGTTGAGTCCGGCACAGCTTCGTGCCACTCACGCGCCATGACAGCACTGCTTCCCCTGGCCAACCTGCTTGTCGTTTCGCTGGAACAGGCCGTCGCCGCGCCGTATTGCAGCTCGCGACTTGCCGATGCCGGCGCGCGCGTCATCAAGATCGAACGCGCGGAAGGCGATTTCGCGCGCGGCTACGACACGGCGGCGAGCGGCCTGTCCAGCTACTTCGTCTGGCTGAACCGCGGCAAGCAAAGCCTTGTCGCCGACATCAAGCAAGCGAACGACGCGGCACTGCTGCATCGCATCCTCGCGCGCGCCGACGTGTTTATCCAGAACCTCGCGCCTGGCGCCGCCGCCCGCGCCGGCTTCGGTTCCGACACGCTGCGCGAACGTCACCCGCGCCTGATCACGGTTGACATCTCCGGCTACGGCGACAGCGGCGACTATGCAACGATGAAGGCATACGACCTGCTGGTGCAGGCGGAATCGGGCCTGGCCTCGATCACCGGCCATCCGGCCGGACCAGGCCGTGTCGGCGTTTCCGGCTGCGACATAGCCTGCGGCATGGCCGCGCACGCCGGCGTGCTGGAGGCACTGATCGGTCGCGGCATCACCGGACACGGCAGGGGCCTGAAGGTCAGCCTGTTCGACGGCATGGCCGACTGGATGAACGTGCCGCTGCTGTTCTACGAAGGCACCGGCCGCGCCCCGCAGCGCATCGGCCTCGCTCATCCGTCGATCTGCCCATACGGTGCCTTCCCCACGACCGATGGCGCGCTGGTACTGATCGCCATCCAGAACGAACGCGAATGGGCTGAATTCTGCGCCCGCTTTCTGGACGAACCCGACCTGCCAAAGCGGACCGGCTTCGACACCAATGTTGCCCGCGTCGCCAACCGACCGATGGTGGACGGCCACATCGGCGCAATCTTCGCTGGAATGACGCGCACCCAGGCCGCGGCGAAACTGCGCGCCGCCAACACCGCCTATGGCTTCGTCAATGATGTGGCCGCACTCGCCAGTCATCCCGCGCTGCGTCGCGCGACGGTGCAGACACCGAACGGCGAGGTAGAACTCGCCGCCCCACCGGTCCTGTTCAGCGACGGTGCCCGACCCTTGGGCCCGGTTCCCGCGATCGGCGAGCATTCGGCCGCCATCCGCGCCGAATTCGGCCGGTGATGCTACAGGCCGGTGATGCTACAGCCTGGGGACCCTATAGGCCGGCGTGAGACGCCGGTGGCAGGTAGGCAAGCCCGATAGGCCTGGCCCTGTACCCGTCCAGACCGCGGCCAGGTGTGGTAACGCCGCCGACGTTCGGCAACATGATCATCCGCGGACCCGGTGACTGCCCGCCCGGCAGCCGGCGTACCACGGACATGAAGCCGGACGGCCTCTGGGGCATGGTGGCGCCCCAGGCCTGGGACAGCGGTGATGGCATGGCGGCGCTGGCAAGCCGCTGCTCCTCTGGCCAGACCGCCAGCACCTTGCGCTGGTAGTCGGCTCCCAGTTCAGGCGTAGCCGAGTGGTAGAGTGCCGCGGCCTTGGACCAGTCGCCGGTCTGGCCATACAGCTCCTTGAGGAACCGCGCCGCATAAGCTGCGTTGACCTGCGGCTCGAACGCCAGGTCAAGGCTGCTAAAGGCGTTCGGGTGGTGCATCAGGTTCACCTGCATGCAACCAACATCGATGGACTGGACCCCGCGTGCCTGCATGGCGCGCACCGCAGCAATTGCCTGGGCCTTCGAATCGTAGAAGGAACCCTGCCCCTCGGCGTCCACTGTCCAGGGCCAGGGGTGCCAGGCACCGGTCACCGGGTCGCGCCGACCGCTTTCGACTCGGCCGATAGCGCCCAACAGGGCCGCCGGTATGCCGTTTGCCCTCTCGGCAGAGCCGATTGCCGCGCGGCACAGCATCCCCTGAGCGATCGCCGGGACCGGGATGGGCTCGGCCCGCGCGAGGCTCGAAAGACCCAGAAAAACCAAGGAAATCAAACACAAGTGCCGCATAGGCCGGATCATAGAAGCCAAGTGTTAGCAAAGGGTTGCCGGCGATCCCTCGGCTTGAAAGCGGCAATCGGCGGTCAGCAATGCTGCGTTGCAAAATATCACTTGCAGACGAATGATCGATCGCCTAGATTGTGCGTCGCAGCAATGCGGTCCCTGACCGCGCTGTCTGCTTTCTTGGACGTTTCCTCCCTAAACTTGGCGGCCCCACAAGGGTCGCCATTTTTTTGGCAATTGCCCATAGCGCGTGGGCGCGCCACGCTCGGATGCCCGTGCCAGTGCATCGGAGTCAGCCCTCCAGGACCGCGCCCGCCTGTTCAGCCAGTCCCACGATAAATCCGGTAATGTTCTGCTGCATCGCCTGAAAGGCCGGCAGCCGCTCGATGCGGCCTTCATCCATGTACAAATCGCGGGCGACTTCGATCTGTAGTGCGTGCACGCCTTCACGTGGCCGCCCGTAGTTGCGGGTGATGTAGCCGCCGGCGTAGGGGTCGTTGCGCCGAACCGAATAACCCAACCCGGTCAGCAGGCTTTCCACCAGCCGTGTCGCCCGTGGTGCGCAGGCCGTGCCGTGCGCGTCGCCCAGAATGAAGTCGGCGCTTCGCCCGCCGGACCGCGCCGCATGGCCGTGCGACGGCATCGAGTGGCAGTCGATCAGCAAACACAAGCCGAACTCGGCCTGGGTGGCAGCGATCAACGCGCCAAGGGTGTCGTGGAATGGCTTCCAGCAGGTGCGCACCCGCCGCTCTGCATCGGCGAACGCGAGCTTGTCGCGGTAGATCGCCTCACCCGATGCCACCACCCGGGCGATCGTGCCAAGTCCGGCGCCGACCCGGGCGCTGGTGGTATTGACCCAGGACGGCAGCTTGTCGGCGAACATTGCCGGATCCAGTTCCCACGCTTCCCGGTTGGCGTCGCAGTAGGCGCGGGGGAAGGTAGCGGCGAGCAGCGGCGCGCCATGATCCGGCGCCGCGGCAAACAACTCGTCTACGAAACTGTCCTCGCTGCGGCGGAGACTGAGAGCATCCAGCCGGGCGGCGGCGAGTAAATCGTCAGGATAGGTTCGCCCGGAATGCGGCGAGGCGAAGATGATTGGAATGGTCTGTCGTGCCGGGCGCAGCACCACGACCGCGGCGGCGGGAACTACGGCGGCGGCGAGCGGCATGTCCATTGGCACGTCCATCGCCGCATTGAAGCGGTCGCGGAGCGCGCTGTCACCAGCCAAGCTTGCCTGTAGCCCCGCGAAGGCGGTATTTCTCGCTTCGGATGGGCGCGTAGCTCAGCGGTAGAGCACTGCCTCGACACGGCAGGGGCCACAGGTTCAATCCCTGTCGCGCCCACCATCCTTGCCGATCAGGTAGGCGTCGTTGAGCAGGCGGGCGTTGTTGAGCAGGTGGGCCTCGCTGATCAGGCGGGCCACACTGATCAGGCCGTGTCCCATTGCGCCGATTGGGCGCGCACCCAGTCGGGTCCCAGCGCAAGATCCGGCTCGAACACGCGCAACACCGGCGCCATGATCTGAGCAACGACATCCGGCCAGGCCTGCGCGAGGCTTGCCGCCGGCACTTGCAGCGTCACCAGACGGTGGTCGTCGACCGCCGGTTTGCGGTTGGCCCAGCCGGTTTCCGGATCAAACAGTTCGCGACCGGCCAGGCCCCACCATTCGCAGCGCAGCGACACGCGCGGCACGCCGGCGAAGAAGCGCAGCAGAGCACGCGCATGACACACCAGTTGGGCGATCTCCCGTGCCAGCACATTCGGACTGAATCGGGTTCCCGGCTGCTGGCTCTGACCTGCCCTGTCCTCGGTATAGTCGCGCACGATACTGGCGAAGCCGCGCGGCGACACACGCCAGAAATCCGTAGTCTCGTTCGGCGGACGGTCGCGCAGCCAGGCGACTTCCAGGAAGTCGGTTTCCGCGTCGCCGGTGGCTTCATCGACGGTAAAGCGAGGCCGCACAGCCCGCCGGTATGGTGGATCGAACATGTTCAATGCACCGCGGAACATCGGTTGCAATTCGAACACCACGCGGCGCAGCAATTCGGGAAGCTGGGCGTGCTCCAGCATTTCAGGGCCGATCAGCTCAAGACCATAGGACAGCGCGTAGTGTCGGTGCGTCAGATGCTCCGCACGCGGACTGAGCGGTGCCAGGACAAGGAACGCGGCATGCGCGGCCGCATGCCAGGCCTCCAGCCGTTTCGCGAGGGCCGGCGTCTGCTTGCGGCCTTCGATCGAGGCCTCGATCATCGCGAGCAGTGCCTCGCGATCCTGCCGCACGCAGCGGCGGATCAATGGCGCCCATTCCTGCGGCATTTCGAGGCGGCCACTGCGCGGCATCGGCACCCCGATGTACTGACCCCGGGCAACCACCGCATGTTTGCGGGTGTAATAGCAGCCGCGCTCGATCAACCGGGCCTCGCCGACCAGCGGGCCATCCTGGCGAATGCAGATCGGCACGACGCCATGACCCGGCACGCGGATCACCGGATGGCTGTTGCCGATCGCGGAACGCAGCGTCGCCACCTCGCATTGCACGGGCGGGTCGAGGAAGGTGCAAACAATCGCGGCGACCTGCTCCGCGGTGCAGTCCGTCCAGAACGGATGATTGTCTTCGGCGGCCAAAGTGCCTTCGTGAAAGCCGAAGACGATGTGGCCGCCGCCGTGGTTCGCCAGTGCGGCGATGTCGCGCGCCAACTCCGCGCGGTCTTCGATATGCTTCAGGTTCCGCCAGCTTTTGTACTCGACATCGAGCGTGCGGCACGGCGTATCGACCAGCGATTGAAGGTCGGATGGCGCAGCCGCCGCGAATACGGCACTTTCGGAAGCAGTTGCTGACGCCGGCATTTCCGCGTGGCCTGCGGACTGCGCATCGTGATCGGACAGCGGTGCAAGTGATTTCAGCGGCATCTGGGACGGCACGATCTCTACGGGCGGCTATTACCGTAACCGAACTTTTTTCGGTTGTGCAGATAAACTGCATCCGGTTGAAAGCGCACGCGTGATAGATTCGTGAATAATGACTTTGAACGGTTGGTCACGATGTGGGCGATGAGCAATCGAGTATCCGCTTACCGCGCACAGTAACCATATACTTGATTCGGCAAAATTATTGCGGCTTTGGGAAACCCGTGCAGCGGCGAATGGTCGCTGCGGAAACCGCCGACGGCGATCTTGAGCTCAATGGCTTTTTCTCGACGCCTCGTCGAACACGCTGCACGCGAGTGACACGAGATGTTCGGCGGTGTCTGGATAGCCGGCACGGTCGGCGTCCTGAGCCAGGGCGATCAGCCGATCGGACAGCACCAGTTCGCTGCACGGCGAACTCGGAGTAGCGTCGGTATTAACGGTAAGCAGCATCGGACCGGTCCTTCTGTTGGTTGTATCAGTTGACGACAATGCAACTTGCGGTTTAGTGAGAGGTTAATCGCGCCGGGAAAAATTCGGCCAGGGCGAGCACCCGCAGCGCGGAGGCAAGCGGCCGCCCGGCTGTCCTCTCCGCGTCGGTGGCGGCGACCAGCGCGGTCAGGGACTGATGTCGGCCGGCAGCGATATGGGTCAGCGCCGCCCAGAACTCCTGCTCTAGCGCAACGCTGGTGCGGTGGCCGGCGAGCGAGAAGCTTCGCTTGATCAATCCACTCAGCCGCCGCCTCCCGGCAGCGTGGCTCCCGGCATGGTCATCTCCGCCGGGACAACCCAGCGATCGAAATCCTCCGGCCGGACGAAACCGAGTTTTCCCGCCGCCTGCTTCAACGTGATGTTCTCCGCAAGCGCGAGCTTGCCGATCTTGATCGCCTTGTCATAGCCGATCCGGGGATTGAGCGCGGTCACGAGCATGAGTGATTTCGCGAGGTTCGTGGCGATGTGGTCGCGGTTCGGTTCCAGTTTGTCGACCATGTGCGCCGCGAAACTCACCACGCAATCCGCCAAAAGCCGACAGGATTGCAGGACATTCTGGATGATCACCGGCTTGAACACGTTGAGTTCCAGGTGGCCCTGCGCGCCGGCGATCGTCACCGTAACGTGATTGCCCATGATCTGTGCTGCGACCCTGGCCAGCGCCTCGCACTGCATCGGGTTGGTCTTGCCCGGCATGATCGAGCTGGACAGTTCATCCGCCGGCACGATGAGTTCGGAAATGCCTGCGCGGGGGCCTGCTTCTGCAAGCCGACCGCGCGAATCAGGTTGGGTGGGAATCGCTCGATGCCGATCTGGAACAGCCGGCGCGCGTGTTCCGTCTGTGGCCCCCAGTAGCGCTTCGCATCGACCGCTATGCTGCCGAGACTGTCGGTCTTGGTGCTGTCGGTCCCGGTGCAGGCGGTCCCGGTGCGGGCGGTCCCGGTGCGGGCGGTCTGGGTGCGGGCGGTCCCGGTCCGCGTGGTCACGCCTTGGCTCCGCTGTTCAGCCGCTCGCAGGCCCAGGCCGCCGCCTCTGCGACGACTTCGTTGCTATCCGCGGTCAGCCGCGTCGCTACCGGGCGCAGTGCGGGATCACCGGAGTTGCCGATGGCGATCAGCACGTTGCGCACGAGGCGGTCGCGGCCGATCCGCTTGATTGGCGAACCACTGAACATGGTGCGGAAGTCCGCATCGTCCAAGGCAGCGAGTTCCGCCAACCGCGGCGCGGTGAGTTCGGCGCGTGCGCGTAATTTTTCATGTGGCGTGGCCTGCGCGAAGCGGTTCCATGGGCAGACCGCCAGGCAGTCGTCGCAGCCGTAGATGCGGTTCCCCATCAACGGCCGCAGTTCGTGCGGGATCGCGCCGTGATGCTCGATTGTGAGGTAGGAGATGCAGCGTGTCGCATCCAGCCGATAGGGCGCGGGGAATGCATCGGTTGGACAGATAGCAAGACAGCGCGTGCATGTGCCGCAATGGTCGGCGTGCGGTTCGTCGGGCGGGATGTCGAGCGTGGTGTAGATCTCGCCCAGGAACAGCCAAGAACCATGCGCGCGCGACACCAGATTGGTGTGCTTGCCCTGCCAGCCGAGACCGGCGCGTTCCGCCAGCAGCTTTTCCATAACGGGCGCGGTATCGACGAAAACCTTCACGTCGGGGCCGAAGCGCGACACGACGAACTGTGCGAGATGCTTCAGCATGCCCTTCACCACGTCGTGATAGTCGCGGTTGCGGGCATAGACCGAGATGCTGCCGCGATCGGCGAGCGCGATCGTGGCGAGCGGGTCCTCGTCCGGTGCATACGACAGGCCAAGCGCGATGACGCTGCGTGCTCCCGGCCACAGCGACTGCGGCTGCGACCGCTGCCGCGCACGATGCGCGAGCCAGCCCATGTCGCCGTGCTGTCCGGCCGCAGGGAAGTCGGCCAGGCGCTCACGCGCCTGAGCGCCCAGTTCGGCGCGGCAGAACCCGACTGCGTCGAAGCCAAGCGCCAGCGCGCGATCGCGGATCAGTGGCGCGGCGTTGCGCGGATCAGAGGGTTTGTGTGCCAAGCTCCAGGCCTGCATAGGCGTCGGCCAACGGCATTTCCACATCGATTTCCGACATGGCCAATACGTCGTCGCCGGTCACGGTGGAGCGCACCCAGCGGTCGCCTTCACGGACATACATCTCGGCGGCGATAGCATCCTGCTCCAGCAGGATGTAACAGCGGATGCTGGGTGCGGCTTCGTACTCGCGGTTCTTCGCGATGCGATCCGCGCGGAAGGTGCCGGTGCTCAGCACCTCGATCACGACGACGGGGTCGGTGATTTCGGTCGCCTCGTTTGGCACTGGCGTGCAGACCACCATAAGGTCCGGGTAACGCATGGTGTGTGCCAGCCGCAGGCGCATATTCGCACGATAGATGCGGTAAGGTGCCTTCAGTCGCTGCCGCAGCGCGAACTCGATGGCCGGCGATCTGGTTGTGTGCCGATGTGCCGCCGACCATCGCCCGCGGTTCGCAGCCGTCAAATTCCCAGCGTTCATCCTGACGTTTCTCCCAGGCCAGGAATTCCTCCAGCGACATGACGGGGTGGCGCAGTGCGACATTCATTGCACGCATTCCCGACCCGCTACGCCTGACCTTAGCGTGTTTGCGCAGGAGAGGCACCACCCTCGTCCGCTGTTGCTGCCTGCCGCGTCAGGCTTCAACCTCAGACCGAAACTGATCGATGAAGCGTCGCATCACCGCCACGCGTTCGGCTGCAATTGCACGGCCGGCCCTGGTGCGAAATCCGTCGACGACCGGAAACAACTTGGCCTTGAAGTGGTCGATCGCGTAGCGCCAGTCATCGACAGGACGTCGGCCTGCGTCGAAGTCCTCCGGGTCGTACAGCGCGGAGCCCATGCGGCCCGCGACATAGAAGCAGCGGGCGATGCCGATGGCACCGATGGCATCCAGTCGATCGGCGTCCTGCAGGACTTGCGCTTCCAGCGTGTCAGGCTCGACGCCGGAGGAGTAGCTGTGCGCCTCGATCGCGTGGACGAGAGCGGCGATGCGGCTGCGGCTCCAGCCAAGATCGCCAATGATGCCTCGCGCGCGCTCTGCGGCAAGTCGTGACGCCTGCGATCGAAGCGGCGAATTCTTCTCCACCGCGACGCAGTCGTGCAGGATCGCTGCCGCAACGAGAAGCTCTACGTCGCAAGCGGGTTCGCTGCGAGCAATGGCTGCGGCGCTGTGCCATACGCGCAGGATGTGCGACAGATCGTGTGAACCATCCGATCCGGCCGCCGGCGGGTCATCCTGATCCAACACAGCGAACAGGAGCGCGGCCAATTCGGCATGTGGGCCGAACGCCGCTGCAATTCGATTGCCGACGCCGCCATCAGGCATATGCATTATCCTCGACCACGGTACGGCACCACGTCCTGGGGCGGGACCCAGGCATCGTCGGGTGGCGTGCCGGTCTGCCAGAAGACGTCGATCGGCATGCCGCCGCGCGGATACCAATAGCCGCCGATGCGCAGCCACACCGGATCGAGCAATGTAATCAGCGCCTCGGCGATCGCCATCGTACAGGCTTCGTGAAACGCGCCGTGGTTGCGGAACGCAGTGAGGTAGAGTTTCAGCGACTTGCTTTCCACGATCCAGTCGCGCGGAATGTAGTCGATGATGATGTGGGCAAAATCCGGCTGGCCGGTGATCGGGCACAGCGAGGTGAATTCGGGGCACGTGAAGCGCACCAAATAATGCTTGTCGCGCGATGGGCTTGGCACACGCTCCAAATTTGCGGCGGCCGGACTGGCGGGCTGTTCGACGTGATGGCCGAGTTGCGTCAGGCCGGCGTAGTTCTCTTCGGTCATGTCGGCTCCTCCCGCGTCCAGCCGGCGCGGATGGCGCTGGCGTGCGCGTCCAGCCGGCGCTGAACGATGGCAACACGCAGGCCGCGCATCAGCGACTGATAGTAGCTGACATTGTGCCAGGTGAGCAGCATGGGTCCCAATATTTCCTCGGCCTTGAACAGATGGTGCAGATAGGCGCGGCTGTGGCGCGTGCACGCCGGGCAGTCGCAGTCCGGGTCGAGCGGAAGCGTGTCCTCTGCAAACCGGGCGTTCCGCAGGTTGAACACGCCGCATGACGTGTAGGCACGCGCGGTGCGCCCCGCGCGCGTGGGGATCACGCAGTCGAACATGTCTACGCCGCGCCGTACCGCACCGATGATGTCGTCCGGCGTGCCAACCCCCATCAGGTAGCGTGGTGCATCGTTGGGCAGGTGTGGCATGGTGGCGTCGAGCACGGTGAAGGTTGTGGCCTGGCCTTCACCGATCGCCAGGCCACCGATCGCGTAGCCATCGAAGCCGATGGATGTCAGCGCGTTGGCGGATGCTTCGCGCAGGTCTGGATAGACACTGCCCTGGACGATGCCGAACAGCCCGTATCCGGGGCGCGGGACGAACGCATCGCGCGACCGCGCAGCCCATCGCATGGACAATTCCATGGACGATTGTGCCTGCGCCGGTGTCGCGGGGAACGGCGTGCATTCGTCCAGCGCCATGGTGACCGTGGCATCGAGCAAGTGCTGGATCTCGATGGAGCGCGCCGGCGTCAGGCGATGCGTCGAGCCGTCCAGGTGCGACTGGAACGTGACGCCTTCCGCGTCGATCTTCCGCAATTTGGCGAGCGACATGACCTGGAAACCGCCGGAATCCGTCAGGATGGGACCGGGCCAATCCATGAAGCGATGCAGGCCGCCCATCCGCGCAACGCGTTCCGCGCCAGGCCGCAGCATCAGGTGGTAGGTGTTGCCGAGTACGATTTCGGCACCCGTGGCGCGCACCGAATCCGCGGTCATCGCCTTCACCGTGCCAGCAGTGCCGACCGGCATGAAGGCAGGTGTCGCAATGTCGCCATGCGCGGTGTGGAGCACGCCGGCGCGGGCGTTTTCGTTGGTTGCGGTGATGTGGTGGACGAATGCGGTCACTGGTCGGTCTCGTTGGCAGGACCGGTGGTGCGACGTTCTCCGCGTCGCGTTGCCGATGGAGGTTGGGGAGTGCGGTGCGCAGCGGCGGTGTGGCCGCCTCCCCCCGCCCCCTCCCGCAAGGGAAAGGGCAGGATGGCAGCGGCGGTGTGGTCCAGCGAATCAGCCGCCATCATTACGTTCCAACAGACACGCATCGCCATACGAATAGAAGCGATATTCGCCTTTCATCGCATGAGCGTACGCCTGACGCATCCGCTCGGTGCCGGCGAATGCACAGACCAGCATGAACAGCGTGGAACGTGGCAGATGAAAGTTGGTCATCAGCACATCGACGGCGCGGAACCGGTAGCCTGGCAGGATGAACAGGTCCGTGTCGCCGGTGAACGGACCGATCTGGCCGTTTTCGGATGCTGCGGTTTCCAGCAGGCGCAGACTGGTGGTTCCCACCGCAACGATGCGCCCGCCCGCATCGCGCGCCGCATTGATCGCGGCAGCGGCTGCCGCGGTAATCGTACCGCGTTCGGCATGCATGCGATGTTGCAGTACGTCGTCGGTGCGTACCGGCAGAAATGTGCCAGCGCCAACATGCAGCGTGACGGTGACGCGCGCGATGCCTCGGCTGTCCAGTGCGGCAAGCAGCGCCGGCGTGAAATGCAGCCCCGCGGTTGGGGCCGCCACGGCTCCTGCGCGGTCGGCAAAGACGGTCTGGTAGTCCTGGCGATCTTCCGGCAACGGTCCACCAGGCCGCGCGATATAGGGCGGCAACGCAAGCGCGCCCGCACGCTGTAGTGCCTTGGCGAACGCCGCGTCCTGCTGGTTGAATGCAAGCACGACTCCGCCGTCATCGTGACGCTCCAACACAGTGGCACGCAGATCCGCGTCGCCAGCGAAATCCAGTTCGTCACCCGCGTGCAATCGACGCGCATTGCGCGCAAGAGCATGCCATGCGCCGTCGGGCCGAGGCTGATCCAAGGTGATGCCGATGTGTGCGGCACCGCGTCGCGCGGTCAGTTGTGCGGGGATCACACGTGTGTCGTTGGCCACCAGTACATCGCCGGCACGCAGCAGACCCGGTAGATCGCGCACCACTCGGTCCACCGGTCCGTCGCGCGCAACATGCAGCAACCGCGCGGCATCGCGTGGGCGGACAGGGTGCTGCGCGATGCGATCCGATGGCAGATCGAAATCAAAATCCGCCAGCCGCATCACGCGGGTGTCGGCGCAACCCGGCGTAGCAGCCGCACCAGCGGGATGGCGATCAGCACTGCCCAGAGCTTGCCAACCACCTGTCCGGCCAGAAAATCCAGGCTGCCGAACGCCAATGTCAGGAACACCACCGAATCCACCAGCAGCCCGACGATGGACGAAGCGGCCACGGCCAACGTAAGGCGATGCCGCTGCAACGGCGTGTAGACGGCGAAGTCGGCAAGCTCGCTCAACGCGAAGGCGGCGCCGGATGCGCGCACCAGTGCTGCCGGTGCGACCAGCGACGACAGCGCCGTGCCGACAGCGATCGCCGCCAGGCCCCACGTCAGGCCGAGACACCGCTGCACAACATCGCGCAGCACCAGCGCCGCGCCGACCGTCAGTACGCCGGAGGGGGCCAACAACCCGGGCGCCACCGGCACGAGACATGGTCCTTGCGGCACGCAGACCGTGCCGACATGCAGGATCATCCAATTGGCGAGCGGGATCGATGCCAGGAAGCAGACGAACGCGCCGAATCCGACGCGGGTGCGCAGAGCGGCATCCATCAGTAGGTTGAGATCTCGACCAGGTTGCCATCAGGGTCGCGACAATACACCGAGCGCATCTGGCCCAGCGCGCCGGTTCGTTCTACCGGCCCCGCCACGATCATCACGCCGCAATCCTGCAAGTGGGCGATCACATCGTCCGGTTCGACCGCGGCGACAAAGCACAGATCGCCGGCACCGGCTGCATCGTTCTCGCCGGTGGGCCAGGTGCTCTTGTCGGTGCCGGCCGGCCGCACGTTGATCTTCTGTCCGCCGAACTTCAGCGCGGTGCGGCCGGCGGGGCCGAAGTCCTCGCGCTCCATGCCGAGTACGCGCTGATACCAGGCTGCGGTGATCTCCACGTCCGTCACGTTCAGCACGATGTGGTCGATGCGGTCTACGGTGAAGCGCATCATGTGTTCCTGTCATTGCGAGGAGTGCAGCGGCCGCTTGCCGACCGCTGAATGGACGACCAAGGGCTTCCGCGGTTTTCCGATCCTGGCGGTGGCAACTGTTTCTTGTCAGAGGGTAGCCACCGTGAACAAGATTGCTTCGTCGGTTTGTTCCTCGCAATGACTGCTTGGGTCGGCATCATTCCAGCCCATCGTAGAAATCGTTGCCCTTGTCGTCGATCACGATGAACGCAGGAAAGTTCTCCACTTCGATGCGCCACACAGCTTCCATGCCGAGTTCGGGATATTCCAGCACGTCCACCTTGCGGATGCAGTCCTGTGCCAGACGCGCCGCCGGGCCGCCGACGCTGCCGAGATAGAAGCCGCCATTCGCGCGGCATGCATCCTTTACCGCCTTCGACCGGTTGCCCTTCGCCAGCATCACCAGCGACCCACCCGCTGCCTGGAACGCCGCGACGTAGCTGTCCATGCGCCCCGCCGTGGTCGGACCGAAGCTGCCGGTGGCGTAGCCGGTCGGCGTCTTCGCGGGACCGGCGTAATACACCGGGTGGTTCTTGATGTAGTCGGGCAGGCCCTCGCCGCGATCCAGTCGCTCCTGCAGTTTCGCGTGCGCGATGTCGCGCGCCACCACCATCGTGCCGGTCAGCATCAGCCGGGTCTTCACCGGATACGCCGACAGCTGCCGGCGGATCTCCGCCATCGGCCGGTTCAGGTCCACCGTGACCGCATCGTCGCCGAGATGTTCGTCGGTGGCCTCTGGCAGATACTTCGCCGGATCGGTTTCCAACTGTTCCAGGAACACACCTTCCGGCGTGATCTTTGCCAGAACCTGCCGATCGGCGCTGCAAGAAACGCCGATACCCACTGGTAACGACGCGCCATGCCGAGGAAGGCGGATGACGCGAACGTCGTGGCAGAAATACTTGCCGCCGAATTGCGCGCCGATGCCCAGCGTGCGCGACAGTTCCAGCACCTTCTGTTCCATCTCCAGGTCACGGATCGCGTGCCCGGCCTTGCTGCCGGTCGTGGGCAGCGTGTCCAGCCAGCGCGTGGACGCCAGCTTCACCGTCTTCAGTGTCATTTCTGCGGACGTGCCGCCGATGACGATAGCCAGGTGATACGGCGGGCATGCACTCGTGCCAAGTGAACGCATCTTGCCGTCAAGGTATTTCAGCAGCCGCTCCGGTGACAGGATCGCCCGCGTTTCCTGGAACAGGAACGACTTGTTCGCCGATCCACCGCCCTTGGCGACGAACATCAGATGGTACTCGTCCGCGTGGTGATCGCCGGGTGCGGCCATGATGTCGAACTGCACCGGCAGGTTGTTGCCGGTGTTGACTTCCTCGAACATCGACAGCGGCGCCATCTGCGAATAGCGCAGGTTGGTCTCGGTGTAGGTGCGATGCACGCCCCAGCTCAGCGCTTCCTCGTCATCGCCATCCACCCAGACGCGCTGGCCCTTCTTGCCGAACACGATCGCCGTGCCGGTGTCCTGGCACATCGGCAGCACGCCGCCAGCCGCGATGTTGGCGTTCTTCAGCAGATCGAGCGCCACGAAACGGTCGTTCGCACTCGCCTCCGGGTCATCGAGGATCGCGCGCAACTGTGTCAGGTGCCCAGGGCGCAGCAGGTGCGATACGTCGCGAAACGCCTGGAACGCCAGTTCGCTCAGCGCATCCGGCGCGATACGCAGCACCGTCTGACCGTCGCAGGTCGCGGTTCGCACGCCAGCGATCGGCAGTTTCTTCCACTGCGTGCGACCCGGTCCCAGCGGGAACATCGGTGAATAGAGGAAGCCGGACGGCCGCTGCATCGGGGCGTTCATTGCGTGCTTCTATTCCTTGGATGGCGGACGGCGGCGGAATGCGTCGAGACTGACCACTTGCGGCGTGGCGTCCGGCTTCTCCGCTTCGACCGCCTCGGGCTCCACGGCATCCGCCACTTCCGGCGCGGCGGCGGCGGCACGGAAGCGCAGGCCATAACGCACATGCGGATCGGCGAACCCGGTGACCGCGGCCAGGGGAATGACCAGCGATGCCGGCACACCGCCGAACGACAGGCCGACGCTGATCAGCCCGGCCACCGTATCCATCTTCAGATCCCAATACTGGTGCTGGAGGACGATCGTCATCTCCTGCGGGTATTGCGCGCGCAACCGCGGGGGGATCACCACGCCGGGATGATCCGTGCGGAACGTCAGGTAGAAATGGTGCTCGCCGGGCAGACCGTTCTCGACAACGTATGCCACCGCCTGCGCCACGACCTGGCGCATCGCCGTCTCGATCCAGTCCTCGTATGGGAGCAGGCTTTCCGGCCGTTGCTCCGTGTCGTCTTCCATCCGGACCCCTCACGTATCCGACGCACCCATAGCGCGCGGCGGGCGAACCGGCAAAGGTGCAGGATGGATAGTGCCCGGCGGGTTGCCGGGGGAACCCGTGCAAGCGAAGCAGTCGCGGTCACGGTACGCGCACCGTGACAGCGATTGCCTCGTCGCTGCGTTCCTCGCAATGATAGCGTAACAAGAGCGACGCCGGACGCTTCGCCGCTGGTCCGATTGCACTGCCGGCAACGCCGCTTGCCCCCTGGTGAAAGATGGGAACTGCTCGCATGGCCGGTGTGGGCTATGCTGAATGCGGCACGCACGTCCACAAGGGGAGAATGAAATGAAATTCGGCCTGATCATTCGCGGCCAGTATCCGCAAGGCGACGACATGCAGCTTCGCCTGCGCGAGGACCTGGAAGCGGCGAAGCTGGCGGAGGAGCTGGGCTATGACTGTGTGGCGAAGGGCTCGCACTACAGCTCGCACCCGTTCCAGTACATCCAGCAGATACCTTATCTGACGCAGGTGGCGCTGGTCGCGCCGAAGTTGCGGCTGATCCCCGGCGTGGTGCTGTTGCCGCTGCACAGCCCACTGCATGTGGCCGAAGAATTGGCGTCGCTGGATGTGATGTGCGGCGGCAAGCTGGTGTTCGGCGCCGGCATCGGCTACCGCGAGATCGAGTTTCGCGCGTTCGGTACCACACTGAAGCAGGCAGGGCGCCGGTTCGAGGAGTGCCTCACCGCCGTGAAGCGGTTGTGGACCGAGGACTTTGTGTCGATGAAGGCGTCATATTTCGAGTTGGACAAGGCGAACTGCACCGTGCTGCCGGTGCAGAAACCGATGCCGCCCGTGTGGATTGGCGCGAACATCGATGTCGGCATCAGGCGCGCGGCGCGCATGGCGGATGCGTGGTTCGTCAATCCGCACAACAAGCTGGATACCATTGCGCGGCAGATGGAAGTCTACAAGCGCGAACTCGACGCATGCAGCAAGCCGTTTCCGACGGAGTTCCCCATGGCGCGCGAAGTGTTCATTGCACGTTCGCGACAGGAAGCGATCGAGCGTGCGCGGCCGTCACTGGAGGTGAAATACAAGGCGTATCGCGACTGGGGACAGGACAAGGTGATGCCGTCAAGCGATCACTTCGGTCTGGACTTCGCCGACCTGGTCGATGACCGGTTCCTGCTGGGATCGCCGGCGGAGGTGACGGAGCAGATCCTGGATCTGCGCCGGCGCTTTGGCGTGACCACGCTGATCGCAGGTGTGCATTGGGTCGGCATGCCGAAGAGCCTGGCCGTGGAGCAGATGCAATTGTTGGCCGAGGAGGTGTTTCCGGCGGTGCGCCAGGCGGCGTAGCATCGCCGGATCGGGAGGAAACCAACATGTACCGCACACCTCGCGCCGTTCGCGGCGCGCTTGCCGCCGTGCTGCTGGGCTGCCTCGCCCCGGCCGCACATCCGGCGCAACCGCTGGTGATCGGCTTCGACATCGAGCTGACCGGTGGGCTGGCGCCGAACGGCAAGGCGGCGCTGCTGGCGATGCAGATCTGGGCGGAGGAGATCAACGCCAACGGCGGTCTGCTCGGCCGTCCGGTCAAGCTGCAATACTACGATGACCAGAGCAATCCTTCGACAGTGCCGGGCATCATCACCAAGCTGCTGGACGTCGATCATGTCGATATGCTGATCGGCGGCAACGGCACCAACATGCTGGCACCGGCGATGCCGGTCATCATGCAGCGCAACCTGACTTTTCTCGGCTTGTTCGGGCTGGATGTGAACAGCGAGTTCCACTACCCAAAGTACTTCTCGATCATCCCAGCCGGCGGCGCGACGCCGAAGGAAGCATTCTCGCAGGGCTTTTTCGCGGTAGCGGCGACGCTGAATCCGAAGCCGACCACCATCGCACTGGTCGGTGCGGATGCGGAGTTCTCCAAGAACGCAGTGGATGGCGCACGGTCGCAGGCAAAGCGGGCGGGCTACAAGATCGTCTATGACCAGACCTACCCGCCGACCACCGCGGAATACTCGCCGATCGTGCGAGCAATCCAGGCAACCAATCCGGATCTGGTGTTCGTCGGTTCCTATCCGCCGGACTCGGTAGGCATGGTGCGCGCCGCCAACGAGGTCGGTCTGAACGCGAAGCTGTTCGGCGGCGGCATGGTCGGGCTACAGGCGACGGCGATCAAGACGCAGCTTGGGCCACTGCTGAATGGCATCGTCGACTATGATTTCTGGTTGCCGTTCGGCGGCTTTGCGACGCCGGAGGCGCAGGCGTTTCTCACGAAATACCAGGCGAAGGCGGCGGGCGCCGGCGTCGATGCCCTGGGATACTATCTACCGCCATTCGCGTATGCCGATATGCAGGTGCTGGGGCAGGCGATCGAAGGGGTCAAGAGCCTGGATCAGGACAAGCTCGCCGACTATCTGCGCTCGCATACCTTCCGCACGATCGTGGGCGATATCACGTTCGGACCGAACGGCGAGTGGACCACGCCGCGCGTTCTGGCGGTGCAGTTCCATGGGGTCACTGGCCACGACGTCGATCAGTTCAAGGACCCGAAGAAAGAAGTCATCCTGTGGCCGCCGGAATACAAATCGGGGGATGTGCGGTATCCGTATAGTGACGCGAAGCAGTGAATTTTTGTCGCGTCAAGGGACAGCTTGGATCGCTTGCGGTTTTGCCCGCTTCCCTCACCCGCAAGAGGCGGGGGCGGTTCTGTCGGCCGATCGCGTTGCGCGCGTTTGAGGCTGCTCTGTCATCCGCCCTCGATCTTCGGAATGAAGAACACCTCCGCACCCGGCGGAACCAACTGGAAATAGCCGGTCTCGTGGATCGCGCCGTCGATCGCGACGGTGGTCTCTTCCTGTAGCGTCTCGCCCAGGCCGGGGAACAACCGGTCCATCTCGCGAATGACGCCGCGCAGGTTCTTTGCCTCGACCTGGAACTCCGTCACGCCGCCGGTGTAGCGCCGGGAGAAGCCCGTGGTGAACACGACTCTCGCCGGCGCCGCACTCATGGCGTCAGGCCTCCACGCCCCCATCGATGGCGGCGAGGATCTTGGGCGGGGACATCGGCAGTTCGGTCATCCGCCTGCCGATGGCGTGCTCGATCGCGTTGGCGAGCGCGGCCATCGGCGGACATATGTTGACCTCGCCGACGCCCTTCGCCCCGTATGGATGCGCGGGGTTCGGCACCTCGACCAGCACCGCCTCGATCATTGGCAGGTCGGATGCCACCGGGCAGCGATAATCCAGGAACCCGGCGTTATCCAACTGACCCTTCTCGTTGTAGATGTACTCCTCGCTCAGTGCCCAACCGATGCCCTGCACGACGCCACCCTGGATCTGTCCCTCGACATAACTCGGGTGGATCGCACGGCCGACATCCTGTGCGGCGACGAAACGCAGCACGGTCACCTTGCCGGTTTCCGGATCGACTTCCACATCGCAGAATTGCGTGGAGAACCCGGGCGCCTGACCACCGGCATTGACCGACGCCGATGCGCTGATCGGGCCGCCGGTCGCTGACGACTTCGCCGCGAGCGCCTTCAGCGACAGCGGCTCGAAGTCGCCGACATTGCTGCTGGCCGGCTTGGCGAAGCCGTCCTCCCACACCACGCCTTCCGGATCGACGTCCCAGATCATCGCGGCGCGCTTGCACAGATCGACGATGACGTTCTTGGTGGCATTCACCACCGCGGTGCCCGTGGCGAACGTGACGCGCGAGCCGCCGGTGACATGCGTGTAGCCTACCGATCCGGTGTCGGCGACGATGGCGCGCACCTGTTCGTAGTCCACACCCAGCGTCTCGGCTGCCATGATCGCCATCGAGGCGCGCGAGCCGCCGACGTCGGGGCTGCCGGTCGCGACCAGCACCGTGCCATCGGCATTGATCTGCATGGTGGCGCTTGAATCGCCGCCGCCGTTGAACCAGTAGCCGGACGCGACGCCGCGCCCCTGGTTCTTGCCCAGCTTTGTCTTGTAGGCTGGATGGTTCAAACACGCCTCGAGCGTTTCCGGATAGCCGTTGTGCGCGTGCTTCGGTCCGAAGATCGTCGGCGTACCGATGCGCGCGGCGTTCTTCAACCGCAGCTTCAGCGGATCCATGCCGATCTTGGTCGCCAGCATGTCGATCACGCTCTCCACGGCGAAGGCCGAGATCGGCGAACCGGGTGCGCGATATGCCGCCGACTTCGGTCGGTTGCACACCACGTCGTAGCCAACCGCACGCTGTGCCGGAATGTTATACGGCGCGAACGCGCACAGGCAGCCGTTCATCACCGGCGAACCGGGGAAAGCGCCAGCCTGGAACCTGAAGATTCCGTCCGCGGCGACCAGCGTGCCGTCTTTCTTGACGCCGATCTTCACCCACATCGACGCGCCGGATGTCGGGCCGGTGGCCTTGAACACTTCGTCGCGGCTCATCATCAGGCGCACCGGCAAGCCGGACTTCTTCGCGAGCAGCGTGGCAACAGGTTCGAGATAGGTCACGGTCTTGCCGCCGAAGCCGCCGCCGATCTCCGCGGCATAGACGCGCAGGTCGCCGATCTTCATGCCGAGGATCTGCGCGGTGAGGGCGCGCATCTGGAAGTGGCCCTGGCTGGAGGACCAGATCTCGGCCTGGCCATCGGCATCACAACGCGCGACGCATGCATGCGGTTCAATGTACGCCTGATGCACGGCCGCGGTCTTGAACTCCTTCTCGATCACCACATCGGCTTGCGCAAAGCCGGCATCGAGGTCGCCGGTCATGAATTCGAGCCGCTTCGAGATGTTGGATGGCCTGGTCGGCGCGGGCTCGATCCCGCGCGTGAGCATGTCGGCGAACAGCAGCGGCGCATCGGGTGCCATCGCTTCGTCCACGTCGATGACGTGCGGCAGCACCTCGTAATCGACCTTGATCAGCGACAGCGCCTCTTCGGCGATGCTGGCGCTGACGGCGGCCACCGCGGCGATAGCGTGGCCTTCATACAGCGCCTTCTCGCGCGCCAGGATGTTGCGTGTGACGTGCCAGAAGTTCACCGCGACCCGCTCCGGGCCGATGTAGTCGAACTTCTGGTCAGGGAAATCCTTCGCGGTGATCACCGCCTTCACGCCGGGCAGCGCCTCTGCCTTGGAGGTGTCGAGCGACCTGATCATCGCGTGTGCGTGGGGCGAACGCAGAATGCGGCCATACAGCATGCCGGGCAGCCGATAGTCCGCGCCGTACAGCGCTTTGCCGGTCACCTTGGGAACGCCGTCGGGACGGATCGGTCGGGTGCCGACCCACTTGAAGCGCTTCACCGAGTCGGTAACGATCGTGTCGTTCACAGCTACCTCGCCTGATTGTCCTGGGCCCGCCCGAACACTACCCGCTGTCGGCCATGGGCGCAAAGGTCGGCCATGGGGTTGGCCATGGTGCCGCCCGGTCGGTGCCGCCTGCAGGTCGTCCCTACAGCGGCTCCAGCAGCGCGGCAGAATCGTTGCGCACGTTGTTCACCGCCGTGCCGATCCGCCAGGCGCGCAGCGCCGCCTCGGACGGACGCAGCAACACTGCCGGATCGGCGGCCACCTCGCCGAGCCATGCCGGCCAGTCGGCAGGTTCAAGAATCACCGGCATCCGTTCATGGATCGGCCGCAGCGTCGTATTGGCATTTGTGGTTACGATGGTAAAGCTGCGCAGCACAGTGCCGTCGGGGCCGCGCCAGCCTTCCCACAGACCGGCAAACACCATCGGCTGGCCATCTTCGCGGGCGACGGCGACCGGCTGCTTGCCGTGCTCCGTGGCCTGCCATTCGTAGAACACGTCTGCCGGAACCAGGCAGCGCCGTCGTCCCAGCGCGTCGCGGAACATCGGTGCCGTGGCCACGGTCTCCGCGCGGGCGTTGATTGGCTGGCGCACCGATTTCGCGTCCTTCGCCCAATGCGGCACCAGGCCCCAGCGCAGCAAATCCAGATGGCGCGCCCGCGTCTCCGGATGCAGCCGCACCACTGGCGCGTTGCGCGTCGGCGCCATGTTCCAGGTCGGTTCCCAGTTCGGTGTCGGGTTCACTGTGTGGAACAGCGCCCGTAGCGCTTCGGCTGGCAGGAAGGATGCGTATCGGCCGCACATTTTCGATGATCGGTAACTGAGTAACCCCAGTGTAGCCGACTTCCCCTGCCATTCCAGCGGCTCGATATCGAGGTCACGTCAGCCGCGCATATTTGGACGCAACTGCCACCTCTGGAATTCACTGCACCCAGCGCCGCAGTAACCCGCATCGGGGATTTTTTCTTGCTACGGCACACGCAAAAGGGGCGGACCCTGCGGCCCGCCCCTCTGTTCGCAGCGAACGAACTTCGGATCAGAAGTCCATGTCGCCCATGCCACCACCACCCGGCGGCATCGGCGGGCCCTTCTTCTCCGGCTTCTCGGCGACCATTGCCTCGGTGGTCACCAGCAGGCCGGCGACCGAAGCCGCATCCTGCAGTGCCGTCCGCACGACCTTGGTCGGGTCGATGATGCCAGCCTTCACCAGGTCCTTGAACTCGCCACTCTGCGCGTCAAAGCCCCAGTTGTACTCGTCACGGTCAAGCACCTTCCCGGCGATGACCGCGCCATCTTCACCGGCGTTCTCGGCGATCTGCCGCAGCGGAGTCTGCACCGCCTTGCGCACGATCTCGATGCCGAAGCGCTGGTCGTCGTTGTCGGCCTTCAGCTTGGACAGGATCAGCGACGCGCGCGCCAGCGGAACGCCGCCACCGGGCACGATGCCTTCCTCGACGGCCGCACGCGTGGCGTGCAACGCGTCATCGACGCGGTCCTTGCGCTCCTTCACTTCCACTTCAGTCGAACCACCGACGCGGATGACGGCAACGCCACCGGCCAGCTTCGCCAGCCGCTCCTGCAGCTTCTCGCGGTCATAGTCCGAGGTGGTTTCCTCGACCTGCGCGCGGATCTGGTTGCAGCGGCCAACGATGTCGGCCTTCTTGCCGGCGCCCTCGACAATCGTCGTGTTCTCTTTCTCGATGAGAATCTTTTTCGCCTTGCCGAGCATGGCCAGCGTGACGTTCTCGAGCTTGATGCCGAGATCCTCGCTGATCACCTGACCGCCGGTCAGGATCGCGATGTCTTCCAGCATCGCCTTGCGGCGATCACCGAAGCCAGGCGCCTTCACCGCGGCGACCTTCAGACCGCCACGCAGCTTGTTCACCACCAAAGTCGCGAGCGCCTCGCCCTCGACGTCCTCGGCGATGATCAGCAGCGGCCGGCCAGACTGCACGATGCTTTCCAGCAGCGGCAGCATCGGCTGCAGGCCCGACAGCTTCTTCTCGTGGATCAGAATGTACGGCTGATCCAGATCGGCAACCATCTTCTCGGCGTTGGTGATGAAATACGGCGAGACATAGCCGCGGTCGAACTGCATGCCTTCGACGACCTCGAGTTCGGTCTGGATGCCCTTGGCTTCCTCGACCGTGATGACGCCCTCGTTGCCGACCTTCTGCATCGCGTCGGAGATCATCTTGCCGATCTCGGTCTCGCCGTTCGCCGCGATCGCGCCGACCTGGGCGGTCTCTGCCGGCGTGGTGATCTTGCGGCTCTTCTTCTTCAGCTCCTCCACGACGGCGCTCACCGCCTTGTCGATGCCGCGCTTCAGGTCCATCGG
>DATKFJ010000483.1:0-5037 GCA_035511435.1 Acetobacteraceae bacterium | reverse complement strand
CGTCGCCCATCAGCGTGCTGAAGACCTGCGCGGCGTCCTCGATGTCGCCCACCTTCACCTGGAGCAAAGTCCTGATCGACGGATCCAGCGTGGTCTTCCACAACTGGTCGGGGTTCATCTCGCCCAACCCTTTGAAGCGCTGCACCGACAGCCCGCGACGACCATGCGCGATGATCCGGTCGTACGCATTCGCCGGACCTGCCGCCGCCACCTCCTGCGCATCCAGCTTCAATGTCGCCGGCTCGCGGAACTTCTGCGACAGTACCTCCGCCCGTTCCGCCAGCCAGCGCGCCTCCGCGCTGCGCAACGATGCGGCATCCAGCGTGTAGCGTTCGGCGACGCCGCGCACCATCCGCGACATCGTCAGACCGCCATCGGCGCTGACCACCCAGCCGCGTTCGGTCGGCAGCGACACCGCATTCAACCGCGCCACCAGATCAGGCGCGGCGGCGGTCGCGCGCGGCACATCCGAGGTCAGTGCACCGGCAATCGCCGCCTGCTCCAGGAATGCAATCGGCGCGGCGGCGGCAAGCCGGCGCAACTGCAGCGTCGCTTCACGCAGCCAGCGTACTTCGCCGCGCAACTCCGGGCCTTCGAACGCCAGTCCGCTGGCATACGCCAGCCGCGCATCGGCCAGCGCCTTGTCCAGCAGGAACGTCTCGAGCGAATCGTCGTCCTTCAGGTATCTCTCGTCGTTGCCGCGCTTGGCGCGATACAGCGGCGGCTGGGCGATGAACAGATGGCCGCGGTCGATCAGGTCCGGCATCTGGCGGAAGAAAAACGTCAGCAGCAGCGTGCGGATGTGCGAGCCGTCCACATCGGCGTCGGTCATGATGACGATGCGGTGGTAGCGCAGCTTGGCGACGTCGAAGCCGCCCTGCTCGGGCTCGCCCCGACCGATCCCGGTGCCGAGTGCGGTGATCAGCGTGCCGATTTCCTGGCTGCCCAGCATGCGGTCGAAGCGCGCGCGCTCCACATTCAGGATCTTGCCCTTCAGCGGCAGGATCGCCTGGAACTTCCGATCGCGCCCCTGCTTGGCGGAGCCGCCGGCGCTGTCACCCTCGACGATGAAGATCTCGCACTTCGCCGGATCGCGCTCCTGGCAGTCGGCCAGCTTGCCCGGCAGCGTCGAGATATCCAGCACGCCCTTACGCCGCGTCAGTTCGCGCGCCTTGCGGGCGGCTTCGCGAGCCGCCGCCGCATCCATCACCTTCTGGATGATGGACTTCGCTTCCTTCGGATGCGTCTCGAACCAATGCGCGATGGCATCGGCCGTGGCTGCCTGCACCACCGGCTGCACTTCCGAGGAAACCAGCTTGTCCTTGGTCTGCGAGGAGAATTTCGGGTCCGGCACCTTTACCGACAACACCGCGGTCATGCCCTCGCGCATGTCCTCGCCGACGAGTTGAAGCTGCTCCTTCTTGCCCATCCCTTCGGCGTATTTCGTCACCACGCGGGTCAGCGCCTGGCGAAAGCCCGCCAGATGCGTGCCGCCGTCGCGCTGCGGAATATTATTGGTGAAGCACAGCATCGTCTCGTGGAAGCTGTCGTTCCACGACAACGCAAAATCCACCCGAATGCCCAACGCATCGTCCGACGTGTGCAGATTGATCGGCGGGGTGAACACGGCGGTCTTGCCGCGATCCAGCCATTCCACGAAGGCCACCAGGCCACCGTCGTAGCGCAACACGGTTTCCACCGCCGGCGCATGGCGTTCGTCGCGCAGCACGATGGTCACACCGGAATTAAGGAATGCCAGCTCGCGCAGCCGCCGCTCCAGCAGTGCATAGTCGAATTCGGTGCGGGTGAAGGTCCCGGTACTCGGCTTGAACGTGACTTCAGTGCCGTTGCGATGCTCGCCGGAGCCGACCACCTTGAGCGGCGCCTCTGCGTCGCCATGACGGAAGCGGATCATGTGCTCGACGCCGTGGCGCCAGATGCGCACCTCCATCCATTCCGATAGAGCATTAACCACCGCGGCGCCGACACCATGCAGCCCGCCGGAGACTTTGTAGGAGTTCTGGTTGAACTTGCCGCCCGCGTGCAGTCGGGTCAGCACCACCTCTGCCGCGGAAATACCCTCCTCGGCGTGGATATCGACCGGGATGCCCCGCCCGTCGTCTCTTACGGTTACGCTGGCGTCGCCGTTCAGCACCAGCTCGACCCTGGTGGCAAAACCCGCCTGCGCCTCGTCCACCGCGTTGTCGATGATCTCGAACGCCATGTGGTGCAGGCCGGACCCATCGTCGGTGTCGCCGATGTACATGCCGGGTCGGCGTCGCACCGCATCCAGGCCACGCAGGACCGAAATGGATGCGGCGTCATATGCGTCAGAATCAGGCTGCGGCGCGGTGTCTTCGGACATGCCGACGGGCGACTCCAGAATGTTGTGCGGATACTGTAGCTATATAGCTGCTACGGCGTTCCGCGGACAGGGGTGTCGGCCGGTTCCGGCAGCGGAAATCGTGCGTCTGCCAGCAATTCCCCGCCACGAACAATCAGGCCTTCCGCCATGCCAGCCAGCGGCAGGAACGTTTCCATGTCGGTGCCGGTGATCAGTGTCTGCGCCGGCAGACTGGTTAACGCAGCGAACAGCGCCGCGCGCCGGTCAGGATCGAGATGCACGGCCGGTTCATCCAGCAGCAGCATTGGCGCGAAGCCCCGTGCATCGGCGATCAGCGCGGCGTGGCGAAGGATCACCCCGATCAGCAGGGCCTTCTGCTCACCGGTGCTGGCAAGCGCGGCCGCAACGCGGGTCCGCGCGTCGGCCAGACCCATGTCGGCCCGATGCGCTCCAACCGCCGCCGAGCCCGCCGCGGCGTCGCGTGGGCGGCCAGCGGCCAGGCTTTGCCGCAGCCAATCCTCCACCGCCAGCGCCGGTGCTCCGGCCATGCGCTCGGCGATCGGGCAGACCAGCGTCATCCGCGCCTGCGGGAAGCCGGGAAACGCCGGCACCGCGTTCATTTTGGCGACCAGGGCGATGCGGGCAGCCGTGGCTGCCACCGCGTGCCGGGCCATCGCATCCTCCAGCCCGGCGAGCCAGCCCTCGTCCTGGCGGCCTTCGGCGAGCAGGCGATTGCGCTGCGCCATGGCGGCGTCGTGCGCGGCAACCTCCCGCGCGTGGCCGGGTTCCAGCGCCCAGACCAGGCGATCGAGGAAGCGGCGGCGGCCGGAAAGGCCTTCGAGGAACAGCCTGTCCATCTGCGGCGTGAGCCACACCGCGGCGGCGTGGGCGGCGATCTCGCCCTGGCTGCGTGGTGTGGCGCCGTCGAGGCGAAACACCCGGCGGGCGGCCGTCGCGGTGCCGGATGGCGATCCCGGGCCTGCGCCGGGCGTACCAGCGGGGGGCGTGTCGGTGGGAGGCGTGCCGGTGGGAGGCGTGCCAATGGGAGGCGTGCCAGTGCCGATATCGACCTCGCCATCCGCCGTTGCGAACCGGCCGGCGACGGCCCATCCGCCGCTGCTGCCGTGCCGCGGAAAATCGGCGTTGCGGGCACCGCGCAGACCCCGGCCGGGGACCAGCAGTGACACCGCTTCCAGCAGATTGGTCTTGCCGCTGCCGTTCGGACCGGACAGCGCGCTGATCCGCGCTCTCGGGTGCCACGTGAGCGCCGCATAGTTGCGAAAGTCGGTCAGCGTCAGGCGTAGCAGGCGCATGCCCTGATCTGCGGTCGTGTCACGCACAACGTCAATCGTTGAACGGCGGGATTACAGCGGTTTTGCACGGCAGGACAGTAGTTTATGGAAATTACAAATAATGAACAGTAATGCGGTCGGGGAAAACAGGTAATATCGTGACTGGCGCGTCAAGCATGTGGAATCACCTGTCCAGCGTATGAACCCGAACTGAGTCTGGGGCAATGTTGCCATACGGGATATATCTGTGTATTGGGACTGAATGCGAGGGCGAGGGTCTCTACAGACCCGTGCTCTGTCGATCTGGGCGGGGATGCTCTGCGCTGTTCTTGCAGCGCTGGGGGACTATTCTGTTGCTTGGGCGCAGAGACCGGGCGAGACGGATGACCAGACAGCACTGGCGGTGCCGCGCATCGCGCTGCGTGGCACGGCGGGCGTCGGGCTTCCGCAACCCCTTTCTCCCAGCGATGCCGCGCTGATACGGCGGATATTCAGTCTCCAGGACAGCGGCTCGGTGGCGGATGCGGCGCGCGAAACCGGTCGGCTGGGCAACGACCTGCTGCTCGGCACCATTCTGGCGGATCGCTATCTCCGTGGCACCTACCGGCCAGCCCCCACCGAGCTGACCGCGTGGCTGGCACGCTTCGGCGACCAGCCGGAGGCACCGTCGGTCCGCAACCTGCTGGAGCGTCTTGCGCCGGAGACGGTTGCCCCGGGCATCGCGGTCGGCCCCGGCCTCGATCGCTCGACACGGTCCGCCCGGAGCAGGACGCGCCCGTCGCAGGTGCGATCACTGTTCGTGGAGAACCGCGATACGGACGCGATTTCGGCCGCCACATCGCTGCTGACGGGCGCGCCGGCCGAGCCCGCCGCCGGCGAAGCACTGTTCGTTGCGGGTCTCGCCGCGGTGCGGCTTGACCAGGGCGACACTGCCTATGCGTTCTTCGAGGCCGCCTATCACACGGCATCCCTTCCCGCCCTTCGCGCGGCAAGCGCGTTCTGGGCCGGGCATGTTGAACAGCGCCGGCAGGATCGCGGCGGCTTTGCTATCTGGATGCAGCGCGCGGCTGCGCAAGGCGATACGTTCTACGGACATATCGCGCGCCGGGCGCTGGGGCCCTCGGTCGTCTGCCTGCCGACAGAAACCATCGGCAATGCCGATGTCGACGCGTTGCTGGCCACGGCGCAGGGCCGCAGGGCATTTGCCCTGCTACAGGTAGGCGAGAAGCGCTACGCCGAGGCGGAACTGCGCACCCTATGGGGCAACACCGCACAGGATGGCACCTTCGATCACGCACTCGTCCTGGTCGCGCGCACCCTCGGCTTCAACCAGTTGGCATCCGAGATCGAGCAGATCGAGGAGTCGACGGAGCGCAGGTCGGCAGAGGCCGCGCTGCCTCG
>DATKFJ010000482.1:0-2649 GCA_035511435.1 Acetobacteraceae bacterium | reverse complement strand
CCCGGCGCTTGACTTCCCCTCCCTTCACATTAACTTGCAATATGATAGTGACTGGACCCGCCCCTTGAAACGCAAGAACTTCGGCGCCATGCAATGCCCTATCGCCCGCGGTCTCGAACGCGTCGGTGAATGGTGGAGCATCCTGATCCTCCGCGACGCCTTCGCCGGCATGTCCCGCTTCGACGAATTCCAGAAAAGCCTGGGCATCGCGCCCAACATGCTGACCCGCCGCCTGACCGCACTGGTCGAAGCAGGCCTTCTGCAGCGGCATCGCTACAGCGAGCGCCCACCCCGTGACGAATACCGCCTCACCGGCCGCGGTCACGACTTCCGCCCCGTGCTGCTGGCGATGCTCGCCTGGGGCACCCGAAACTTCGCCCCGGAGGGTCCGAGCGTGCAAATCGTCGATGCCGAAACTGGCGTCGAAGCCGATCCGGTCCTGGTGGATCGCGCCACCGGCCGCCCGCTGATCGGCCCCCATTATGTACTTGTCCCGGGGCCATCCGCCGGTGACGCCACCCGCCAGCGCCTCAATTCCGGAACGCGCGGCAGTCTGCTGCCCGGCAGCCCCGCATGAGCATCGCAATCACGGCCGCCGACGCACCGCCGCGGCCGGCGGTGCACAATGCGCGCACCCACCAGTTGCTGCACGGACCCATCGTGCCGACGCTACTGCGCCTGGCGTGGCCCAACGTCTTGGTTATGCTCGCCCAGGCTTCCACTGGTCTGATCGAGACCTGGTTCGTCTCCCACCTCGGCACCGACGCGCTCACCGGCATGGCGCTGGTATTCCCCGGCTTCATGATGATGCAGATGCTGTCCGGCGGCGCGATGGGCGGCGGCATTTCCTCCGCCATCGCCCGCAGCCTAGGCGCAGGCCGACGCCAGGACGCCGACGCGCTGGTGCTCCACGCGATCATCATCAACGTCGCGCTGGGCTTGGCGTTCTCCACGCTGGTGCTGTTGTTTGGCCCGTCGCTGTATCGTGCGCTGGGCGGTGGAGGCGGTTCATTGCAGGCGGCATTGCGCTATTCCAACGTGGTGTTCGCCGGCACCGCCCTGGTGTGGCTGATGAATGCGCTGGCCAGCGTGATCCGCGGCACCGGCAACATGTTCGTGCCCTCGGCCGCGGTCTGCATCGGCGTCCTGTTGCTGATACCGCTGTCGCCCTGCCTGATCTTCGGGATCGGCCCATTTCCCCCACTCGGCATTGCCGGCGGCGGCGTGGCCGTCATCTTCACCACCGCGCTGACCGCATTGGTGCTGGCCTGGTACATCCTGTCCGGCCGCAGCCTGGTGCGCTTCCAGCTGGTGCGGCTGCGTTGGGCGATGTTCTACGACATCCTGCGCGTCGGCGGCGTCGGCGCGGTCAGCACGCTGCAAACCACTTTGACCATCGCACTGACCACCGCACTGGTCGGCGCCGCGGGAGGACCCGACGCGATCGCCGGCTACGGCACAGGCGGCCGCCTGGAATACCTGCTTATACCATTGGTGTTCGGCCTCGGCGCACCGCTGGTGGCACTCGTCGGCACCAACATCGGCGCCGGGAAGAGGCACCGTGCATTGCACATCGCGCTGGTCGGCGGAGCGCTCGCCTTCGCGCTGACCGAGGCGGTCGGATTGGCCGCCGCGATCTGGCCCGCCGCATGGCTCGGACTGTTCGGCCACGATCCGCGCATGCTGGCAACCGGCACCGCGTATCTCAGATCGGTCGGCCCAGCCTATGGGTTCTTCGGCCTTGGCCTGTCGCTGTATTTCGCCTCGCAGGGCGCCGGCCGGCTGTTCTGGCCGCTGTTCGCCGGCCTGCTGCGGATGCTGATCGCCATCGGCGGCGGTTGGATTGCATTGCGCATGACCGGCTCTCTCGGCTGGCTGTTCGCTGCATTGAGCGCGGCGCTGGTGATCTACGGCGTGACACTGTCGGGTGCGATTGCGTCAGGCGCCTGGTTCAGACGCTTCAGGATCCATCGATGACGGAAGCCAAGCGTTCATCGACTGCTTTGAAGAGCACCTGGCAAGATATGATCCGCACATCCGGATCACCGAATATTCCGCGTACGGTAGCCTGCGCGCGAGAACGCGCGAACGAAAACCTATCAGACTGCCGCCGCCGTCGCGCGCTCGATTGAGCCATCCCTCATGGCCGGATTCGAGCACGGCTGGAAGCTGAGCAAAGCCAGACCCCACACAGGTTGTCAGCGCTGTGCGCCCGCAAGCCCACGCACTTAATTCCCTGAAGACCCGATACAGATATTTTGAGCTTCGCAAATCTCGAAGCCTACACCGCGAGATAGAAAGCCTTGACCGGCCGGCGGGACGTGGTTCCGACCACCCGGTGATGACAAGTTCGTCTTGACCTCCAGGTGCTCAACGGCGTTGACATACAGCCACACCTGAAGCCAAACGCAGTATCGAGGCCGACATGTCGAGGGACAATTGGAAATTGCCGCCACTGGCTATGATTGCATTGCCACTCGTGGTAACGGATTGATGTACGGTTGGATTGCCCGCCAAAATCGCGCAATAGTCGCCAGTTGCGCCATGGAAAACAGGAGCGATTACTCCATCGGCAAAGGAAGCCTCGCACGACATTTTAGTGTCTTCAGTCCTATACTCTATCCCGAACGACTTTTGCCCGGGGTCTGC
>DATKFJ010000481.1:0-6893 GCA_035511435.1 Acetobacteraceae bacterium | reverse complement strand
GATATCGGCACCGCGATCGACGGACCGGAGAACCGGCTGCTGGCCGGCTGGCAGAACGGCAAGCGCGGCATCCTGCTGATCATCTTCAAGCAGCCGGGCGCCAACGTCATCGACACGGTGGAGCGGATCAATGCGGCGCTGCCGCGGCTGGAAGCGTCCATCCCGCCTTCAATCCATGTCAGCACCATCATGGACCGCACGCTGACCATCCGCGCCTCGGTCGCCGATGTGCAGTTCACGCTGCTGATCGCCGTGTGCCTGGTGGTGATGGTGATCTTCCTGTTCCTGCGCAATGTCTGGGCCACCATCATTCCCAGCACCACCGTTCCGGTTGCGCTGATCTGCACCTTCGGCGTGATGTATCTGCTGGATTACAGCCTGGACAATCTGTCGCTGATGGCGCTGACCCTGTCGGTCGGCTTCGTCATCGACGATGCCATCGTCATGCTGGAGAACATCTTCCGCCACGTGGAAGAGGGCATGAAGCCGATGGACGCCGCGTTGAAGGGCGCCGGCGAAATCGGCTTCACCATCGTCTCCATCAGCTTCTCACTGGTCGCGGTGTTCATCCCGCTGCTGTTCATGGGCGGGATCGTCGGGC
Source organism: Acetobacteraceae bacterium (assembly GCA_035511435.1). GTDB lineage: Bacteria > Pseudomonadota > Alphaproteobacteria > Acetobacterales > Acetobacteraceae > JAMXLO01. The sequence goes on along the minus strand of DATKFJ010000481.1, from coordinate 6,292 downwards.
GGCTGTTCCGGGAATTCGCCGTGACCGTCACGGCCGCGGTGCTGGTTTCGGCGTTTGTCTGCCTGACTCTGACGCCAATGATGTGCTCGCGCTTCCTGAAGCACGACGTCAGTCAGCACGGATGGGTCTACCGGATTATCGAGGCGATGTTCACCGGCTTGCTCAACGGCTACCGGCGCACGCTGGACATCGCCCTGCGACACCATTTCATCATGCTGCTGGTGTTCCTGGCTACCGCCAGCCTCAGTGTTTATCTGTACGTCATCATACCCAAGGGATTCTTCCCGCCGCAGGACAACGGGGTCGTAGTCGGCATCACGGAGGCCGCACAGGACATTTCGTTCAAGAGCATGATGACCGTGCAGCAGGACCTGTCCGATATCGTGGCGCAGGATCCCGACACGGCCGGCTTTGTCTCCTCGATGGGCGGCGGGTTCGGCGGCCAGTCCAACAACAACGGACGATTGTTCATCGCGTTGAAGCCGGTGGATCAGCGCGTCGGCGGGTCGTTGCAAGACTACATCAACCGGCTGCGGCCCAAGATCGCCAAGGTCAAGGGCGGCATTCTGTTCCTGCAGCCAGTTCCGGATGTGCGGGTGGGCGCGCGGCTGGCGAAGACCGAGTTCCAGTACACTCTGCAGGACGCGAACCTGGGCGAGCTGTACGAATGGGGCCCGAAGATCCTCGACAAGCTGAAGTCGCTGCCAATGTTGCGTGACGTGACCAGCGACCAGCAGCAGGGCGGCACCACCGCAACGCTGGTGATCGACCGCGACGCCGCCGCACGGTTCGGCATCCAACCGCAGGTGATCGATGACACGCTGTACGATGCGTTCGGCCAGCGGCAGATCACCCAGTATTTCTCCCAGGTGAATTCCTATCACCTGATCCTGGAGGTACCACCGGCGATGGCCGGCGATCCGACAACGCTGGACAAGCTCTACGTGAAATCGTCGACGGGTCAGGCGGTGCCGCTGTCCAGCTTCGTGCACTGGAGTACGATGCCGGTGCAGCCCCTGTCGATCAGTCACCAGAGCCAGTTCCCCGCGGTGACCATCTCGTTCAACCTCGCGCCGGGCGCGGCACTTGGCCAGGCGGTGGACGCCGTTGAAGGCGCAATGCAGCAGATGGGCGTGCCGATCACCGTTACCGGTTCGTTCCAAGGCACCGCGCAGGCGTTCCAGTCGTCACTGGCAAGTCAGCCTTATCTGATCGCCGCCGCGCTGATCAGCGTCTACATCATTCTTGGCATCCTGTATGAAAGCTACATCCTGCCGCTGACCATCCTGTCCACGCTGCCGTCGGCCGGCGTCGGCGCGCTGCTGATGTTGCTGCTGGTGCATTACGATCTGTCGGTGATCGCGCTGATCGGCGTGATACTGCTGATCGGCATCGTAAAGAAGAACGGCATCATGATGGTGGACTTCGCCATCACCGCCGAACGGCGCGACGGCGAGACGCCGCTGAACGCCATCCGCCAGGCTTGCTTGCTGCGGTTCCGCCCGATCCTGATGACGACGATGGCGGCGATGCTGACTGGATTTCCGCTGATGCTGGGCCAGGGAGCAGGTTCCGAGCTGCGCCGGCCGCTGGGCTTCGCGATGGTCGGCGGTTTGGCATTGAGCCAGTTGCTGACGTTGTACACCACGCCGGTGATCTATCTTTACCTGGATCGCTTGCAGCATAGGTTGACGCCCAGGCGGCGGCGGATTCCAGTGCTGGCGGAAAAGATGGGTTCGGCGGCCGCCGACTGACTTTCCGCGGGCAGGCCTCGGCGAGAAAGAGCCAGGTCAGGTGTTGCCACGACGGTCATCCGACAAGAACCGCGGTCATCGGCGCAATTGACGCGGTCGTTTCGCGACGACGCCTCGGTGGCCCGTGGTCCGTGGCCCGTGGTCAGCGGCCCGTGGTCAGTGGCCAGTCGGCAGGCGGGATGCTACTCACCGCTGACCCGCCGACCACCGACCACTTAAGGGAGAACCACAATGGAAGTCCGCCTTGACGGCCGCAGCGCCATCATCACCGGCGCAAGCATGGGGCTTGGCCTTGCCATGGCGAAGGAGTTCGCCGCATCCGGTGCCGATGTTGCGATTCTGGCACGCAGACCCGAGGTGCTGGAGCAGGCGAAGCAGACAGTCAGTGCCACCGCGAAAGGCGGCCGCGTCGCGACCTTCGTCTGCGACGTCGCCAAGGCCGCCGACATCCAGCGGACCTATGATGGCGTGGTCAAGGCATTCGGCAAGGTCGACATCCTGATAAACAACGCCGGCCAGTCGATGGCAATGCCGGCGGAACAGATCACCGACCAGATCTGGCGCGATGATCTGGAGCTGAAGCTGTTCGCCGCGATCCGTCTGGCGCGGCTGGTCTGGCCGGGGATGAAGCAGCGCAAATGGGGCCGCATCATCAACGTGCTGAACACCGGTGCCAAGGCGCCGCGTGCCAACGGCGCGCCGACCGCGGTGTCGCGTGCCGCCGGCATGGCGTTCATGAAGGTGCTCGCCGGCGAGGGTGCGCCGCACGGCATCCTGGTGAACGGCATGCTGGTCGGCCAGATCGTGTCCGATCAGGTGGCGCGGCGTCACGCTCGCGAAGGCACCAACGTACCGTTCGAGGAATACATTGCCGGCGTCGGCAAGGGCATTCCGGTCGGCCGCATGGGCAAGGCGGAAGAATTCGCCGCCATGGCATGCTTCCTGTGCTCGGACCATGCAGGCTTCACCACCGGCACCGCAATCAACATGGACGGCGGCGCCAGCCCTGTGGTGTGAGCAGTGGACATGGAACCGCGGATGAGTGCGGATAGGCGCGGATGAGCCGTGCGGCGATGCACCGCGCATGCTGGCATCCAAGTTCAACCGCGGTTTCAAATTCCTCTTGTCGCTTGGCGTTGTTCGCACCCTGAAAGCCGATGACCGCGGCCCACGGTACGGAGGTTGGCTTCCTGGTCAGGCGGCATGATGCCATACTGTTCGAATGTCCGGCGACGCGGCCACTATCGTCGCATGAGGCAGCGTGGCGATTTCTGACCATGAACGTAGGGTGAAAGTACCGGCATGGCGAAGATCATTCCCGTTGCGACGTTCGACTGCGTGGTGTTCGGCGCGACCGGCGATCTCACGCTGCGGAAATTGTTGCCCGCGCTGTACTACCGGTTCCGCGATGGCCAGATGCCGCCGGAATCGCATGTCATCGCCGCGGCGCGCTCGAAGCTGACCGATGATGATTATCGCCAGCGCGCCACCAAGGCGCTGGCAGAGCATGTCGCGCGGGAGGATCTCGATCCGGAGGTGGCGGATCGCTTCTGCGCGCGGCTGAGCTATGTGCGGCTGGATGCGACCAAGGCAGATGACAGCGGTTGGGATGCGCTGGGGCGGATGCTGGATGCCGAGCGAGTGCGCGTGTTCTATCTCGCGACGTCGCCCGATCTGTATGGCCCGATCTGCGGCAACATCGGCCGGCACAAGCTGGTCACCGAGCACTCGCGCGTCGTGCTGGAGAAGCCGATCGGCCATGACCTGGCCTCGGCTCGCGAGATCAACGACCAGGTCGGTGCGGTGTTCAGCGAGCCGCAGATCTACCGTATCGATCATTATCTGGGCAAGGAGACGGTGCAGAACCTGCTTGCACTTCGGTTTGCCAACACGATTTTCGAGCGGCTGTGGAATGCCGACGTGATCGACCATGTGCAGATCACGGTGGCCGAGACGGTGGGGGTGGAACAACGCGGCGGGTACTACGACGGCACCGGCGCGCTGCGCGACATGGTGCAGAACCACATACTGCAACTGGTGTGCCTGATCGCGATGGAGCCGCCGGTTTCGCTGGAAGCGGACCGGGTGCGCGACGAGAAACTCAAGGTGCTGCGTGCGCTGCGTCCCATCGAATCGCACGAGGTGGCGACGCTGACGGTGCGCGGCCAGTACGCGCAGGGTGCCATCGACGGACAGCCGGTCCCTGGGTACATCGCCGACCTGAACGATGCAAAGACCAGTGCAACGGAAACCTTCGTCGCGCTGAAGGCCGATGTGCACACCTGGCGCTGGGCGCACGTACCGTTCTATCTGCGCACTGGCAAACGCCTGCCGACGAAGGTGTCCGAAATCGTCATCCAGTATCGCGCGCCGCCGTTTTCGATCTTTCCGCCCGATGCCGCGGACTGGTCGCCCAACAAGCTGATCATCCGCTTGCAGCCTGAAGAGGGCATGAAGCTGGAGATGATGACCAAGGATCCTGGACCGGGTGGCCTGCGGCTTAGTCGGACCGCGCTGGACATCCGGTTCGAGAAGACCTTCGGGATGCGCTTCCCGGACGCGTATGAGCGGCTTGTGATGGATGTGGTGCGCGGCGACGCGACGCTGTTCATGCGGCGCGACGAGGTGGAAGCGGCGTGGGCGTGGGTGGAACCGCTACTGGAGGCGTGGGGTAGCCGACCCGATCACCCGCGGCCCTATCCGGCTGGAAGCTGGGGCCCGACCGCGGCGATCGCGCTGATCGAACGCGACGGGCGAACGTGGCACGAGGACGTCGGCTGAAGCACGCAACGGCGGCGGCGGCGCACCGGTTCCTGCAATGGGCCTATTTTCGCGGCGACAGCGCGGAAGCCTGGAACGAACGCAGAGAAACCAACGCACTGCTGGGCTCGCGCGGCGTATCGGCGGTGCCGAGTTGAATTTCATTGTTTTGTTGGCGAAAGCGATCCAGGCACCAATCCCGCATCTCCTGGATCAGTGCCGCGCGTACGCTGTGGGCACTGAGCGTGTGATCGGCGCCTTCCAGCAGGCGAAGCCTCACGTTGCGTTGCCGCCTTAAGCGTCGCCCGTCGCTGCCGAAATACTCGGCCATTTCCTCGATGCCGGGATCATTCGCCCCCAGCACGTAAAGTATCGGCGTGCCGCGTCGCCCGAGCATTTGTAATGACTGGCGAACCTTGCGGACCTGCGTTGGAGCGCGCGACAACATGTTCAGCACAGGGTCGATGTCGGCCAGGGCGCGGCGAACCAGGCGCGCGGCGAACACGCGAACGAGGTTGGCGATGTCGAAGTCGGCGCGGAGCAGCCGAAGCCAGGCCTGGGTGCTCAGGATGTTGCGCAGGTAGAACTGGGTCGGCCGCAAAGCCGAGCGACGCACGATGTCCGAGGGATCGCCTTCACGCCAGACGAAGCGCTGAAGGTTCACCAGGATCAGGCCGCCAACAGCCGAATCGCGGTATGCAGCTTGCAGGGCGTGGTACGCACCAGAGCAGAAACCGAACAGCAAGACCGGTTGCTGCGTGCGCTGCGCAAGTTCTGCCAGGCCGTGTAGGACGTCTTTCGTCACCGCTTCGGTATAAAGTCGGCCGACTTCACCGGTTTGTGGCGCGGTGTCGCCCATTCCGGAGGCGCTCCCGGTGCGTACAGTTCATGCCGTCGATGCCCAACTCCTGCTCGATCGCGGCGGCGCTGCTGGTGAAGAACAGCCCCTCTGCGAAGCCGCGGTTCAGGGTCAGACAGGGAATTTCGACACCGCCATGCGAGCCGAGACGGATGGCCGAGTGGAAGAACTTGGCGTAGCGCCGCGGATCGCCAAAGCTGGCCAGGCCCATGACCTTGTATTCGTCTTCGTTGAAGGCGTAGCCGAGGAATTGGGTGATCAGCGAATAGAAGGTGCCAAGCGACTGGGTGACCGGATGGCGTGCGAGGCGGGTTATTGTCCGATCCTCACACAAGTACACCGAAGTTGCCGATATCTCACCGGCAGCGTCCATCACCACCGCAAGGCAGCGTTCGAAGTCGCTGCTTGCCAATGCTGCGTGCAGATGGGCGTCGTGATGATCTGTCGGATGGAAGCGGGCTGCGTCACTGGCGCGAAACCGATTTGCCAGCATACCGAAGATGGCATCGGGACACAGGCACTGCTGCCAATAGGAACGCGCGAGTGCATCAGCTGCGTAGATTGGCCGATAGCGGCCGAAGCTGAAGTTGCAGCAGATGTCCTGCACGTCGGCGAGTGTCGCGCCGGCTGCGTCGAGGCAGTATCGGATTGCCTGGAAGGGGAAGGCGCCACTTTTCTTGGTGCGGTCGAACCGTTCCTCCGACACCGCTGCGACTACGGTTCCGTTGGATAACAACGCCGCCGCCGCGTCCATGCCTTGCACGATGCGCGATTCGTGCGCCATTTGCGCTGGGAAATTGGTCTCCAGGAACTGAGTGATGTTCGCCAGGCCGGCACCTCCAAGAGTGAGCATGCAATTCCTTCCTGTGCGCGTTGCCGCGCTGCACTGCTCTGTGCGAGCACCGGCGAAATGGCGTTG
>DATKFJ010000480.1:0-7551 GCA_035511435.1 Acetobacteraceae bacterium | reverse complement strand
GGCCTGTCTGCGTGGGCTGGTGTCGACGCTGAAGGTCGGCACGTAGCTGCCCGGCTGCTTGCATACGGCCCCGCCGCCCCGCCGCTTGCGTACGGGCCGCCGCCTGCCTGTGGACGGCGAAATTGGAGGCCGGGCATTGACTGCTTGCTTGACAGCTTTCTTTCGTCCGCTTTCAGTCGCCGACAAACCGAAGGGGCTTCGCATGCAACGTCTGGCATACGCGATCGCGGCACTCGTGCTGGCGCTCGGCATTGGTTCGGCGCGTGCGGCGGATGACGTGCTGATTGGCGCGCTGTATCCGATGACCGGGCCGAATGCCCAGGTCGGCGCGGATGCCAAGGCCGCCATGGAGACCGCGGCTGACATCATCAATGGCAACCACGATATCCCGATGCTCATGGGTAAGGGCGGCGGTTTGGACAAGCTGGGCGGTGCGCATATCCGGCTAATTTTTGCCGATCATCAGGGCGATCCGCAGAAGGCGCGTGCCGAGGCCGAACGGCTGATCACCCAGGAACATGTGGTGGCTTTGATCGGGTCGTATCAGAGTGCCACGGCGGCGACGATCTCGCAGGTCGCGGATCGGTATCAGGTGCCGTACATGTCGGCGGATAATTCGTCGCCCAGCCTCAATCAGCGCGGGTTGAAGTGGTTCTTCAGGACCTCGCCGCACGACATCATGTTTACCCAGGCGATGTTCGATTTCTTCCGTGACATCGGTGCGAAGACCGGTCGCAAGGTACAGAGCGTCGCGCTGTTCCACGAGGACACGATCTTCGGCACCGACAGTTCCAATGCGCAGAAGCAGATGGCCGAGACGGCGGGCATCAAGGTAGCGGCGGACATTCGCTATCGCGGCAATTCGCCGTCGCTGTCGGCGGAGGTGGAGCAGCTCAAGGCGGCGAATGCCGACGTGATCATGCCTTCGTCCTATACCTCCGACGCGATTTTGATGGTGCGCGGCCTGCATGATGTTGGGTACGCGCCGAAGGCGATCATGGCGCAGTCGGCCGGCTTCGTGGAGCAGGCGTTCATCGACGCGGTCGGACCTCTGGCCGAGGGCGTAATGAGTCGGTCGGCGTTCGCGCTGGATGCGTCGAAGGCGCGGCCGGCTATTCCTGCGGTGGACGCGCTGTACAAGGCACGCAACAACAAGGACCTGAACGACAATACTGGGCGCGAGATCATCGCGGTGATCGTGCTGGCGGATGCGATCAATCGAGCTGGCTCGACCGATGAGGAGAAGATACGCCAGGCGCTGGTCGCGACCGACATTCCCGGTGATCAGACGATCATGCCGTGGAAGGGTATCAAGTTCGACAGTACGGGGCAGAATATCGAGGCGACGCCGGTGATCCAGCAGATCAAGGGTGGTGTGTATCACACGATCTATCCGTTCGATGTGGCTGTCGAGCCAGCGGTGTGGAACGTCGGAAAGTGACCATCGTTCAACGTCACAGCAGCTTGTCCTGATGTTGCTCGGGGCGGTGTGACTGTCACTATCCTTCTGCAGGTCATGGTTGGCGGCCTGCTGATGGGGCTGATTTACGCGCTTGTCGCCGCTGGCCTCAGCCTGATCTTCGGTCTAATGGACGTGGTGAACTTCGCGCACGGCGAACTGCTGATGCTGGCGATGTACGCCACCTACGTCATTTGGTTGGTAACTGGCCTCGATCCTCTGCTGTTGCTGGTCCCCGTCGCGCTGTTATTGTTCGCGCTTGGTGTGGCGATCTACCATCTGCTGATGGCGCGTGCACTTTCGGTGCGTTTCAACCGCGGGATGGTGCAGATCTTCGTCACCTTCGGCCTCGCGATCCTGCTGCGAGGCGCCGCACAGTTCACCTTCGGTAGCGACTTCAAAAGTGTGAGCAAGTCGTGGCTGTCCGGCAAAACGATCGATCTCGCGGGTGTCTACATTCCGTTACCTCAACTTGCCGCCGGCGTCGTCAGCCTGTTCGCCTTCGCCCTGCTGCTGCTGATCAGTCGCACCGAATTCGGCCACGCGCTGGAAGCCACGCGTGAGGATCGCGATGCAGTGGCGTTGATCGGCATCGACCGTAACCGCATCTTTGCGATGGGCTGGGGCCTTGGGGCGGGGGCAGTCGGCATTGCCGGGGTGATGCTCGCCACATTTTACTACGTCTCGCCAAGTGTCGGCGCGAATTTCGCACTGATCGCTTATGTCACCGTCGCACTCGGCGGCTTCGGCAGCCTGATCGGTGCGTTGGTGGCCGGCTTGCTGATCGGCCAGGTGGAAGCGCTCACGGCGCTGCTGATAGAGCCATCGCTGAAGCAGGTCGGCATGTTTGCGATCTATCTGCTGGTGCTGATGTTCCGCCCGCGTGGGCTGTTCGGCACGCTGTGAAGGAAACTTCCATCACACGCCGCCGCCGTCACGAACTGATCATCGGTGCGGCTCTGCTGTTGGTGCTGGCGGTATTGCCGCTGCCGATCCGCGATGTCTATACCCGCAACCTGATCATCATCACCGTGCTGTTCGCCGGATTGGCGCAGGCGTGGAATATCCTGGGCGGCTATTGCGGGCAAATATCGCTTAGCCACGCACTATATTTTGGCGTCGGTGCGTATGTATCCACGCTGCTGCTGACCCGCCTGGCCATTCCGCCAACATTCGGCATGTTCGCCGGCGGTGCGTTGGGTGGGCTGATGGCACTTCTGGTCGGATGGCCATGCTTCCGACTGTCCGGTCATTACTATGCGATAGCCACGGTGGTGGTGGGCGAGATCGGCTACCTGCTGTTCCTGAACTGGGACTGGGTCGGGGGCGCCACCGGCATCAATATTCCCTACGTTCGCTCGGTCGGTGATTCCTGGCTGTGGCTGCAGTTCCGCATCGATAAGTTGCCCTACCACTACGCCGCGCTCGCATTTGCGTCGGTCGCCTGGCTGGTGGCGTGGCTGATCGAGGGTTCGCGCTGGGGTTTCGTATGGCGCGCAGTGAAGGATGATCCGGTGGCGGCGCGCAGCCTGGCAGTGCGGATCTTCCCGTCCAAGATGGCGGCTGCGGCAATCAGTGGAGCGCTGACCGGCATCGGTGGTGCGATCTACGCGCAGTACGTCGGCTACATCGATCCGGATAGCGTGATGTATGGGCAACTATCCATACTGATCCCGTTGCCGGCAGTCCTGGGCGGTGTCGGCACGCTTTGGGGACCGCTGGTCGGCGCGGCGGTGCTGATCCCGCTGTCCGAACTGACGCGCTCCTATCTCGGTGGTTCGGGCAGCGGCGTCGACCTGATGATATACGGTGGGTTGATCGTTGTCGTGGCGCTGGCGCGACCGCAGGGTCTGGCGAGCCTGATCGGCGTGCGCGTACGGGCCCCAGCCGGAGCGGTCGATGCCGCCGCTGCTTGAAGTCGATCGCGTCAGCAAATCGTTCGGCGGTGTCGCTGCCAACGTCGACATTAGCTTCGACGTTCATGAGGGCGAGATCCTCGGGCTGATCGGACCGAATGGCGCGGGAAAGACGTCGCTGTTCAATTCGGTATCCGGCGAGGTCACGCCGGACGCGGGAGAAATCCGTCTGGCGGGCCAGCGCGTCTCTGGATTGCGGCCGGAGCAATGTTCCCTGCTCGGTATTGCGCGCACGTTCCAGGTGGTACGCAGCTTCGATTCCATGACGGTGCTGGAGAATGTCATGGTTGGCGCTTATGCCCGCCTATCGCGGACACGTCCCGCCATGGCGCGCGCACTGGAGACGCTGGAATTCACCGGCCTGGCCGCGCGCGCCGACACCCTGGCGCATTCGCTGACCCCCGCGGAGAAGCGGCGCTTGGAAGTGGCACGCGCGCTTGCCACCAAGCCGCGTCTGCTGCTGCTAGACGAGATGCTGACCGGCTTGACCCCGGTAGAAGCGCAGTCCGGCGTGCAGCTTATCCGCGACGTGCTCGCCCGCGGCATCACGGTGATAATGGTGGAACACGTGATGGAGGTGCTGCTGCCGCTGGTGCATCGCGCCGTCGTGCTGGATCTGGGCCGCGTGCTGACCATCGGCGCGCCAACCGAAGTGGTGCACAATCCGGATGTCATCCGCGCCTACCTCGGCGATCGCTATGCTGCGGCTTGAGGATGTTTCTGCGTCGTATCGCGGGCTGCGCGCGTTGCAGGGCGTATCTCTGGAGGTGGCGCGCGGTGAGATCGTCGCCGTGGTGGGTGCCAATGGCGCGGGCAAGAGTACGCTGCTGAAATCGATCGCCGGTCAGGTGGCGACGGAAGGGACGATCATGTTCGAAGGCCAGTCGCTGCGACGACTGGCGGCGCATCGCATCACTCGACTTGGTGTCTCCATGGTACCGGAAGGGCGGCGATTGTTTCCTCGGCTGTCGGTAGAAGATAATCTGCGGCTCGGTGCCTATGCGAAACGCGGCGCCGATCGTTTCAAGCCGCTGGAACTGGTGTTTTCGCTGTTTCCACGATTGCGGGAGCGTCTGCCACAGCGCGCTGAAACCCTGTCCGGGGGTGAGCAGCAGATGCTGGCGATCGGCCGCGCGCTGATGACGCAACCACGCTTTCTGATGCTCGACGAACCGAGCCAGGGCATCATGCCGCGTCTCGTCGACGACATCCTGGCGGCGGTGACGCGCATCCGCGAACTTGGTGTGACTGTGCTGCTGGTGGAGCAGCGTTTGGTGGAGGCGCTGGCGATCGCCGACCGGGCGTATGTGTTGCAGACTGGCCGGATCGTGCTGTCGGGCCCAGCGGCGGAGATCGCGGCTGACGCCGCCGTGCGCAAGGCGTATCTGGGGATTTAGCGCGTTTCCCGGCCTTGACGACGAAAATGTGCATCGCTTTCTTGTTGGATGCGCAGCAACGCGGCAATCTTCGTCGGTGTGCGGTACTGGCGGGAGATTGCCGCGTCGCTGCGCTTCCCGCCATGACAGAGTGATGCTCAGACCGGGGGGGATGATGCAATGGATGTGTTGATCGTGGGTGGCGGGATCGGTGGTCTGGCAACGGCGCTGTCGCTGCATGAATCCGGCATTCGATGCACCGTGTACGAGCAGGTGCGCGAACTGCGTGAACTAGGTGTTGGCATCAACACGCTGCCACACGCGATCAAGGAGTTGGCGGCACTCGGCTTGTTGCCGGAACTGGATCGCGCCGGTATCCGCACACGCGAACTGATCTATGCCAATCGGTTCGGCCAGATAGTGTGGCGCGAATTGCGCGGCACCGACGCCGGCTTGGACACGCCACAATTCTCCATTCATCGCGGCAAGCTGCATGGCGTTCTGCTGGAGGCGGTGCGCGCGCGCCTGGGCGAGGACGCGGTGCAAACCGGCTGCCGATTGTTGTCGTTTGTTGAGCGAGATGATCGTGTGGTTGCAAGGTTCGAGCAGCGTGAGGCGGGCAAGGAGTTCACTGTCGGCGGTGACGTGTTGGTGGGAGCCGATGGCATTCATTCGACCGTGCGTGCCACGTTCTACCCGAACGAAGGGCCGCCAGTGTGGAACGGCATGATGCTGTGGCGCGGCGCTGCGGATTGGCCGGTGCATGTCGATGGTCGGACCATGGTGATCGCCGGCGGGATGGGCCAGAAATTTGTCTTTTATCCGATCCATGCCGACCCCGGCGAACCACTGCGGCGACTGACCAACTGGGCGGTGATGGCGCGGATTGACGACGGCAAAAGCGCACCGTCACGTCGCGAGGACTGGAACCGCGAAGGTCGGTTAGAGGAGGTGGAGCCGTTCGTGCGTGACCGGTTCCGCCTGGAATTTATCGATCCGCTGGCACTGATACGTGCCAGTGGAACTTTCTACGAATATCCGATGTGCGACCGAGATCCGCTGCCGCGCTGGTCGTTCGGTCGCGCGACGCTGCTCGGCGATGCCGCGCATCCAATGTATCCGGTCGGATCGAATGGTGCGAGCCAGGCGGTGCTGGATGCGCGCGCGTTGGCGCGGCATCTGACGGCTGGCAGCGATGTGGCGGAAGCGCTTGCGGCGTACGATGCGGAGCGTCGGCCGACGACTGCGGAGATTGTGCTGAACAATCGCAAGGGGGGGCCGGAGCGGGTGATCGATGTGCTGGAGGAGCGCGCGCCGGATGGCTTCACCGATGTAGATGCGGTGGCATCGCACGCCGAACGCGAGGCGATCGTGCGCGGTTATGCCTCGGTGGCCGGTTTTGCGCGCGATCAGGTGAACGCGCGGCGGTGACCGTTCAACCGCGCTCGCAGTGGTGGCGGCAGGACGCGAATTCGATTCGTTGACCGGCACCGCGTTTGCCTACGACGCGATAAACCAGGCGATGCAGCGTCATCTCCACCAGCACGTGGTTCGCCGACGGTCGATGGTCAACTTGGCGGCGGCAGGAAATTCACCTCATGCAGGGCGGCGAGACGGACCACTTCGCCTGGATCGGGCACATTGTGAATCGCCTGAAACAGGTCCCAGAGCTTTCGCGTCGGCGATACCCAGAACAGGCAGGTGATGTTCGCCTGACTGTGATTGAACAAACCATGCGGAATACCGCGTGGCAGATGGATTAGATCGCCGGCGGAGGCGTTGGCTTGCTGACCGTCAAGCACGAGATCGAAGCGGCCCTCAAAGACATAGATGAATTCATCCTGCGTTGGGTGGATGTGCGGCGGCACGAAAGTGCCGGGCGGCAGCAGCGCGTGCCAGGAGAAGCTGCTCTCGGTGATCTGTAGCGGTTTGTAGGTCTGGCCCAGGATGTTCCAGGCGATTCCGTCGAGGCTGGCGCCGTGCTGCGTGACGCCGGCGGTCATCGGTGCGGGCATGGTGGGGCTCCCCAGGGGTGCATGCGGTTCATCATAACGCGAGTTCCACGGCATGACAGCGCGCTATCCCAAAATTTCCCGCAGCAGTGTCCCGAATTAGCAGGCGATCAGTGAGTAATGATCGGCCAACCCACCCAAGCAAGTCCCACAGGTGATGGCGCCGGTCCATGGCCATCGCGGTGCAGGCGGATCGTTGCGACATCCAGCGGTTGCATCAGGTGGTCGCTCGTCGGCTTCCTCCGTCTCTCGGCTGCATGTGATATGGGGATTGTATCCCAGCGCCAACCGATTGAGGATCGGTCACGCTAAACACTGGGAGACACCGAGCATGACCACCTTACTCGGCCGCCGGGCCCTGGCCGGCGCCGCCGTGCTGCTGCCGGCCGCCACTCTCGTCGGCACCGCACAGGCGCAGAGCGGCAATGAATCCACATTCGACCGGGTGCGCCGAACCAAGACGCTGCGCATTGCCGCGTTGCCAGGCGAATTGCCGTATTTCCAGAAGGACCTTACCACCGGAGAGTGGAGCGGCGCCTGCATCGATATGGCGAAGGACATCGCGAAAGCGTTCGACGCGCAGCTTGGCTATATCGAATCCACCTACGGCAATTCGGTGCTCGATCTGCAGTCGAACAAGGTGGACCTCGCGTTCGCACTGAACCCAACGCCACAGCGCGCGCTGTCGATCGGCTTTACCCATCCGATGATCGTGCATCCGTTCGGTTGTGTCGCACGCAAGGGGCTCGAACCGAATACCTGGGACGACATCAACAAACCCGAGATCA
>DATKFJ010000479.1:0-4368 GCA_035511435.1 Acetobacteraceae bacterium | reverse complement strand
CAGGGTGCGGCTACACCCTCATCGGCATCAGCACATAGAGCGCGCTGGCGTCCGCGGCGTCGCGCACCACCGTCGGGGCGGAGCCGTCGGAGAAGCGGAATTCGACGTCGCCCTCGATCTGGTCGGTGATGTCGTTCAGGTAGCGCGCCTGAAATCCGATCTCCAGCGGACCAGCCTCATACGTCACGTGGTCGGAATCCAGTTCTTCGGTCGCGGTGCCCTGCTCCGGGCTCGCCGCGGACAGTACCAGCAGGTCGCGCGCCAGGGACAGCTTCACCGGACGGGAGCGTTCAGCCGAGATCGCCGATACACGACCGACCGCATCGGCGAAGTCCTTCTTGCCGACCCGCAGCACCTTGTCGTTGCCGCGCGGGATCACCCGCTCGTACTCCGGGAACGTGCCGTCGATCAGCTTGCTGGTCAGCAGCACGGCATCGGCGTGGAACTGGACGCGGGTATCCGACAGTGCGATCTCCACGTTGCCGCTGACCTCGTCCAGCAGTTTGCGCAGTTCGTTCACCGTCTTGCGCGGGATGATCACGCCCGGCATGGAGCCGGCGCCTTCCGGCAGCGGTTCCTCGACCCGGGCCAGGCGATGGCCGTCGGTCGCCACGGCGCGCAGCACGCGGGTGCCCTCGCTCTCGGCGGCGTGCAGGTAGATGCCGTTGAGGTAGTAGCGGGTTTCCTCGGTGCTGATGGCGAAGCGGGTGCGATCGATCAGCGCGCGCAGCACCTGGGCGGGTAGATTGAATTTGTGTGGCAAGGCGCCGGCGGTCATCGAGGGGAAATCCTCGGTCGGCAAGACCACCAGGCTGGTCGAGTAGCGCCCGGCGCGCAGGGCAAGCTGGGCATCGCCGCCGGGATGATCCAACTCCACCTCCGCCCCTTCGGGCAGCTTGCGGACAATTTCGTACAATGTCGCCGCCGGCGCGGTACAGGAGCCGTTCCGGGTGGTGCTGGCCGGCACATCCTCGACGATGGCGATTTCCATGTCGGTGGCGGTCAGGGTCAGCTTGCCGTCCCGCACGGCGAGCATGACGTTGGCCAGGATCGGAATGGTGTTGCGACGCTCCACCACGCTCTGGACGTGGGCCAGCGCCTTCAGCAACGTGGCCCGGTCGGCCTTCAGCTTCATGGCATCCATCCTCAAAGGGCCGGGTGGTGGGGGGCGCCCAAGCGACTCCGTACGCGCACTGTAGCAATGGCGCGGTGCGCGGGGAAAGGCGCTTGTAACGTGGTCGGTCGGTTTCTGGCCGTATGTTGCCCGCCAGGGTGGGTCAGCGCAGCCGGCAGGCGCTGGATCAGGACTCCAGCATCCGCCGCAGCAGCTCCACATCTTCGGCAAAGCCGGCGTCGCGGCCGATCAGCTCGGTCACTCGGGCGACCGCGTGCATGACGGTGGTGTGGTCGCGGTTGCCGAACCGTCGGCCGATTTCCGGCAGGCTGCGCTGAGTGAGCTGTTTGGCCAGATACATGGCAACCTGGCGTGGCCGCGCCACAGCCCGCGCCCGGCGCGCCGACGTCATGTCGCTCATGCGCATGGAAAAATGCTCGGCGACCCGCTTCTGGATCTCCTCGATCGTCACGCGCCGGTCGTGCGCCTTCAGGATGTCGTGCAGCACCTCCTGCGTGGTTTCCAGCGTGATCGCCCGGCCAAACAGATTGGCGTGCGCCACCAAGCGGTTCAGTGCACCTTCCAGCTCGCGCACATTGGTGGTGATCTTGTGCGCGATGAAATCCATCACCTTCGCGGGCACCGCCACGCCGGCGCGCGCCGCCTTCGCCTCCAGGATCGAGATACGCAGTTCGAATGTGGTGGCGTGCAGATCGGCCACCATGCCGTAACCGAGCCTGGTGCGGAGACGATCGTCGAGGCCGGACAGGTCCGACGGCGACTTGTCGGCGGACACCACGATCTGCTTGCCGACGTCGACCAACGCATTGAACGTATGGAAGAACTCTTCCTGCGTGTTATCCTTGCCGATGAGGAATTGCAGATCGTCGATCATCAGCACATCGGCGCTGCGAAGCTGCTCCTTGAACTGCATGGTGGACTGCGTGCGAATGGCCGCGATGAAGCGATACATGAACTTCTCGGCCGACATGTAGGCCACCGAGACGGGACGCGCGCAATTGGTCTTGTTGCGGGCCACCAGTTCCCAGGCCATGGCGTGCATCAGATGGGTCTTGCCGAGCCCGACGCCGCCATACAGGAACAATGGATTGAAGCCCTGGCTCGACGGTTGTTCCGCGACACGCCGCGCGCAGGCGTGCGCGAACTCATTGGGTTTGCCCACCACGAAGGCATCAAAGGTGAAGCGCGGATCAATTTGCAGTTCGGAGCGCTGATCCATCCGTTCCTCGAGCCGATTGGGGACCACTGGAGGCGGTTCTGGAACCGCCGCGAGACTCTCCGCGAGCCCCACCGTGGGCGACGCCGCGCCCCCCACTCGGATGTCGACCCGGCGAACCGCCGGATTCTCCGCGTGCCACAGTGCATTCAATCGGTCGCCATAGCGACAGCGTACCCAGTCGCATAGAAAGCGCGTCGGCAGCAGCACCGTGATTTCGTCGCCATCGACACCGGCGAGCGTCATTTGTCGGAGCCAGTTGCGGTATTCGACGTCGCCGACTTCGCTTTGCAGCCGGCCTCGGACACGCGCCCATTGGGCTGCCAACTGAGGCATATCCGTGTCCACGATCTCCTGCTCCATCGTCGTGGACAATAAACGTTCCATGCAGCCGCTCCCCGACGCAACGAACCCAGCCCCACCACGACGGTCTTATCGCCGTCGCTTATGCATGTCGCTTAAACATAACGCGTACCGCCTGTTCTGAGGCAGGTCGACGAGATCGAGAGATGGGCTGGCCACCGGCTGGTAACCAGCTGGTAACCAACACGGTTAAGATTATGTCATATTGCAGTATGGTGGCAATCGAAAACTGACCTACCGCCAATGCTCCAAGTAAAACGCAATAACATTTCTAATTGGCAGTTGTAATTACGCAGACGCACATAGTATAAAAATCTGTCGCAGCTTATGGTTGCTGCTGCGGCTGAAAAAACAGACTCGGCACGATCGTCGTCGGTCCCGCCGCGCCGGTCAACCGGCGCAGCCATCGTCGTCAGCCGGCGGCGAGCGCCTTGATCCGCGCGGACAGCCGCGAAAGTTTGCGGGCAACGGTGTTTCGATGAGTCACGCCCTTGTTGGCGGCACGTTGCATTTCGGGCTGCGCCGCATGCAACGCCTCGCCAGCGGCTTGCTTGTCGCCGCTGGCAATGGCCGTCTCAACTTTTTTGACGAAGGTTCTCATGCGCGACTTGCGCGCCTGATTGCGCTCGGTGCGGCGTTTGGTCTGGCGGTTGCGCTTGCGCGCTGAAGCAGTATTGGCCATGGAATCCCGTGGTTCGATAATAGCGGTTGGCCCGCGACCGTGACGGCCAGCGGGGTCGGACGACGATTTCTATGCACCGACCGCCCCCCGGTCAAGTCCGGCTGCCTGTCGATGGCGCGGCGGTCGCATCCAGCGGCAGACCAAGCGCTGCATCCGGCCCGACGATGCTGCAGCGTGCGGCGAGGCAGACGCCGCCATCTGTGGCCCATTCGGCGAGCCGACATCGTCGACGGTCCGGACACCAACCGGCCGGCGACGCGGCGGCCTCGCGCACGTGCACCCGGCTGATCCGGGCGGTTTCATGCTGCGGCAGATTGTGGAGCGCAACGGGAATTCGAGCCGCCGCCGCCGACGATGCCGCCGATGTCGGGTTCGGTACGATCGACGTGACCGGTCGGCCGGCCGGGAATCTGGCGCGAAGCTGCTGGCTCGTCTGCGGGCTGCCGTTGGCGGTGCCGGGCGTCACCATCGACCGGCAAGCGGTTCCTCGCAGCGGGCCGTGCATTTCGCGGCGCAGGCGGTAATGAGCGTACCCAGGATGTGGTGATCGCCGGTGGTGTGCAGACTGTGGGCCAGATTCCAATCACTTGCTGCTTTACCGCTGGCGAACCAGCCGGCTTCAAGGATCCGTTTTCCGGCGGCCAGGCGGTGGTGCAGCTCAAGGGCGCCTGCCTGGTCGCCGAGAAAAGAGGCCTCACGCGTAAAGCGATGGAGATGTCTCGCTGGAAAGGCACAATCGCGCCGTGCGCGCGCGATCAGAGGTGCGGTTCGATCGCGAGATCATGCCGTGATCGCGCCGCGGCGAGACGGGCACCAACTCTGTTTTCGTCCTAGAGCCGCTGCGAAACCCGCAGTGACAATATGCGTGGCGTCGCGAGAGACAGAACGGCGCGCCAGTCAGCTCTGTCCCAGCGTAACAACCCCGCGTGCCGCAAGCTCCGCGATCTCGTTCATGCCATAGCCGTGCTCAGT
>DATKFJ010000478.1:0-6221 GCA_035511435.1 Acetobacteraceae bacterium | reverse complement strand
TTTGTTGTGGGCGACTCACCGCAGGAACCGATCCTCGAGAACGCGTACAAAGACATGTTTTCGATTCCCAGCGATTGCACGAAATCGGACCTGAACCCGTCGCCGGTTGGTCAGGCGATCGCCAAGAACCAGCTCGTCTTCCTCGAATTCCTGCGCGGGGTGGAGAAGAAGGTCGATGCGCAGGTCAAGCAGGAAGAACTCGACAGCATCAAGTTTGCCCGCGAGCATCCCGATCAGATCTAAGCCGCCATGTTCGATGCGTTCGCGATCGTCCGAGCGAATCTTGCGTTTCTCGCCAGCGCGCTGCTGGTCACCATAGAACTGAATGTCGCGTCGATCGCGTTGGCGTTGGTATTGGGCGCGGTGATGGGGATTGGCCGCGTTTACGGTGGGCGTTGGGTGGACCGCGGGCTGGGATTCGTCATCGATGTCGTTCGCTCGATTCCGATCCTGGTCATCATGGTGTGGGTTTTCTTCGGCTTGCCGTTGCTGCTTGGCCTGACGAACTTCCCGGCGTTCCTCGCCGGCGTTTTGGCACTCGGCGTGCACTCCGGTGCCTACATTGCCGAGATCGTGCGTGGTGGCCTTGGTTCGGTTCGCGCCGGTCAGATGCACGCTGCATTGGCCTTGGGCATGAGCTGGCGGCAGGCAGTTGGCCGGATCATCTTGCCGCAGGCAGCCATCCGAATGATGCCGCCGTTGAATACCCGCATCGTCCGCAACATCAAGGATTCGGTGCTGGCCAGCACGATCGCCGTGCAAGAGCTGTTCTGGGCAGCAAACCTTTTGGAAGGCGAAACCGCCAAGCCCTTCCCGATCTATACCACGCTGATGGTGTTCTATTTCATCATGATCGTCACGATCGCGCGTGTGCTGGATCGTGTTTATGTCGCTGTCGCTGCGCGCGGCGCCGCATAGGTCGGATGCATGTTCTACTGGCCCGCGTTCTTCGAAGCATTTCCAGCTTTGCTGCCCGGCCTGATGGTAACGATCGAGTTGACTGTGCTGGTGATGCCATGCGCGCTGATCGTCGCCCTGAGCCTTGCGTTGGCGCGCCTGTACGCACCGCGACCGGCGGCGCGCATGGCAACCGGCTGGGTCGAATTCTGGCGTACCACACCGCTGCTACTGCAGCTTTACTGGCTGTATTACGTGATGCCGTCGGAAACCGGTATCCTGTTGCCAGGGTTCGCCACCGTCGCATTCGGACTGGTCTGCAATGTCTCGGCGTTCCTGTCGGAGAATTTCCGCGCCGGCATCGCGTCGATCCGGCCAGGGCAACGCCACGCCGGATTGGCGCTGGGCATGTCGGAACGGCAGGCGTTCTTTCGCGTCGTGATGCCGCAAGCCTGGTCGCGCGTGATGCCGGAAACCGCGAGCATGTGGGTCGAGTTGTTCAAGGAAACCTCGCTGGTATCGACTCTCGCGGTCGCCGACGTCACGTACCATGCGCTCGCCCTGCGCACGGAGAATTATCGGACGCTGGAAGTGCTCACCGCGTTGGCGCTGTCGTATCTGGTGCTGGCGTATCCCCAGGCCAAGTTCTGCGACTGGTTGTACCGACGGCATCGGGTCAGGGAATGAAGTGGCGATGACGGAACCAAATGACCGCCGGCAAGGCACCCATGACGCGCCGGCACTGATCAGGATCGAAGACGTGTTCCGCCGCTATCCAACCGGCGTCGAGGCATTGCGCGGTGTGTCGCTGATCGCGCACGAAGGCGAAGTCGTGTGCATCATCGGGCCTAGCGGTTCGGGAAAATCGACGCTGCTGCGCTGCGTCAATGGCCTGGAACCGATCGACCGCGGACGCATCCGGATCGGCGATCGCGAAGTCCATGCCAAAAGCCGCGACGCACGCGAAATCCGCCGCCAGATCGGCATGGTGTTCCAGAGCTTCGAACTGTTCCCGCACATGACCGCTCTGGCCAACGTCAGCGAAGGCCCCCGTACCGTTCTGCGCATGCCTCGCGCTGAAGTCGAAACACGTGCGCGCGCATTACTGGCCAAGGTCGGGTTGTCCGACAAGGCCGATGTCCTGCCTGCGCAGTTGTCCGGCGGACAGCAGCAGCGAGTTGCCATCGCGCGGGCGCTCGCCATGCAGCCGCGCGCGATGCTGTTCGATGAAGCAACATCGGCGCTCGATCCAGAGACCGTGGGCGAAGTCCTGAACGTCATGCAGCAGCTCGCACGGGAAGGCATGACAATGCTCGTCGTGACTCACGAAATGGCATTTGCCCGGGATGTCGCAGATTGGGTGGTCGTGATGGAAAACGGGCTGGTGCTTGAGGAAGGTACGCCCCACACGATCTTCGGATCACCCCGCCTGGCGCGCACGCGCGAGTTCCTGCTGCGCGTCGAACATGCGCCGGCGCGCAGGGTGGAACCTTGATGTCGCGTGCCGACCTGCGCCATCACTCCGGCTGCGCCGCCACTCCGATCAGCCAGGCACGCGCATCGCTCGCCGACCACCAGCTCACCACCAGATGCGGCGCGTGCGCCGCGATCCGCAATGCCTGTTCGGCGTCGCTTTCCACGAAATGCGTGCAGCCCCAGCGCGTCGCGGTCGCAGCCTTATAGCGCGCGACCGAGACAGGATTGTGCGGCATGTCGGTCGGTCGGCATTCCAGCGGCAGCGCGCCATGCCCCCAGCGAGCCAGCCATGCGCTGGTGCGCTCACGGTCGGAATCCGGGCGGCCGGTGATCACTACCGCACGCTCTGGCGAGAAGAACGGCAGAGACGCGAACGGCTCCAAGCCATGCCGGCGAACCACTGCATCGGCGATGTCGGCCAGATAGTCCGCGTCCGGCACATCGGGCAGAAATACGCCGTCAAGATCCAGGCCGTAGAACGGCAGTTCCGTCGACCGGTCCGGTCCCGCGCCAGTGGCACGCAGCGCACGCCCCGCGGGCGTCGCCTCGCCGCGCTCCCAGGGAAACCGCCACAGCGTCCGCATCGGATGCGACAGGTCGGGCACATAGGACGTGACATCAGGATCGTGCACCACCGTCAGGGTCAGGCATGCGCGACCCTCGCGCAGCAGCGCTGAACGGACGGCATCCATGGTGCGGCCGGTGCTGCAGCCGTCATCGACCAGCAGGATGCGCCCGCCTGATGGCGGCGCGCCGATCCATTGCGTTGCAGCGGTCGCCCGCTCGAAGCCCACCATCGCCAGGGGCAATGCCAGTATGCCGGCGGCCATCGTCGCGGGCACCAATCCGCCCCGCGCGATCCCGACGACAAAATCCGGCTGCCATTGCATCGCCCGGTCGAGCAGGGCGGCGATCATGCGCTCCGTCTGGTCGTAACCCAGGAATACCGGCATCCGGCCGGACTCCAATCCCTTCCATGTCATAGTGGCAGCTTTTTTCACCCGATCACTCATGTCACCGTGTTATTGCGCCTTGTCAAAATACTGCAACTCATGTAACCGATGGATCGTTACCGAAAGCAACCTTGGGCGCGTCCGCATGGGCGCGCCCTTTCTTTTTGGCCTCGATCATGTCGGACTGCACCGGCCAGCCCGCCGGCATGGTGGTCTGCCCGAGCACCCAGCCCTCCCAGCGCATGATCCAAAGGTCGTGCGGTGCGGTGTCCGGTCGGTGGCCTGCCAGCACGTTGAGCACGCATAGCACACCAAGCACGCAGTCGAATCGGTCCTCACCGACTGCATCGCGCCCAAAGCCATCGGCAAGGGCTGCGCCCAACGCAGGGTCGGGCAATACGTCCAATGCTGCCATCGCCGCACGAAGTTGATCCGCGACCGCTACCCGGTCGGTCTGCCGGCGCTTGCTGCCCTTCAGGCGGATGTGGAGGTGGCGCATGGCCTCAGCCGGATAGGTCTCAGCCAGTGCCACGGCGCCCGGGACCAGCAGGGTGCGGAATGCGCCGGCGAATGGCCAAATCCGAACATCCTCGCCGGCGGCCAACGCCGGGATCAGCATCTCCACCCATGCCGCGATGGCTGCTTTGCCCGTTTGATTTGCGCCCAGCGTCCAGAATAGCGGTGCTCCGGCCGGACGTTCGGGTGTGGCGCGGTCGCAGGCGCGGGACAGGGAAGCGGCGCCAGCCAGGCCCAGCGCCCCCGCATGAGCTGCGCGCGTCATCCCGGCTATGCCGCGCGCCGGATAGAATGGACGGCCCAGTCCGACCTCGGCCAGCGATCGACAGACCTGGAAGAAGTCGGGCCGCGTGGCGGTCGTTGCCAGGAAATGCAGGAAGTTCGTCTCGGATAGCCGCGCAGCATAAGCACGCGGCAAGCCAAGCGGCAGATCGACGCCGAGAGCCACCGCTCCGCCATTCCCCACCATCCGCAGCCGCGCGAGAAATGTCGCGACCTCGCCCACCAAGGCCGGTGCGGCAAGCCGCCAGACGTCCTGATCCCGACGTGCCACCGCAACCCAGCGCTTGCGCGGATCGATGCTCCAATCGGCGTGTGCGACGATCATTGCGGCATGATCAGATGAAGCCGGCCGGTGGCGTGCTGGCTCCATTGCCGCGGCGGCTACAGTGGCTTGTGCGCGCGATCCAACAGGCGAGAAAGCAGGCCAGGCTTCTTAACCGGCTTCTGGGAATCAGCGGCCTTGGCCTTGGCGCGCGCGTCGGCCTCAAGCTGTCGCTGCTTGCTGCTGAGCCACTTGTCCAGGCTCATGCCGGCCTTCGCGGCGCGCTTCGCCTCGTAGGCACGCTGGCCTTCCGTCAGTGTCCTAGGCGTCTTCAAAATGGTCCCCCATTGGTCGCCATCGGTTTTGGCAGGCTGGCCGGCGGCGTTCAAGACCTGCCACGCTGACGGGCATAACGGGAACAGGAAACGATCCATGCCCAGCGGCCTGGAAGGCGTCGTCGCGGCGGATACCATTCTCAGTCATGCCGACCGCGAACTCGGTATGATGTGGGTACGTGGAGTCGCGGTCCCGCAGCTTGCCGAGTTGTATGGCTACGAAGGCACGGTTGCACTGCTGTGGGACGGATTCGCCGGCGGCGGCCTGACCCGAGCCGGCATTGGCGCCGACCTGGCGGCGGGGCGGTCGGCGGCATTCGATGATCTTGCCAACTGGCTGCCGGATGCCAAGCCGCGCCCGCTCGCGGAAGGCGTCCGGCAGTGCCTGGCGCGATTGCCGGATGGCGCACCGCCTGCTGCCATCGTGGCCGCGCTGAGCGTCGCCGTGCCTGCGCTGCTGCGCGCGGCACGTGGCGAAGCGCCGCTGCGGCCGGATCCCACACTGGGCACGGCGGCTGATCTGTTGCGCATGCTGCACGGCGTGCCGGCGGGCGAGCCGAGCGTTGCAGCGCTCGACACGTATTTCGCGGTGATGGCGGAAAGCGGGCTCAGCGGTTCGAGCTTCACCGCGCGCGTCATCGCATCGACACGGGCATCGCTGGTTTGCGCGGTGCTTGGCGCGTGGTGCGCTTTCACTGGGCCGCTGCACGGTGGCGCGCCTGGGCCCACGCTCGATTTGCTCGACGTGTTGGCGGTGACGGATGACGTTGACGGCTGGATCGAGCGCAAGCTGGTCGCCGGCGAGCGACTGATGGGCTTTGGTCATCGTGTGTTCCGCGGCAATGATCCGCGTGCCGAAGCGATGCGCGCGATGCTGCGACGAATGGGTCCGGCCGCGAATCGGCTGGCGTTCGCCGAATATGTACATCAGCGCGTCGCCGCGGTGTTGGCGCGGGTGAAGCCGGGCCGCTCGCTGCCGGCGAATGTGGAGATTGCGGCCGCGCTGTTGCTGGATGCGGTCGGTATTCCGCGCGAGGCATTCACCCCGGTATTCGCGGTGTCTCGCTGTGCAGGCTGGTTGGCGCATGCGATGGAGCAGCGGCAGACCGGACGGATGATCCGGCCGACTTCGCGCTATATCGGTGCCATCGATAAGCTGGTCTGAGCGTTGCCGTAGTCCAGTCTGTTCAGGGCACCATCATTCGCGTGTTGCACGCCGCGCAGCGTGGACAGCCGCCGCGTTGACTTCGGCCGCCAGCCGGATCGCCGCGATGAGTTGCAGGTTGCCAGTACCTCAATACAATGCCTGGCCATCACAGGTCTGGACCCAACTCCCATGTCGCAATCGATCGTCTCCGAGCTTGCCCCGCACGGCGTCCTGCGCGCCGCGATCAACATGGGGAATTTCCTGCTGGTCACCGGCAAGAGCGCGTCGGGCGATCCCGAGGGCGTCTCGCCCGACATGGCGCGCGCGCTCGCCGAACGTCTCGGCGTGCCGGT
>DATKFJ010000477.1:0-49129 GCA_035511435.1 Acetobacteraceae bacterium | reverse complement strand
GACCTCGACCACGACGTAATCGCCGGGAGTCACATCGCTGTGCACCGCGGCATAGGCGTCATCGAGATAGCCGTTGCGTGCGTCGATCAGCAGGGCTCCGCCGCGCGGCATGGCATCGCGTGCGTTGGTGGCAAGATTGGCAATCACAGCCTCGAATTGCGCGCGGTCGATCTGCACAGGCCAGATGTTGGGAGCCAACGCCAGTTCGATGGCGACGTTTTCGCCCAAAGTACGCGTCAGCAGTTTCACGATGCCGCCGATCAGCTCGTTGATGTCGGCGCGTTCCGGCTGCAAGGGCTGAAGCCGGGCGAATGCCAGCAGACGCCGCGTCAGGTCCGCGCCGCGCAAGGCAGATTCCAGAGCGTCGCGCACCAGTTCGTCAGTTACCGGATCGTCCTGACGAAGCTCGCGCAACAGATCAAGATTGCCGATGATGATCGCCAGAAGGTTGTTGAAATCATGCGCCAGGCCCCCGGTAAGCTGGCCGACCGCTTCCATCTTCTGCGCCTGACGCAACTGGTCGCGTTGCTTTTCCGCATCGCGCCGCTCAGTCAGGTCGCGGATGATGCCGACAAAGGCGTGATTGCCGCCTTCCACTGATTCGCCAATCGCCAGTTCCATCGGGAACGTCGTGCCGTCGTTGCGACGCCCCATTACTTCCCGGCCGATGCCGATAATCTTCGGCACCGCGCTTTCCAGATCGGCCGCGGCGTACCCGTCGTGATACGGTTCCGGCATCAGCATGTGCACGTTGTGGCCCAGCACATCGTCAGGCGCATAGCCGAACAGGTTGATGCATGCCTTGTTGTACGATTGGATGGTGCCTTTGCGATCGATCGTAATGAGACCATCCACAACC
Organism: Acetobacteraceae bacterium; assembly: GCA_035511435.1. GTDB lineage: Bacteria > Pseudomonadota > Alphaproteobacteria > Acetobacterales > Acetobacteraceae > JAMXLO01. Next base: position 48,270 of record DATKFJ010000477.1, on the reverse strand, counting down.
GTGTCCAGCACCGCGTTGATCAGGCTCCGCAGCTTTGTCTCGCTGGCCTTGATCAGGGCTTCCGCCGCCAGCCGTTTGGTGATGTCGCGGGTGATCTTCCCAAAACCCAGCAAACTGCCGTCGGGGCCCGGGATCGCGGTGATCACCACGTCGGCAAGGAATCGGGAACCATCCTTGCGCACTCGCTCGCCGACATCGTCCACGCGTCCGACCCTCGCCGCGGTGTTCAGATCGCGCTCCGGCTTGCCGGAGGCGATATCCTCCGGTGGGTACAGGCAGGAAAAGTGCCGGCCGATGATCTCGGCGGCCTGATAGCCCTTGATCAGTTCCGCACCCCGGTTCCACGACAGGATTCGGCCGACGGGGTCGAGCAGCATCAATGCATAGTCGCGAATCGCATCGATGACCGGCGGCCAGAGTCGTTCCGCATCGGGGCAGGAGACGGGCGCGGTCTGACTTGACGACATTGGCTGATCCGGTGGCGTTGTTGCGTATGCCCGCAGGAGACACCACGACCGGTAAAGATTAGCTGAGCAATGCCGTTGCATAGGTATGCAAGGCGCGCGCATAGCTAACGAAGGTATAATTTCCTGGCTAGTATCAATGGTGACGACTTCATTCCATCGAACCATCCGGTCACTGATCTCTATACGTGAGACTCCGTGCCAAATTCCGTTCTTGGCGAGTCAGCTCGATTTTCTGGCCTGTACCCAGGGTCTTCACTATTCGCGATACAAATCAGTCACAGCACAGGCAGTCGAAAAGTGCTGGCAAGACTGCCGAGTCGCCGGTCAAAAAGCTAGTGTCTGAGAATTTCTGGCTGTAATTCGGCAAATTAGGTCTAAAGATACCTTTGCGTGGTACCGGCCGACACGGCTGCGCGACCGGGAGCGGCCTTGATAGGGGAATAGCGTTCCATGGCAAAGAAGCTACTGGTGATCGACGATCAGACCGGCATTACCAAGGTCGTGGAGCTGATCGCTCGGCAACTTGGGCTGAATGCCAGAACGCTCAACAGCTCGTCGCAGGCCACCGAAGTTTTCATCGCCTTCAAGCCCGATGTGCTCATGCTGGACATGATCATGCCAGAGAAGGATGGCATCGACGTGCTGAACGAAATTCTGTTGACCGGCATACCGGTCAAGATTGTCCTTACGTCCGGTTTCAGCGACTCCTATCTTCGTCTGGCCGAAGGCGTGGCGAAGTTCCACGAAAACGAGGATGTTTCGGTCCTGCGAAAGCCGTTCCGTCGCGAGGAACTCGTCACGTTGTTGCGGGACCTGACCGCGGATTGACGTGACCCCGGCCTTACCGACCAGGGACTGACGTGACACAAACTCATGTGACCGGGGACTGACCGGCCCGCACGCCGGTTTCACCATGCCGCATCGAGCAGTGCGCGAACATCCGGCGGCCCGTTGATTTTGCGTGGATTGGTGTGCACCCAGCGGTCGTGCATCGATTCTTCGGCGATCCGGTCCAGTTGCTCCCGCTTCACGCCCACGTCGCGCAAGGTGCCCGGCAGACCGAGGCTGGCGACCAGTTCCGCGACCACGTCGCCGGCCCTGCCGCCGGGCGAGCCAAGCGCGTCGCTGACCCATGCCTGGCGTTCGGCGTTCACCGGTTCGTTGAAGCGCAGTACGGGCGGCAGCATCACGCACGAAGTATAACCGTGTGGCACGCCGGCGGTGCCACCCAGCACATGGCCGATGCCATGGCTTGCCCCCTTGGTCACGCCGTTCTGCGATCCCATGATCGACATCCAGGCGCCGAGTTGGCAGTCGAGCCGCGCTTCCAGATTGCCGGGGTCAGCCTTTACCGCACGCAGTCCGCAGCCGAGTAGGCGCAGCGCGTGCATCGAGGTGCCGTCGGACAGCGGCTGCGGGTTGATCGAGCAGATGTCCTCCACCGCGTGGTCGACGGCGCGAATGCCGGTGGACAGGAACAGCCATTCCGGCGTGTGGACGGTGGCGGCAGGATCCAGAATGACGCTGCGCGGCATCATCAGCGCGTGGCCATAACTTTCCTTCACCTGCCGCACCGTGTCGGTGCAGCCAGCGAACCAGGTAAACTCGCCGGCCGACAGCGTGGTGGGAACCGCGATCGAGCGCACGCCGGGCGGCCTGACCGGCGGCCGCTCGGTGCGGCCGTCGGAATGGATCTGCGCGCGGAACGCGTCGAGTTGGTCCGGCTCCGATACATCGTTGCCGAGACACAGCCCGACCATCTTCGCGGCATCGGTCACCGACCCGCCGCCGACAGTCAGCAGCGCATCCGCCCCCGCCTCGCGCGCGGCATTCGCCGCCGCCACCACATCGATGCGCGGCGTGTGTGCGCCGATCCTGGCGCAGATGCCCGCCAGTTTGTTGCCTAGTACGCCGCGCACGCGGTCCACGACATCGGTCTGCCGCGTCAGCGTGCCGCTGGCCAGCACATAGACAGCATTGGCGCCGATCCGCTCGACCTCCTGTGCCAGGGCATCGTCCAGCGACATGCCATAGATCACCCGCTCCATCGGCGGGTAACGGTGAATGCCCTGATGCATCGCCGTCAGCCCTTGGGCTTGCAGAAGCCGTCCAACGCGGTGGTTTCGCGGTGGTCGCCGTCGTAGTCCGCGGCGATCCGCTCATAGAGCCGCGCCGCACCTTCGTAGAATTGCCGTGCCGCCGGGTCCTCGCCGACGAACTGGGCGATCTCTTCCATTTCAGCGACCCAGCGATAGGCCTTCGAGTACATGTTCGGCACCTGACGCGTCAGCCAGCCGAACAAGGCTGGCTGGCTGGCGGACAGTTCCGCGCGCAGGTCGTCCGCTGTGCCGGCACGGGTCGCCGCCAGCATCATCGCCGCACCCAGCGCGGTGAAGCCCTTGGTGATCCCCGCGTAGGACATCTTCATCGCCGAGGCTGCGCCGATCGGGCCGGGCTGGATCGGCATCTCCAGCCCGTACTTGGCAAGCTCTGCCACGCGTTGCGCCGCGGCGCCGGACAGATAGATCTTGGTGCCCTTCGATCCCGGCTTCGGCGGCCCACCGATGATGCCGCCGTCGACGAAGGTGGCACCAGTCTCCTCGATCACCCGCGCAATGCGCAGCACCGTACCGGGATTGAGCGCATTGCAATCAACGAAGATTGGCTTCTTCGCCGCGGCGCGCAGTGCGGGCGCGAGCCTCTCGGCAAGGCCCAGCGCGTCACCAGGCGGCAGGATCGACAGAATCATGTCGGAGGCGGCGATCTGCTCGTCTGACGCACCGACCATGCCGGCTGCCTTGGCGCGCGCGATGGTCGCCTCGCTGCGGCCGTCGAGTGCGGTGCGCACCTCGATGCCGTTTTCGACCAGGCGCTGGCCGACGCCGCTTCCCATCATGCCCGGCGCTATCACTGCGACGATCGGTTGCATGGCCTGATCTCCTGTCTGATTTGTTGCCCAGACTGTCAGCAGTGCGGTGCGCTTGGCAATCCGGAGGGCATTGCCTAGACGAATACGACGTCAGTCCGTCGCCTCGCTTTTCGCAATGACAGTACGAATTGATCGGCCACTCGCACGATGGCCCTGTGTGGACCGCGAGCCGTTCTGCTCCACGACTCGTTCTACAGCACCGAGCCCGGCGGAAAGGATGGCCATCGCTTTTCCTTGTGGGAGGCGAGGCCTTCCTGCGCCTCGGGTCCGCTGAACCCCATGAACTCCAAAGCCAGCGAGGCATCGAACGACGGCCCTGCCATTCGCAGCCAGTTATTCAGCGCATACTTGGTCCAACGAATGGCACTCTGCGCGCCCTCGGCCAGACGCACGGCAATCTCCACCGCCTTCGCGTCGAGCTCGCCATCGTCCACCGCAAGCGATATCAGTCCGATGCGTTCAGCTTCCGTGCCGGACACCGCATCGCACAGCAGCAGGTAGTATTTCGCCTTCGCCAGCCCGCACAGCAGCGGCCAGACGATGACCGAATGATCGCCCGCCGCCACGCCAAGCCGCGTGTGGCCGTCGATGATGCGCGCATCCTTCGTCGCGATCGACACATCAGCGAGCAGCCCGCACACCAAGCCGGCACCCACCGCCGGACCGCGCATCGCGCTCACCACCGGCTTGGAGCAGTTGATGATGTTGTAGACGAGATCGCGTGCCTCCTTCCAAACCCGCGCGCGCGCATCGAAGTCCGCCATCATCTCCTCGATCATCGCGAAATCGCCGCCGGCGGAGAACGCGCGGCCTGCACCGGTGATGATGACGGAATTCACCTCCGGATCGGCATCGATGTCGCGCCAGATGTCGCCCAGTTCGCGATGCATCACGGCATCGACCGGATTAGGCCGCTCCTGACCCAACCCCATGGTGATGCGCAGCACGCGCGGATGCGGCCGGTCGAAGCGCAGGCGCGTATAACGTGCATATCGGTCGGTCATTGATCAGTCCCCGTTTCGAATGTCACTGCGAGGTCCGCAGCGACGCGGCAATCTCGTCCGTGCACAACGGGCACGAGATTGCCGCGTCGCTTCGCGCCTCGCAATGACAGGGGCTTTCGACGTATGGGGGCGTTCGACGTATTGGGGCGTTCGGCGTATTCCGGCTAATGACAGCGTGTGTCAGGCGGCCCGCAGCCGGCTGACAGTCTGCTCGGCGCGCCGACGCAATGCACCGATGCGTCCAACCCCAGCCAAACGCCGATCGAGAAACGCCAGCGTCGCCGCATCGTCTTCGCTGCTGTCGCGCAGCCAGTACAGCAGCGTCACGCCATAGACCGCGCCAAGGATCGCGCGCTTGGTGTACCAACTGAAGTCAGTCGAACGATCGCCGGCCGCATGCCAGATCGCATCGACCGTGCGCGCCGCACACGCCGCCGCAAGCCGCGTGTGTGACGGCAGCGCCAGCAATGCAAGAGCGCGGCGCACTGCCTCCTTGTGCGGGCGGTTCTGCGCAAGGCGCAGGGCGATCACCGCACGCACCCGTTCGTGCAGGCGCAACGCCGCCAGATCGAGCGTGGCGGCTGCCGCCTCCGTCCGGCGGTCGGCCGCGTCGCAAAATGCCTCGATCATGTCGGCCGCACCGCCGGGAAACAGCAACTCGGCTTCATCCACCGGTACATCGATTTCGGCTAGGCCCCGCCGCAGCGCGCGCAGTGTCCAGCCGTCGAACGGCACATTCGGCAGCATCGCCGCAATCGCGGCATCGCGCTCGGGGCTGCGTTCGGGTGTGTGAACCATCAGCGACCTTCCTGCTGGGCGGCGGCACGCGCCAGTTCCTCGTTGAAGCCGAACAGCGAGAAATCCTTCATGCGCATCGGATACAGAATGCCGTTCAGATGATCGTACTCATGCTGCACCACGCCGGCGTGGAAGCCGGACACCTCGCGTTGCACCATGTTGCCGTCGCAATCCACGCCGCGATAGCGGATGCGCGGAGCACGCGGCACGGCGGCGCGCAGGCCGGGGATGGAAAGACAGCCCTCCCAGCGCAGCACGCGCTCCTCGGTCAGCAGTTCGACCTCGGGATTGATCAGCACGGATTCACCAAGGATCGTATCGCCTGGCGCCTCGCCCGCGCGCGTCTGCGGCACGCGGAATACGAACAGGCGCAATGGCACGTGGACCTGAGGCGCCGCCAGACCGACCCCTGGCGCGTCGTTCATGGTCTCGAGCATGTCGGCGACCAGGCGGCGGATTTCCGGCGCACCCGGATTTGCCACCGGTTCACACATTTGCAACAGCACGGGATGGCCCATCCGCGCTATCTTCAGAATAGCCATATGACCTCCAAGGCGTGCCCGCGGACTTGACCCGCGGGGTGGGCTGGCGAAATGTCCGCGCCCCGTGATATAGGGCCGCTCCCCGATCGTGGGGCCGGCGACAGCAGAGAAGGAGTAGGCGGCCAAGTGCAAGTACTGGTGCGTGACAACAATGTCGATCAGGCGCTGAAGGCGCTCAAGAAGAAGATGCAGAGGGAAGGAATCTTCCGCGAGATGAAGCTGCGGCGGCATTACGAGAAGCCGTCCGAGCGTCGTGCCCGCGAGGCGGCGGAGGCGGTGCGCCGCGCCCGCAAGCTGGAGCGCAAGCGACTGGAACGCGAAGGCTTCTGATCCAGGCTTTCCGCCCTTCGGGGCGACGATCGTCCACTGCGCAGGGGCCGGCGATCCGGCCCCAACGGTGGCGGTTTGCTCGTACGCTGATGGGTTGAGTGCAGCGGGACCCATCGCGCCAACCCCTTGCCTCGCGCGGACCCTGAGGCCTACGGTGCAATTGGACCGAGGTTATTGGGCGCGTTCTCATGTTCATACCAGACCAAAGCCGCCAACAGGCGGTGTTCGATCGGCTGCGGCTGGGCATCCTCGCCGGTACGCTGCCTTGTGGTGCACGACTGCCGCCCACGCGCGCTCTGGCGGAAGAGCTGGGCGTGGCGCGCCAGACCGTGGTCCTGGCCTATGAGCGGCTGGCATCGGAGGGTTACGTCCGCGCCCGCACCGGCAGCGGCACCTACGTCGCACCCGATCTGCCGGATGCCGCGCCCGCCTCGGCCGCGCCACCGCCCACCGCGGCCAGTTCGCTGTCCGCGCGTGGCCAGCGCCTCGCCGACGTTCCTGCCACTGCGTCATCCCGCGACAATGGCCTCGGCACGCTGCTCGCCGGCGGCATCCCGGCGCCGGATTTATTTCCGACGCAGGCCTGGGCACGGTGCTCGACCCGCATCCTGAAGAACCTGTCCAGTGAGCTGACCGGCTATCCGCCTCCGCAAGGCTATCCCGAGTTACGGGTCCAGATCGCGGCCCATCTCGCGGCGACGCGCGGTCTGCTGGCGGATCCCGCCAACATCGTGGTCACGGCGGGGACCCAGCAGGCGTTGCGCATCGCGGCCGAACTGCTGCTCGATCCGGGCGATACCGCCTGGGTCGAGAATCCCGGCTACATTGCCGGCCGCGGCGCCCTGCTGGCCGCCGGCGGGGTGCCGATACCGGTGCCCAGTGACGCCGAGGGTCTCGACGTCGCCACAGGGATCCAGCTCGCACCCACAGCGCGGTTGGTTCTGGTGGCGCCGTCGCATGCCACGCCGCTCGGTGGCGCGCTGCCGATCGCTCGACGACTGGCTTTGCTCGATTGGGCGGGGCGTGCCAGCGCCTGGGTGCTGGAGGACGACTGCGACTCGGAGTTCCGCTGGACCGGCCATCCGTTGCCGCCGCTCGCCACGCTCGATCGCGCCGGCCGCGTCATCTATTGCGGCACCTTCAGCAAGACGCTGGCACCCGCGCTGCGCCTGGGCTTTGCCGTGGTTCCCGCGCCGCTGGTCGCCGCATTCGTGCGCGTGGGCACTCTGATGGATCGCGGCATCGATACGTTCAATCAGGCGGTCCTGGCGGAGTTCATGCGCCAGGGGCTGCTCGCGCCGCACATCCGCCGAATGCGTACCGAATATGCCCGTCGCCGCGCCGCCCTGCTGACCGCGATGGCTCGCCACGCGCCATCCGTCGCGCCGATCGCCGCGCCTGGTGGGCTGCACATGGTGACGCGGCTGCCGGAGGGTGTGGATGAAGCAGCGACCGTGGCTGCATGCCGAAACCGCGGCTTGGCAGTATCACCGTTGGGTGCGTACTACGCCGGGACCCCGCGCATGGTGGGCCTGGTAATGGGCTTCGCCAGTACGCCCGAAGCGCTGGCCGCGGATACTGCGCGGCGGTTGGAAAGCGCGGTGAGGGCGGTGTCGTGATTGCGGGTTGATCGCCACCTGCGCCTAGGCATGGATCCAGCGATGTTCCCGGCATCGTCGTTCGGCATTTGGCAAGTCGAAACTTCCTTGAGGAAATATCCCAGACAGCCACGATTGCGCGTCGAGACGGGTGGCCGCGCGCCTGCCGGTCACACCCCCTGCGCCAGCCGGAACGCCGCAGCCGGATAGACCCCCAATACCCGCACCTCTGACGAAAAGAACGACAACTCTTCCAACGCTCGCCGCAATCCCGGTTGTTCGGGATGGCCATCGACATCGCACAGGAACTGCGTCGCGGCGAAGTGGCCGCCAAGCATGTAGCTCTCCAGCTTCGTCATGTTGACGCCGTTGGTCGCGAAGCCCCCCAGCGCCTTGTACAGCGCAGCCGGCACGTTCCTCACCCGAAACACAAACGTCGTCATCAGATTCGACTGCGACGGGTCGGGCGTCACCGGACGCGGCGCCATCACATAGAACCGCGTCGTGTTGTGTGGCGCGTCCTCGACGTTGGCCTTCAGAATGTCGAGCCCATAGATCTCCGCGGCCAGAGCGGACGCGATCGCCGCCTCTTCCTTGCGACCCCACTCCGCGACAAGCTGCGCGGCGCCTGCGGTATCCGCCTGCACCACCGGTGTCAGCCCGAGCCCGCGCAGACTATGCCGCACCTGGCCCAACGCGACGGTGTGCGAATGCGCCCGCTTCAAATCGCCAATGGTCGCGCCGCGGACCCCGAGCAGACAATGCTCCACACGGTGGAAGTGCTCGCCGATGACGAACAGCCCGGACCCCGGCAGCAGATGGTGGATATCCGGCACGCGCCCCGCCAGGCTGTTCTCGCACGGCAGCATGGCCAACTGCGCGCGCCCGTCGCGCACCGCGTCGATCGCCGTTTCGAACGATTCGCACGGCAGCGTAGAAAGATCCGGGTAAGCCACCCGGCAGGCCAGATCGGAATACGCGCCAGGCACGCCCTGGAATGCGATCACACCGGTCATGCGCTTCGGCCCCTCGGTGCGAGGTCGCGGCGTGCTCGTTCAAGGTCGTCCGGCGTATCCACACCGTACGGCGCATGTTCCACGCGGGCGCAGGCGATGCGCATGCCGGCCTCCAGGGCGCGAAGCTGTTCCAGGCTTTCCCGGCGTTCCAGCGGCGCCTCCGGCAATGACACAAAATGCGCCAGTGCCGTGCGGCGGAACGCGTAGATGCCGATGTGGTGCCAGCGGGGACCCTCGCCCCAAGGGATCGGCACCCGGGAGAAATACAGCGCGGGCGACACCGCGCGGCCGCGGTCGAATGCACAGGCCGCCTTGACCACCGATGGCAGGTTCGCCTCCTCATCAGTATCGATCGGGGCCACCAGCGTGGCGATGTCGAACCCCGGATCGGACAGCGGTGTTAGCACGGTACGCAGATAGACCGGCGGAATGCTGGGCAGATCGCCCTGCAAATTCACCACCACGTCGTGCCGCCCCTGCGGATCCAGCTCTGCCAGCGCCGCATGCACCCGATCCGATCCGCGCGGCAGAGTGGGGTCGGTCAGTACCGCGATGCCGCCATGGGCGCGCACCGCGTCGGCGATCTCCGAATCCCCGCAGGCCACGGCAACCGGCCCGATCTGGGCCTCCCGCGCACGGTCCAGCACATGGACGATCATTGGCCGGCCATGGATGTCGGCAAGCGGCTTTCCCGGAAGCCGGGTCGATGCCATGCGGGACGGAATGACGACGATGGGATTCACGTGCGTACGGGGACCGGGTGGGTTGATGGCCAGGGATCGTTTCCCTATGGTGCGAGCACCTTATGGAGGAGCACGGCCGCGTGCAACGGCGAGCCGGTGTATCTCCTTGCGCGTTTGGTTGGTCGGACGGGGAAGTCACGCTGCATGGATAGCATGGAGGTCAACAAAGGCATTGCCGCGATCTTGATCGGTGGCATTGCCTTCTTTCTCACTGGCCTGATCGGCGACAACCTGGTCCGCGAGACGCTACCGGAGAAGCCGGTATTGAACATCGCGACGGCGCCCGCCGCTGGTGCCACTGCCGCAGCGCCCGAGCAGGTGCCGCCTATCGCGCCGTTGCTGGCCAAGGCGGACGTCAAAACCGGCGAACAGTTTGCGCATCGTGTCTGCATCGCCTGTCATACCTTCGACAAGGGTGCCAAGCCGGGCATCGGGCCAAACCTGTACGGGGTCGTTGGCGGCCCGCACGATCACGAGGAAGGGTTCAACTATTCGCCCGCCCTGGAAAAGTTCAAGGGTCAGCCATGGACCTTCGACGCTCTGAACGAATGGTTGCTCAAGCCGGGCGCCGATGTGCCCGGCACGCGCATGACGTTCGCCGGCATTCCCAATGCCCAGCAGCGCGCGGATGTCATTGCCTATTTGCGGTCCTTGTCTGACAATCCGGTGCCGCTCCCAGCGCCGGAGGCGGCACCACCGGCCGCCACGCCGGCGGCGGCGCCCGGTGCCGCGCCCACAGCATCGGCGCCCGGTGCAGCGAACCACGGTGCCGCGCCCGGTGCATCTGCGCCCGCCGCATCCGCGCCCGCGGCATCGGCGCCAGCAGCACACCCACCTGCCGCGGCACCTGGCACACCTCCACCCTCACCGGCCACATCAGCCCCCGCAGCGTCACCGACCTCACCAGCAGCGCCGGCTGGCAGCACGGGCGCGGCTCAACCAAACGCGCCGGCTGCTTCGTCGCCGCCAGCCGGGGCGCCCGGGGCGGCTCCTCCGACGCCGGCGAAACCATGATGGCGCTGCTTGCCGCCGGTTGACACCGATCGGTTGATTGCCGCGGCAGAGGCTGCGGCTGATGTTGCGGGCGCCGTTGTGCGGCCATTCTTCCGGGCCGGTGTGTCGGCTGACCTGAAATCCGACCGCTCCCCGGTGACGATCGCCGACCGCAGCGCGGAGCGGGCGATGCGCGCGGTCCTGACGGAGCGTTTTCCAGACCACGGGATACTCGGCGAGGAGTTCGGGCTCGACCGGCCTGACGCTCGCTTGCGCTGGGTGCTGGATCCAATCGATGGCACCCGCGCCTTCATCACAGGCCGTCCGACCTTCGGTATCCTGATCGCGTTGTTGGATGGCGACACGCCGGTTCTCGGTGTGATCGATCAACCGGTGACCGGCGAGCGCTGGGTCGGCGCTACCGGACGCGCGACCACTTTCCGCGGACCGTATGGTGGACGGGCTGGCTGCCGGCAATGCCCATCGTTGGCTGATGCCGAATTGTCATGCACCAGCCCCGAAATGCTGGGCGCCGACCAGCCCCGCTGGCAGCGCCTGGCAGGTGTGGTCCGGCGCAACTACTGGGGTGGTGACTGCTATGCCCATGGCCTCCTCGCACTCGGCCAGATCGACGTGATTGCCGAATCGACTATGAAGCTCTGGGATTGGGCTGCGCTGGTGCCCGTGGTGGAAGGCGCCGGCGGTCGCGTCACCGATTGGGCAGGCCAGACGCTGCGTCCCGACGGTGACGGGCGCGTGCTGTCGGTCGGCGATCCGGCGCTGCTGGCGAAGGCCGTGGCGCTGCTCGGGTAAACCGGTGCCCGCCTCAGCCCGAATTTCGCCGGAATTATGGGCTGAGCGCAACGAAATGCGTCGCGGCTGGCCAAATCGCGCACATCCAGTCACCGTGAACCTTGCTTAGTCTTCAGTTGCCATGCTGCCCGCCAAACGTCACACCTGGGTCCAATGCGCGCCATAGCCCTGTTACTACTGTCTGGCCTTCTCACCCCCGCACTCGCTGATGACGGCCCGGTGTCGCGCAGCAATGCGATCGCCGTTCTGGGAAAGCCCGCCTTGCCGCCTGATTTCCCGTATTTCCCCTATGTCGATCCGAATGCGCCCAAGGGTGGCGACGTCACGCTGGCGTCGATCGGCAGCTACGATAGCTTCAACCCGTTCATTCTGCGCGGCACCGCGACCGGCGGCATGGTCAGTCCGTGGGTAACCCTGCCCGGCGGTTCAGGTTCCGGGTCCAGCGTCGGCCATGTCTGGGAAAGTCTGCTGACGTCCTCGGCCGATGAGATGGATTCCGGCTATGGCCATCTCGCACAAACCATCGAGCTGCCGGCCGACAAGATGTGGGTCGCGTTCGAACTGCGGCCCGAAGCGAAGTTCTCCGATGGCACGCCGGTGACCGCTGAGGACGTGGCATGGACCTATCGCACGCTGCTCGACCAGGGCCGGCCGAGTTTCCGCATCCAGATGGCGGACGTGAAGGATGTGGAGGTGGAAGGCCCGCGCCGGGTGATATTCCACTTCAAGTCGAACGAGAACCGCGAGCTGCCGCTGATCCTCGGCGAACTGCCGGTGCTGCCGGAGCATTTCTTCGCGGGCCGCGATTTTACCAAGCCGCTGACCGATCCGCCGATCGGTTCCGGCCCCTATCGAATCGCCAACTTCGAACTGGGCCGCAGCGTGACATACGAGCGGCGGCCGGACTGGTGGGCGGCGAACATGCCGACCGGCAAGGGAACCAACAATTTCGATCGCGTGCGCATCGAGTATTTCCGCGATTCGACTGTGGCGATGGAGGCGTTCAAGGCGGGGCAGATCGACCTGCGCAGCGAGAACATTTCGAAGACCTGGGCGACCGCGTACGATTTTCCCGCGGTGGAACGGGGGTTGGTGATCAAGCAAGAGTTCACGCACCATCTGCCGACCGGGATGCAGGGTTGGGCGATGAACACGCGCCGACCGATATTCGCCAACCCCCTGGTTCGCCAAGCGATGGCCGAGGTGTACGACTTCGAATGGGCCAACAAGAATCTGTTCTATAGCAGCTATACGCGCACGCTGAGCTACTTCAGCAACAGCGACCTTGCGTCCTCGGGCATCCCGCAAGGCGATGAACTGAAGCTGCTGGAGCCGTATCGCGCGGAATTGCCAGCCGAGTTGTTCAACCAGCCGTTCAAGCTGCCGGTGACCGATGGATCAGGCAACAACCGCGAAGAATTGCGCAAGGCGCTCGACCTGTTGGGGCAGGCCGGGTGGTCGGTGAAGGAGCGCAAACTGGTGGACGCGAACGGCCAGCCGATGAGCTTCATCATCCTGCTGGACGACCCGTCGCTGGAACGTGTGGCGCTACCGTATGTGCAATCGCTGCAGAAGATCGGCATTGATGTGGGGGTACGCACAGTCGATCCGGCCCAGTACCAGCACCTGACCGATGACTTCGACTTCGACATGACAATGATGGTCTATCCGGAAGGCGACATCCCGGGCAACGAACTGCGGGACTACTTCACCTGCGCGGCGGCCAAGGCGCAGGGCAGCTACAACATTGCGGGAATCTGTGACCCCGCGGTGGACGCGCTGGTCGAGAAGGTGATCACGGCGCAGGACCGGAAAACGCTGGATACTGCCGCGCGCGCACTGGACCGGGTGCTGCTCTGGCGCTGGTTCCTGGTGCCCAACTGGGACAGCCGAACCTTCCACATCGCCTACTGGAATCGCTTCGGCCATCCTGACAAGCCGATCCGCGAGGGCTTCAACTTCGACACCTGGTGGGTCGACGCCGCCAAGGCCCAGGCGCTCGAAGCGGCAAAGCGGCAGTGATGGTCAGGCCAGGTCCGCTCCCCCTGCCTCCTTCCACAAGGGGAGGGGGAGTAGCCGATACAGCATTCCCGCTTCCCTTGTGGGAGCCGGCAGCGGGGGGCGGCGGCGCAGGCCCTTGTCCGGCATGACCGCTTATCTGTTCCGCCGACTGCTGCTGGTGATCCCCACGCTGTTCGGCATCATCGCCATCAATTTCGTGGTGATCCAGTTCGCGCCCGGCGGCCCGGTGGAACAGATGATCGCGGAACTCCGCGGCAAGGGTGACATGTCGTCTCGCCTCGGCGGCGCCAGCTCCGAATTCGGCGGCGCCGGCTCCTATCGCGGCGCACGCGGGCTCGACCCACACATCGTTGCCGACATCAAGAAGATGTTCGGCTTCGACAAGCCGCCGTTGACGCGCTTCCTCGACATGGTCGGCGGCTATCTGCGCTTCGACTTCGGTCGCAGCTTCTTCCGCGACCAGTCGGTGCTGCACCTCATCCTGCAAAAGATGCCGGTGTCCATCTCACTCGGCTTGTGGTCCACGCTGCTGGTGTATCTCGTGTCCATTCCACTCGGCATCGCCAAGGCGGTACGCGACGGCAGCCGCTTCGACGTCGCCAGCAGCGCCGTCGTGCTGGTTGGTTACGCTGTTCCCAGCTTCCTGTTCGCCATCCTGCTGGTTGTGCTGTTCGCTGGCGGCAGCTTCTTTCAGTGGTTCCCGCTGCGCGGCCTGACCAGCGAAGGCAGCGCCGACTGGAGCTGGCCAGCCCGCATAGGAGACTACGCCTGGCACATGGTGCTGCCGACCGTCGCCGTGGTGGCGAGCGGTTTCGCCAGCCTGACGATGCTGACCAAAAACTGCTTCCTGGAGGAAATCCGCAAGCAGTACACGGTGACAGCGCGCTCCAAGGGCGCCGGTGAGCAACGCGTGCTCTACGGTCACGTGTTCCGCAACGCCATGCTGCTGATCGTTGCCGGCTTTCCGCAGGCCTTCATCTCGATCCTGTTCACCTCCGCGTTGCTGGTAGAGATCGTGTTTTCGCTCGATGGCCTGGGCCTGCTGGGCTTCCAATCCGCGATCCAGCGCGACTATCCAGTGATGTTCGGTACACTCTACATCTTCACACTACTCGGCTTGCTGATGCAGATCGTCGGCGACATACTTTATACCGTGGTTGACCCACGCATCGACTTCGGGACGCGAGGTTGAAGCTTTCTCCGATCACCCAACGCAGGCTTGCGATCTTCCGCCGACATCGGCGTGGTTATTGGTCGTTCTGGATTTTCATGATCCTGTTCGGCATTAGCCTGTTCGCCGAATTCATTGCCAACGATCGCCCGCTGCTGATCCGATTCGATGGCCACTGGTATGTGCCGGTGCTGCGGGATTACAGCGAGGACATCTTCGGCGCCGATTTTCTGCCGACCGAGGCCGACTACACCGATCCCGACATCCAGAAGGCAATTAACGCGCGTGGCTGGATGATCTGGCCCGCGGTACCGTATAGCTCCGACACCATCGTGAAGAACCTGCCAAGCCCGGCGCCGTCACCGCCGACATGGCAGAACCCACTCGGCACCGACGATCAGGCGCGCGACGTGCTGGCGCGGGTGATCTACGGCTTCCGTCTGTCGGTGGTGTTCGGCTTCGTGCTGACCATCGTCTCGTCTGCCGTCGGCATCGCGGCCGGCGCAGTGCAGGGGTATTACGGCGGTGCGACGGACCTGCTGTTCCAGCGCTTCATCGAAATCTGGAGCGGCATGCCGCAGCTCTATCTGCTGATCATACTCGGCAGCATCATCACGCCTGGATTCTGGGTGCTGTTGGTGTTCCTTCTGCTGTTCTCCTGGATGAACCTGACCGGCGTGGTGCGCGCTGAATTCCTGCGCGGCCGCAATCTGGATTATGTGCGCGCGGCAAGAGCGCTTGGCGTGTCGGACATCGCGGTGATGTGGCGGCACATCCTGCCCAACGCGATGGTCGCGACACTGACGTTCCTGCCATTCACCTTGTCGGGCTCGGTGACCATCCTGGCTAGCCTGGACTTCCTGGGATTCGGACTGCCGCCCGGATCGCCGTCGCTCGGTGAACTGGTCGCGCAGGGCAAGAACAATCTACAGGCGCCGTGGCTGGGATTTACCGCGTTCTTCGTACTGGGCGGGGTGCTGACGTTGATGATCTTCGTCGGTGAAGCGGTGCGCGACGCGTTCGATCCGCGGCGGTTGCCGGTATGAAGCACGATGACAGTTGCGTTGCATTCCGTCACGCCGGCAGCCGCCGATGAGCCTTGTCGAGGTCGCCAACCTGTCAGTCGCGTTCGGCGCCAAGCGTGTGGTGGATGGCGTTTCGTTCACGCTCGATCGAGGCGAGACGCTGGCACTGGTTGGTGAATCCGGGTCTGGCAAATCGGTGACCGCTCTCTCGCTTCTGCAGCTTTTGCCGTCTGGCGGCAGCAACCCCACGGGAAGCGTCCTGCTGGACAAACAACAGATGATCGGCGCGCTTCCCCCTGCGTTGCGCCAGGCGCGCGGTATCCTGGCCGGCATGGTGTTCCAGGAACCGATGACGAGCCTCAACCCACTGCATCGCGTCGGTCGCCAGATCGCCGAGGCAATCACGCTGCATCAACGCATGCCCGCCAGTCAGGTGCGCGCACGGGTGATCGAGGCACTGCGCCATGCCGGCTTTGCCGACGCTGAACATAGGCTGGACGCGTTCCCCCATCAGCTTTCCGGCGGGCAACGGCAGCGCGTGATGATCGCCATGGCACTGGCCAACAATCCCGCCTTGTTGATTGCCGATGAACCGACCACCGCGCTGGATGTCACCATTCAGGCGCAGATCCTGAAGCTGCTCGCGCGTCTCCGGACAGAGGACCGGCTGGCGTTGCTGCTGATTACCCACGACCTGCAGATCGTCCGTCGCTATGCCGACCGCGTGTGCGTCATGAAAGACGGTACAGTGGTCGAATCCGGTCGCGTGGCCGATGTATTCGCAGCACCCGCTCACCCATACACGCGGATGCTGCTCGCAGCGGTGCCGAAGGGCCGGCCCGCAGCACTGCCCAATGATGCCCTTCCGCTGCTGCAAGCCGACAACGTGAAGGTACACTTCGCGATCCGTCGTGGCGTGTTGCGTCGTGCGGTCGGCTACGTGCGTGCCGTGGATGGCGTATCGGTCACTGTGCGCGAAGGCGAAACGGTGGGCCTGGTCGGTGAATCGGGTTCCGGCAAGACCACGATGGCGCTTGCTGCATTACGGCTGGAACACGGCGCCGGCCGAATCGTTTTCGCCGGCGAAGATATCACCAATCTCGGCAAGCGTGCGTTGCGACGGTTGCGGGCACGCGCGCAGATCGTCTTTCAGGACCCGTTCGGCAGTCTGTCGCCGCGCATGCCGGTCGGCGACATCATCGCCGAGGGTTTGCAGGTGCACGAGCCCGCTCTCAGTCGGGCGGAACGTGGGCGGCGTGTTGCGGTGGAACTGGAGGAAGTAGGGCTTTCCGCGGATTCGGCCGACCGCTATCCGCATGAATTCAGCGGTGGGCAGCGTCAGCGCATTGCGATCGCGCGCGCCATGGTGCTGAAACCGCGCCTCGTGGTGCTGGATGAACCAACCAGTGCGCTGGATATGTCCGTGCAGGCGCAGATCGTCGAGTTGTTGCGCAAGTTGCAGCAGATCCATGGCCTGGCCTATCTGTTCATCAGCCACGATCTGAAGGTAGTCCGGGCGCTGGCGCATCGCATTGTGGTGCTGCGCCACGGCCGGGTGGTGGAACAGGGCAGCGCGGATGAAGTTTTCGCCAACCCGTGTGACGACTATACGCGGGCTCTGATGGCAGCGGCGTTCAACCTCGACGCCTGACCGGCGAGCAGCAGTGATAACGCCAATGCGACGACCGCCATACCGCGACGAAGCTGCGCCACAAGGCGCGGCGGTCATCACTCTCGTGTCAGCCCGTCGCGATGCTGGGCAGCGCCCGGCATTCCGGTCTGTAATGGCGCATGCAGCCGGAGACACTTCGCATCCACGGTCTGACGCGACGGTTTGGTTCCGTCGTGGCTGTGGACGATATCGACCTCGATGTGCCTGCCGGTCAGATGCTGGGCATCATCGGCCGGTCCGGCGCCGGGAAATCCACTATGCTGCGGATGATCAACCGGTTGACCGAACCATCCGCCGGCGCGATCCGTTACGGTGGTATCGACGTGACATCGCTGACCGGCAAGGCGCTGCGTGCCTGGCGCGCACGCGCGGCGATGGTGTTCCAGCAGTTCAACCTGGTGCCACGACTGGATGTGCTGACCAATGTGCTGATCGGCCGGCTGTCACACCGCGCGGCGCTGTCGAGTCTGTTCGGTCTGTTCTCGGCTGAGGAACGTGCGGCCGCGCTGATGCTGTTGGAACGGTTCGGTCTGGCCGAGATGGCGCTGCAACGCGCGGGCACGCTATCGGGTGGCCAGCAGCAACGCGTTGCAATCTGCCGGGCATTATCGCAGCAACCGCAACTGATACTGGCGGATGAGCCGATCGCTAGCCTGGATCCACACAATGCGCGACTGGTGATGGAGGCGTTGCGCACGGTGAACCGGGAGGACGGTCTGACGGTCCTGACCTGCCTGCATCATCTGGATGCGGCGCGCGCTTGGTGCGACCGCGTGATCGCCATGCAGGCTGGGCGGATCGTGTTCGACGGCGCACCCGCGCAGCTCAGCTCGGCGAGGGTGTTCGATATCTACGGCGTGACCGAGGAGGAATTTCACGCCGATCACGCACCGGCGGCACAGGCATAGCCTGGGTCATGATGGGTTTCGCTACGGCGAGACCTATCAATCCGTAGTGACCTTCAGTGACGCATCAGCACCGGAATATCGATGTGGTCCAGCATGTACCGTGTCACGCCACCGAGCAGAAATTCGCGCAACGGATTATGCTCATAGGCGCCCATCATAAGCATGTCGGCGCCGAGTTCATGCGCCTTGCCCAGCAAGGTCGCGCCGAACGCGCCGGCGCCGATGGGTATTATGTGCAGCTCTGCATTGACGTCATGTTCGGCAAGAATCGCGGGCATCGCCGGGGCGGCGGCGGCGCTGCGGACTCCAGCGATCACAAATACAGACTCGGCGCGCGTGAGACACCGCAGTCCGGCCAGCACAGCCCTGGTTGCACGCTCGTCGTCGCGCCATGCGATGGCGACGCGACGCCCGAAATTGCCGGTTGCCGCGGGCGGTACCACAAGGACCGGGCGATCCGTGGTGAACAGCGCCGCACGCATGGCATGCCAGCTCGTGCCGTAGTCGTGCCGGGCCGGCTGCCCGACCACCAGGAAGTCCGTGCGGCCGCCGCGTTCCTCAATTATCTGCTCGGCGATACCGTCGATATCGATCCATTCAGCGGTGAAACCAGCTTGCTCCGTGGCAGGCAGCCACGCATCAAACTCCGTCCGCACGGCATCAGCCCGCTGGGCCTCCAAGGCCCGAAGCTCCGCCTCTCGCTGCGCGGTGAGAATCTCCTCGCTCGCGATGCTCGTGTCGGGCGGGGTGCGGACCAGCAGTGCCGTGATCCGACTGGCACCCGTCAGATCGGCGAGACAACGCGCCGCTGCGAGCAGTGAGCCTGCCGGCGCCGGGTGATCAAGGACCGCGAGAATCACACCGGGCATTCGGATTCACCACGCCTCGCGCCCGGTTTTCGGCCTCACCATCGGCGCGGCCGCGCGTGCCGCCTGCGCAGCGCGCTGCTCCGTTTCGTGCTTGTCGAACATGGCGCGCGCCGCGTTGGAACGCTTCTCGGTCAGTTCGTCGCGATGCTCGGTGCACCAGTCGAATGATTCGACGCGCGGGATGTTCTCATCGGAAAAATGCGGCATCACGTAGCGGGCATACAACTCATAGGATCGCTTCGTCGCCTCCCAATCCGCCCAGTTGTGCGCCTGATGCAGGAACACGCCAAACTGTCCCTGCTTGTCCCGCAGGCGTTGGATCAGCGCGATCGCATCATCCGGTGTGCCGATGACGCCGAACTTGTTCTCGACAAACCATTCGGCCGGATCCTGCCCGGCCGGCACAATGAAGCGCGGCTGGTTGTTGTTGAGATATCCAAGATAACGCTCGAAGCCGAAGCGACAGTTCTCGTACGCCTTGGCGCGCGTTTCGGCGATGTGCATCGGTCCGACCAGCCGCAGCCGCGCCGGATCCATGCTGCGTCCCTGCTCGGCTGCAATGTCGTTGGCGATCTGCCAGTTCGCCGCCAGCGCATCGTAACCGAACGGATTGGTGGCCGCGACGCAGATCATGCTCAGATCGTACTTGCCCGCAAGCCGCCCGCCGGATGGCGTGACCGCGCTCACCACCGCGACCTCCGGATGCGGCCGCGTATACGGGCGTAGATGCGCACGCGCGTTGACGAAGGTGTACCAGTCGGTCTTCTCGGTGACGATCTCGCCGCGGAAGAACCGCAGGATCACGTCCAGCGCCTCTGCCATTCGATCGCGCTGGGTGTTGGGGTCGATTCCCAGCATCAGCGCATCCGACGCCAGCAACCCAGGCCCCGCGCCGAACATGATACGGCCACGCGTGTGATGATCGAGCTGAATGATGCGGTTCGCCGTCATCAGCGGGTTGTGGTACGGCAGCGAGATCACGCCGGTGCCGAAGCGGATCGAACGTGTACGCTCCGCCGCTACGGCGATGAACAGTTCGGGCGAGCTGATCAGCTCCCAGCCAGCGGAATGGTGCTCGCCTATCCAGGCCTCGTGATAGCCGAGGCGGTCCAGCCATTGCATCAACTCCAGATCGCGATCCATGCATGCGGCGGGATTCTCATCCATCGGATGAAACGGTGGCAGGAAGACACCGTGGCGGAGCTGTATCATGGTAGGCCTCTATGATCGGGATGCACGCGCCGGAGCATAGCTATTGCCCAGTGCTGCATTGTGCGCGGCATGTGGCCGCAACTCAAGGCGACAAGCGGGGGGTCTTCGCAAGCTGACCTGGTGATCCTCAAATGTGGCCCGCCATCCACCCACTCGAGGACAGAATCCAGCGGACGGAACCCGTAAACGTGCGCGCAATCGCAATGGCGATACGAGACTACGTCGCGTCGCAAGCGCCTGCAGCGATTCACCCTGTCGCCGATTGCCTGAAGCACCGCACCGTTCGAATCCCGCGCCGGCCATGGCAAGCTCGCGACCGCGACACTATATGCTGCCGCCAGGGTGCTTCGCCGCGCTGGACATGGGCGCTGCCGGCGCCCTCTTCGCACCAAAGTTCGTTAACTATTCGCGGGCAATGATGTGCCGCTGCGCGATCGCCGGCAACCGACGGCGATATGGAATTCCAGGAGTGCGCCTTGGAAGATGTGATTAACCCCACCCGCGACTACTGGAACGGTCGGCGCGTGCTGGTTCTCGGCCATACCGGATTCAAGGGGTCCTGGCTCAGCTTATGGCTGCACTCGATGGGCGCCAGCGTGGCCGGCCTGTCGCTGCCGCCGCCCACCGCGCCAAACCTGTTCGCGCTTGCCGGCTTGCAGAACGTGATAACGACGACGTTCGGGGACGTCCGCGATCTGGCCGTGGTACGCTGCGTCATGACTGCTTGGCAGCCGGAGATCGTGTTTCATCTGGCGGCACAGTCATTGGTACGACTTTCGTATCGCCAACCTGTCGAGACTTACGCGACGAACGTCATGGGTACCGTGCACGTGCTGGAAGCCGTTCGATCGGTGCCGTCCGTGCGCAGTGTGGTCGTCGTGACCAGCGACAAATGTTATGAAAATCGGGAATGGCCATGGGCCTATCGCGAGACTGACGCGATGGGTGGCCACGATCCGTACAGCAGTTCCAAAGGTTGTGCCGAACTGGTCACCTCTGCCTATCGCCGTTCTTACTTCTCGGTTCGGGGCGGTCGGCAGGTGGGCATCGCGACCGCCCGCGCGGGCAATGTGATTGGCGGCGGCGATTGGGCAGAGGACCGGCTGCTGCCGGACTGCATGAAGGCGCTGTCCACCGGCCGCGACATCGAAATCCGCAATCCGCACGCGATCCGCCCGTGGCAGCACGTGCTGGAACCGCTGCGCGGCTACCTGCTTCTGGCGGAGCGTCTGGATGCGGACGCTGCGGGCTTCGGTGATGCGTGGAATTTCGGCCCGGTCGATGAAGATGCGCGTCCGGTGGCCTGGATCGTGTCGCGGGTGGTGGAACAATGGGGGCTGGGCGCCAACTGGGCGTCGACGCCCGGTGATGCGCCGCATGAAACGACCTGGCTCAAGGTCGATTCCTCCAGGGCCAGGATGAAGCTGGGCTGGGCGCCGCGCCTGCGTTTGGCGGACGGGCTGGCCTGGACGGTCGAATGGCATCGGCGCCTGAACGCCGGTGAATCAGCAAGAGCGCTGACCGATGCACAGCTTTCACGATATTGCGAAATGGATCTGACCTGATCATGACCACACGCTCATGCCGTTTTTGCGGAGCCGAACTCACGCGGACATTCGCCGACCTTGGGCGCGCGCCGCTGTCGAACTCATTTCTCGCTGCCGATCAGATCCGATTGATGGAGCCGCACTACCCGCTCCACGTCTACGTTTGCGAGCAGTGCCTGCTGGTTCAGCTCGAGGAATTCGAAAAAGCGGAAACCATATTCAGCGACTATCTGTACTTCTCTTCGTTCTCGGATGTTTGGTTGCGCCACGCCGAAACCTATGCGGCGCGGATGACGGCCCATCTCGGGCTGGATGAACGCTCGCTGGTGGTGGAGGTAGCCAGCAACGACGGCTATCTGCTGCAGTATTTTTGCCAACGCGGTGTTGCCGTTCTTGGTATCGAACCGGCAGCCAACGTGGCGAGGGTTGCCGAGTCGAAAGGCGTCGCCACAGAGGTCGCGTTCTTCGGCACGGCAACCGCGCGACGTCTGGCCGATGCCGGCAAGGCGGCTGATCTGATCTGTGCAAACAACGTGCTTGCTCATGTGCCCGACCTGCACGACTTCGTCGCAGGCCTCAAGCTTCTGCTGAAGCCTACTGGCACCATCACCGTTGAATTCCCGCATCTGCTCCGTTTGATCGCAGAGCGCCAGTTCGACACCATTTATCACGAGCACTTCTCATATTTCTCGTTGCTGGTGGTCGATAAGCTGTTCGCACGCCACGGCTTGACGGTGTTCGATGTCGATCGGCTGTCCACTCATGGCGGCTCGCTGCGGATTCACGCATGTCACGCCGGAGATGCCTCGCGGCATCGGACCGATCGCTTCCATGCCGTACTGGCGGACGAACGGGCAGCCGCGCTTGACGATTTGGCGACCTACGACCGCTTCGCCGCGACCGTCGTAGAAGTGAAGTGCCAGATCCTGGAATTCCTCATCGCGGCACGACGCGAGGGCAAGCTGGTGGTTGGCTACGGCGCACCGGCCAAGGGCAATACCCTGCTCAACTATTGCGGCGTCGGGCCGGAACTGCTGCGCTTCACTGTCGACCGAAGTCCACATAAGCAGGGCCGCTTCTTGCCGGGAGTGCAGATTCCAATCTTCGCTCCCGAGCGCATCCTGGAAGTCAGGCCGGACTACGTCTTCATCCTGCCCTGGAATATCAAGGATGAGATTATCGAGCAGATGCGTGCAGTGCGCGACTGGGGCGGCAGGTTCGTCATACCGATACCGAGCCTACAGGTGATCTGATGCTGTTCACCGAACAATCGCTACCAGGGATCTTCATCGTTTCCCCTGAACGGCGGGAGGATTCTCGCGGTTATTTCACGCGGACCTTCTGTCGCGACGAATTCACCGCTCATGGGCTGGCAAGCGATTTCGTTCAGTGCAATGCGTCGTACAATGCGCGCCGCGGCACATTGCGCGGCATGCATCGTCAGCTTCCGCCTTACCAGGAGATCAAGCTGGTCCGCTGCACGCGCGGTGCCATTTGGGACGTCGTGCTGGACCTGCGGCCGCAGTCACCGACGGTCCGCCAATGGCTGTCGGTGGAGCTGACCGAAGACAACGGGTGTGCGTTGTACGTCCCGGGGGGCTTCGCGCATGGCTTCCAGACCCTGACGGATGGCGCGGAAGTTTTCTATCAGATGGCCGAATGCTACTATCCGGACGCCGACGCGGGCGTTCGTTGGGACGACAAGGCGTTCGCCATAGACTGGCCGATCAGGCCGCCAATTCTGTCGAACAGGGATGCTGCGTACCAAGATTATCACCTGCGTGACGCGAGAAGCTGACGCGGGGATTAGCCAGGACGGCGGTATGCCGCCTGATTTTTTCCAGCGGAATTGCCCCGACATTTCACGCGGTGCAAACACCGGATCAAATCACGAGCCAGCCACGGACGGCGAAGCAAAACTTGACCGGTCGGGCTGCCGGGTCTCTCCTTGTCCACAAGAAATCAAGGAGAGAACGCCATGCATGATACCGTCATTCGCAACGGCACCATCGTTGATGGCACCGGCAATCCGGCGTTCGCCGGCGACGTCGCGATCGATGGCGGCCGCATCGCGCAGGTTGGCGGCAAGGCTGGTCCCGGCAAGCGCGAGATCAACGCCGATGGCAAACTCGTCACGCCTGGCTGGGTCGATGTACACACGCACTACGATGGTCAGGCGACGTGGGACCAGGAACTGGCGCCGTCGTCATGGCATGGCGTCACCACCCTGCTGTTCGGCAATTGCGGTGTCGGTTTCGCGCCCGTGCGACGCGAGCATCATGCCTCGCTGATCGGGCTGATGGAGGCAGTGGAGGAAATCCCCGGCATCACCCTGGCCGAAGGCCTGAAGTGGGACTGGGAGACCTTCCCGCAATATCTCGACGCGCTTGACCGCATGCCACGCTCGATCGATGTCGCCGCGCAGGTGCCGCACCATCCGCTGCGCGTCTACGTCATGGGCGAGCGCGCCATCAACCGCGAGAAGGCCACCGCCGAGGATATCGACGCAATGCGCCGCATGACGCGCGAGGCGCTGGAAGCCGGTGCATTCGGCTTCACGACCTCGCGCACCAATTCGCACAAGACACCAACCGGCGAGATGGTGCCGGGGCGCTATTCGGAAGTTCAGGAGCTACTGGGTATCGGTTCGGCCCTGAAGGGCCTGAAGCACGGCGCCTTCGGCATCAACAGCGATTTCGACGTGGAAACCGAGGAACTGGCCTGGATGACCAGGCTGGGCCAGGACACCGGCCGGCCGGTGTGGTTCCTGCTGACCGACCGCCCGACCGATCCGGTGCGGTGGCAGCGTCTGATGGAAGGCGTGCGCGCTGCCCGCTCGCAGGGTGCGTTCGTCACCGCGCAGGTGGCGGGCCGTCCGGTCGGCGTGATGCTGGGCGTGGACACCGCGCTGAACCCGTTTTCCATTCGCCCGACCTATCAGGAACTGCTGAAGCTCCCCGCGGTGGAGCGGCTGGCACGGCTGCAGGACCCGGCGGTGCGCGCCACGATCCTGAATGACGAACCATCGGCGGAGCTGGTACGGCGGCTGTCGCAGTTCCGCCAGCAGATCACCACGCGCTGGGATCGCATGTTCGTCATGGGCGATCCGCCGGACTACGAGCCGGAGGCGAGCAGCAGCATCGCCGCGATGGCGCAGCGCTCGAATCACTCACCGTCAGAGGTGGCGTATGATTACCTGGCCGGCGGGCTGGACAAGTTCCTGTTCTTCCCAATCGTCGGCTACAACGAGGATAATCACGACATCATCCGCACGATGCTGACCTCGCCGGAGACGGTCCTGGGACTGTCGGATGGTGGTGCGCATTGCTCCTCGATCAGCGATGCCAGTTTGCCAAGCTGGATGCTGACGCATTGGGGACGTGACCGGAAACGCGGACCAGGCCTGCCGCTGGAGCTGATCGTCAAGCGGCAGACCAGCGAGACCGCCGACTTCTTTGGCTTTGCGGATCGCGGCCGCCTGACGTTAGGGCTGAAAGCCGATGTCAACGTGATCGACTTCGAGCGGCTGCGGCTGCACGTGCCGGAAATCCGCTACGACCTGCCGGCAGGCGGGCGCCGGCTGGTACAGCGGGTCGATGGCTACATCGCAACCCTGGTGTCCGGCGTTCCGGTGTTCGAGCACGGCGAATACACCGGCGCCACTCCAGGCCGCCTGGTGCGGGCAGGGTAGCGACCGCCGCAAGGGGGTTGAAGGCGGGGTAGCCGCTGCTCAGCGAGCCCGAAAGGCACGGTGGCAGGTGCCGCAGGCGTCGCCGACGACCTTGACCTGTGCGGCCACACCATCAGCGTCGCCGGCCTTGGCGAGCTCAGCCAGCTTATCGGCCGCATCAGCCATGGTGTCGGCGTCCTTCTGGAACCCCGCCATGTCAGTCCAGACCGCCGGCAATGCTTTCGTCGGGTGTCCCTGATCACTGCCGGGCGGGAACAGCGTGGGATATTGCCGTATCCAGCGCGCCATGGCCTTCGCCGGCACCTCCAGCGTCTTCACATCACCCTTTGCAGCGACCACGGCGCGAATGCCGGCATAGTCACCGGACATCGCGTCCTGCCCGGCCTGGCGGGTCTCGATCACATTGAACCCTTCAGCCCGGGCGATACCCGCCGTCGCCAAGGCCAAAGCCGCCAGAAGCACAAGCTTCCTCATCATTCCGGTTCTCCCCTGTCGTGCCGCCAGCACCGTGGCTGACTGTTGGACGCGCGACAGCCATCAATATTCCCCGCCCCGCGTGAAACCCGGTGGCAAATCGGCCTATCTGTGGCACTTTCTCACCATGTCCAAACCTCACGCCGTTACCGTATTTTGTGGCTCCCGCTCCGGGAACGATCCTGCATACCACTGCACCGCGCAAGCACTCGGCACGGGATTGGCGAAAGCCGGCATCCGGCTGGTGTATGGCGGCGGACGCATCGGGCTGATGGGCGTCCTGGCTGACGCAGCGCTGGCCGCGGGCGGCGACGTCCTGGGCATCATTCCGGAATTCCTCACCCGACGCGAAGTGGCGCATGCGGGTGTCACCAAAATGGTCATCACCGATTCAATGCACAGCCGCAAGCAACGCATGTTCGAAGCAGCCGACGCTTTCGTATCGCTGCCGGGTGGCCTGGGGACGCTCGATGAAACAATCGAGATCATCACCTGGCGCCAGCTTCGACTGCATTCCAAGCCGATCCTGATCTGCGACGTGGCCGGCTCGGCCGCCGCCTTCCTGGCAACGATCGAGGCGGCGATCGCGAGCGATTTTGCCGCACCCGAGGCACGGCAACTTTTCGAAGTGCTGGATGGCGTCCCAGCGGTGCTGAGCCGCCTGTCGCACCTGGACCGCACCAGCGTTGGCGAGGCCGCGCGACTGTAACTGCGCCTTGCCCGGGCCGACGCGCGGGGCTATATGCGCCGCCTTGGCCGGAGTGTAGCTCAGCCTGGTAGAGCACTGTGTTCGGGACGCAGGGGCCGGAGGTTCAAATCCTCTCACTCCGACCACGACATGGTTCGAGATTGTTCCCGACCCGCAGTTGATACGATGGGGAACCCGCGCCTGACCAAAAAGGTGCCCGCCGGGGGTATCTCCGGCGGGCGCGCTGTGATGACAGTTGGCGAAGATTTTCTATGTAATCATCCATTTCCGGTCAGGCTGTAGCGTGGCACTCAATTGCCGGGTGATCTCCCCGTCGATCCAGGCAAACGGAGCGGCAGTACCGGCGATGCCGAGCCGGGCAGCCATCGCGAGCACGGCCCGGGCATACGACGGATAGGTGATAGCGCCCGAGGTGTTCAGGGCGAGGCAGGCATTGCCGGTCGCATCACTCGGTGAGAACGGGAGATTGGCCGGCTGCATCGAATAGTTGAGCGCCCACAACCCCGCCCAGCTGGTCGGCATTGGCGATGACGCTGTCGCCATAAGGTTGACATTATACGGCGACGGCTGGCAACGCAGCCATCCGCTGGTTCCGTTGGTGCGGGCGATAGCCTGCTGTATCACCCAGTTCAACGCCGTCTGGCAGCTCGACAGACCCAGACGCACCAGGTCACATAGCGTCGCAGTGACGAAGTCACCCTCCCAGAAGTCGCAGTACGTCGTCTGGGTCTGTTGCATAACCTGGAACACCGTGCATGGCATGGCCGACGAAATTACACTCAAATGCAACCATGCCAGCCTGCTCGCTACGTCGGCCGCCCATACACTCTTCGGCAGAAGCCAACTTGGCACCGTAGCGGGCGTAATGACGGAAAGACGACCTGCGGTGCGCAAACCCCAGGCTACAGCGCGCACGCCGAGAGACGAGTTGTAGCGCGCCGCGGCAGTGGACATAACCACGTTCGCGGTGCCCTGGAACTGCATGGACTCCAGGTGATACGGATCGCCGGTCAGCAGGAAGGGCAAATAGGCCAACTCAGGCTCATGCGCTTCGTCACAATAAACCCTGGCTCCGCTTGCAGCGACGTTGCACGTCGTGGTCAGGATCGTGGCCGGCAGAGACTTGTTGACAAACTGAGTTGTTGCACTCGGGTTGGCTTGGGCATTGAACGGCGCCCCGGTGGTCGGATCGCGCATAATCCATGGGAACGTCCCGCCAGCCTCGGCTTGAGCCAGCACGGTCGGCAGGTTGGTACCGCAGCAGATGTAATCAGCCTGCCACTCGGTCACCAGTCCGATATCGCCGCGCTCTCCGGTCTGCCCCATGTCGCCGCACAAACCTGCGAGAGTCATCGGCGTATAAGTATACGCGGCGTATGCCTTGCCGTATTTGCCCAGCACCGACGCGTCATAATGCGGCAGCAGACCCGAGGCTATGAGTGCAGCCGGCGTTACGGTCACGGGATAGGGCGACTGCGGCCAGCGCCAGCGGGCAAACCAGAAGTGGTTCGGCACATTCTCGGTGTGCAGCACCACGCCGGCCTTGCTGATAGTCGCCGTATAGGCGTTGAGGTTGATCGGCTGCACCGTCACTCTCGGGTTGCCATACTCAAAGACGGTGTGCTCGCAGGTTCCGTCTGTGTTACGGCGGAAGAACACCGTGAAGTTTGGCAGGCCGGCATTGGTCGCCATCGTGTTGGTCATCGTGAACCGGCCTTGCGGGTCAGTATAATTGCCTAAAGCGGTACCACCGGACTCATTGTAGCTGTAGGTATTCCCGTTGTAGGTGATAACTGCCGTCAGCGTTGGAGCGGGCACGGTCGCAGAACATGATGCCGCAGCGGATAGTGCGATGCTCGAGGACACGTCGATCGCATAGGTACCGGGAGGCACAATCGATGTGAATGCGTATGGCCCATCCGGTTGAGCAGGCAGCGTGCCTAGCGGTATAGGTGAACCGGATCCCACAGGAGCAGCAACGGCAACAAGATCGGCCGGAACGCCCAGCGACTTGACGCCGGTCACGTTCAGCGTCGTTTGCGGCACACTGACCGGTACACCCGTTGGGTAGGAAAGCGTCACGCACATCTCGGTATCAACCGAGTAGTTGCCAGGCGGAACCGCCGCAGTTACCGAGAAGGGGCCGACGGGCTCATTGGTCAGCGTGGCAATCGTGATGGGGCTGCCGCCGCCCGAAGGCGTTGCAGTCACGACAATGTTGGCGGGAAATCCCAGCGTGTTGGTCCCGGTCGACGTCAATGTGGTCAGCGCCACGGTGGCCAACGACGTAGCATCGCTGGTCAGGGTG
Organism: Acetobacteraceae bacterium; assembly: GCA_035511435.1. Classification (GTDB taxonomy): domain Bacteria; phylum Pseudomonadota; class Alphaproteobacteria; order Acetobacterales; family Acetobacteraceae; genus JAMXLO01. The sequence continues at coordinate 19,429 of DATKFJ010000477.1, read as the reverse complement.
GCACTCATCGCGGCGTCAACCATGTAAACCCCAGGCGGGACAACAGCAGTCACCGAACATGGGCCGACGGGCTGGTTGGTCAGCGTAGCAATATTGATGGGACTTCCACCGCCGGCGGGAGTCGCTGTAACCACGATATTGGCCGCGACGCCAAGTGTGTTGTTTCCTGCCCACGTCAGTGTGGTCGGCGCCACTGTGGACAACGATGTAGCATCGCTGCTCAATGTTGCACTCAGCGCGGCGTCAACCGTGTAGGCCCCTGGCGGGACAACAGCGGTCACCGAACACGGGCCGGCGGGCTGGTTGGTCAGCGTAGCAATATTGATGGGACTGCCACCGCCGGTGGGAGTCGCCGTAACCACTATATTGGCCGCGACGCCAAGTGTGTTATTTCCTGTCCACGTTAATGTGGTCGGCGCCACGCTAGACGCGGATGTTGCATCGCTGGTCAGCGTCGCGCTCATTGCCATGTCAACCGTGTAGTCGCCGGCCGGCACGGGAGCAGTCACCGAAAACGGTCCGACAGGCTGATTGACCAGCGTTGCAATTGTGATCGGGCTGCCACCAGCCGTTGCGGTAGCAGTTACCACGACATTGGCTGGAGTCCCCAGCGTATTGTTCCCAATCGCCGTCAGAGTAGCTGGCAACACAATGGACGACGATGTTGCATCGCTGGCCAGCGTCGCGGTCATTGCAATGTCAACCGTGTAATTGCCGGCCGGCACAGGAGCAGTCACCGAAAATGGCCCGACAGTTTGGTTGACCAGCGTCGCAATCGCGATGGGGCTGCCACCGGCCGTTGGAGTGGCGGTCACGACGACGTTGGCTGGACTCCCGAGCGTATTGTTCCCAATCGCCGTCAGAGTAGCCGGCAATACAGTGGATGACGACGTCGCATCGCCGGTCAGCGTCGCGCTCATCGCGGTGTCGAGCGTGTAGGTGCCGGGTGGAACAGCAGCGGTCACCAAATAGGGTCCGACGGGTTGGTTGGTCAGCGTACCGACAATGATGGAACTGCCGCCTCCCGCAGGAGTGGCGGTCACCACGATGTTGGCTGGAAAGCCGAGCGTATTGTTGCCGGACGCCGTCAGAGTGGGCGGCAACACAGTGGATGACGATGTCGCATCGCTGGTCAGCGTCACGTTCATCTCGGTGGCAAGTTCGTAGTCACCAGGCGGAACATTGGCAGTTACTGAATAAGGGCCGACTGGCTCGTTGGTCAGCGTCGCAATCGCGATGGGGCTGCCACCACCCGAAGGAGTAGCGGTCACCACGATGTTGGCGGGAAACCCGAGTGTGTTGTTTCCGGTGGCCGTCAATGTAGCCATCGGGACTGTCGCCGATGACTTTGTATCGCTGGACAGCGTTGTACTTGTCGTAACCTGCACCGTGTAGCTGCCCGGCGGTACAGCGGCCGAGATGGTGTAGGGGCCGTCAGATTGTGCCGGCAGGGTACCCAACAGTACCGGTGCGCCGGTTCCCGGTATGGCGGTGGCGACGATGTCGGCAGGTGCGCCGAGCGACTTGACCCCGCTCACAGTGAGACTGTCAGGTGCTGTCGTAACGGACAGCGTGATATTGCCCATTAGAACTACTCCGTGGTTGCTTCAGAATTAATTCGGGGCTCTCGTCCTGCACTGGCGGGTCAAGCCGCCCGGAAACGATAAAGGCACCCCGCCCGCAGGACTCCCGCTGGGCGCTTCCGATACGAATGCTGTGTACTGGCCTGTGTAGCGATCGGGAATTTCGGTTGGTGCGTTTCCAGCGCCCCTTACGCCACCGCCCGTCGCCTGCGATTGGCTGGCAGGCTCCCAGTCTGCGAGATCCGCTCTGGCGAGATAGCTATATCGCCCGGGCCTATTTTCCTATGACGCCATAGCGTCGAGGTTAAATGCCCGACCGCCCCTTAATCTTTTCAGCGGCATGGGTTGGGCGGCACCGAATTAATACCCAAAGCTGGGTGAGGTGGGCAAGAGAAATCGGAAAACTATCCTAAAATTCCGTCCCGACCTCTCGCCGCGGGTCCTCTGTTGAGCTAGGCTGTCCAATATTGAACGATCAGCGGCCCACGACGGGGGCCGAAACCTTCAAGTGCCCTATCAGACCGGTCAGCGCAGGCTTGGCTCCATTGTCCCACGTCCTACTAACTGTCTTGGCTTCGATCATTGCTGCATGGCTACTGCTTTCCGCACGTCCCGCTGTCGCGCCGGACGACTGGCAATTCGCCCGCGACCGCGCTGCCGTCCGCGCCGCATTCCGCATCCTGGTGCTGATCCGGTTCGGCTCGACGGATTGGCAGCGAGCGATCGTATTGTATCACTCCGCGTCACTGATGCGTGGCGCATGGTATCTAGAGCGGGTCCAGGCAGCGCGACCTGCTGCCCGAGCGGGACTGCTGGCGCTCGATCCGCCAGGTCCACGATTGCCGCAGTGCGCCGTGCCGTTGTCGGCCGAAGGCCGCCTGGTACGGATCGTAACCGCGGCGGATCCGATCGCTTCGCCGCCGGCCTGCTTGTCGCGGGTGGTCTCGCCGCCTGATGTGCCTGCTCGCGGATTTCGCCGCGGCGGAACATTGTGACGCGCATGCCGATCAGCGGCTTCGTCATTGCCTATAACCGCGCCGCCCTGCTTGGAACATGTCTGCGGTCACTGCGCTTCGTCGATGAGTTGATCGTGATCGACAAGTCATCGACCGATGACACGTCGCGCATCGCCCGACGCTATGCCGATCGGGTGATCACAGTGCCCTGGTCGCCTACCGTCGAAGAGACGCGCAGCTATGCGCTGCGCCAGTGCCATCATGAATGGATCGCCTTTCTCGACGACGACGAGATGCTCAGTCCGGCGGCGATCGAATTTTTGCACGCGGCGCGCGGCCCCGACGCGGCGGACATCGTGTCCCTGCCGCTGCGGCACTTCATCCTGGGAACCTTCGATGCGCGGGCATATTACTGGCCGGAGCACCAGACGCGCTTCTTCCGCAAAGGCACCGCTGAGTTCTCCCCGACTGTGCATGGCGGCATCAATCTGCGGAGCGAACGGATCGAACGCATCGAAGCGGAGTCGCCGATTTTCATCGAGCATCTGTCGCACGTGGACACGGCACAGTGGATCGAGCGGACCAATCGCTACACCTCGCAGGCGGACCGCGTCGGCGTCGCGACTGAAGGTGACAGCCTGGTCGACTTTGCCCATGGCCGCATCGATCATTGGTTGGCACGAAGTCGCGACAGCGACGGCAATGATTATCTGGCTGCCGTCGGCCTGCTGCGCGCCATCTATGACATGGTGGATCGGATAAAGTCGTGGGAAGCGCAGCGGGGTCTCGGGGGTGCAGGCGCATTTCAGGCGCGTTGCGAGATGCTGCAGCGTGCCTATGATGAGTTGGAAACCCGGATTGGCATCCCGACCGGAATGCATAGCCGCCCGCCACGCACCGGAAACTTGCTGCAACACCTGATCGGGTGCTTGCGTCGCTACCGGCGCCGCCGGAACAGGTGATCGCGAAGCCGAGGCAGATAGATGCGCATGAACGTGCGCAGCGAGCCTTGCACGCGGTCGCTCTCGCGCTGCACGAGAGCGAGTTCGCCTTGCAGCACGTTGATCTGCCGCACCGATTCCGCGTTTGCCTGTGCCATCTGTAGCGCTCGCTGCGTTGCGGCCGTCGCAGCGGCCATCGCACTGGCCAATTCGGTCTCCGTGCGCGTAAGCAGCTCTTGTGCATGGCGAAGGTCACCGCCGAGCTCGATCAGTCGCCGATGCTCGGTGTCCAGATCATTGCGGTCGATATAGAGACTGTGCGGCAGCGGCGGCGGTTCGCGATCGGATGCCACGGCAACCAGATAGGGCGCGCGCGGCAAACCGTCGCACGCTTCGAAATGCGTGTCGCCGCGCCGGTCGAATACCAGCGGCGGCGCAAGCGCCCCCGTTTCATTCAGCACCGCGGAGCCGATCATCGCGCGTTGCTGCAGCATCTGCACATGGCGGAATGACCCGCGCAGCAGCGAGGTAAACTCGCGCCGGCTCAACTCATGTACATGAAACGGATTGGCCGCCGATCCCGACGGGGAATAGATATCGCGATCGGGTGTGCTGACGACGAATTGCCCGTCGGGCCGCAGTACGCGTCGAACCTCGCGAAGGAATTCGTCCTGCTGGTCGAAATGCTCGATAGTTTCGAATGAGACGACAAGGTCGACGCAGGCGTCAGCCAGCGGCAGCGCGCGCGCGTCTCCCTGGAGAAAGCGCAGGTTCGGTCGCTGAAAATTATCGCTGGCAGTGCGTGCGGTCGGTTCTGAATACTCCACGCCGACGACCGAGCGCGCGATCTGCGCCAGAAGTGCCGCGCCATATCCTTCGCCGCTTGCCACATCGAGCACATCGAGCCCGCGCGCGAGCGACCGGGCGAACAGGTAGCGGTGGTAATGCTCGATCTGTACCTGACCGGCGATGGCGGTCGTGAGCCTCTCGCCGGTGAAGGGTTCCGGATGTTCCGCCGTCTCGCGGCGAAATATATCGCCCACCCGCCGTGCCTAATTCAGCCGCGTGCGCAATTCGTCGATCGCGCCGCGGATGCGGCTGGCCGCATCGCCCTCTGGTACCAGCATGAGGAAACGTTCGAAGCAACGTAATGCCGCGCCCACCCGATCGAGACGCTGGTTCATTACCGCTGCCTGACGCCACAGATCGGCGTGGTCCGGCGCGATGAGCAGCATGTCCTCGGTGCAGATCAGCGCGCCTGGCAGATCACCGCCCTGCAGGCGACGACTCATGATGTTGCTCTGCAACCTCAGCAACACGCCGCGCGCATTCATCGGGCGCAAAAGGCCCGGTCGCAACTCGGCTTTGTCACCCTCCACGCGCTTGAGCAAGGCGCGCAGGTCACGTGCATCCAACGTGACGCCGCCGGCGAACACGTCAATCACCGCCTGCACACTCTTGCCTTCAAGGGCGACGAGAAAATGCGCCGGAAAATCCACACCATGCGCACCCCAGCCGGCGGCGCGGGCGGTGTGCAGCCAGATGATGCCAAGTGCGACAGGCAGACCTTTGCGTCGTTCGATGACGTGGATCAGGTTGGCGTTGGCGAGATCGTCATAGTTTTCGGCATCGCCGACATACGCGTAGCGGCCGGCGATCAGTCCCGCGAGCGCTTCGGCGCGCATGGAGAGATCATTCGTGCCGATGGTCGCGGCCAAGCCCACCGCGTCGCGCGCAAGCTCTGACAAATGGTCGCGCGCCGCCTGCCAGTCGGCATCGGGTGCATCGATGCGGGCAAGTTGCAGCGCGGCGCCACCGATGTCGATCTCGGTGTCCGGCAGCACGCCGATCGCTTCCAGTGCGGTGCGGGCTTCGGTCATCGCCTCAGTTTGGGGGCGACTGCGCTCGGGTGCAAGGCAGGTCAACCACGCAGGCACGAGAACACAAAATGCGCCGTCGTGCCTGCGTAGCGATACGCCTACTCAGCCGCGGGCAGGTAGATCTCCTTGCCCTTCTCGACGAACTCCTTGCTCTTCTGCTCCAGCCCGGTCATCCGCTCTGCCTCTGCGCGCAGGTCCTGCGTAATCCGCATCGAGCAGAACTTCGGCCCGCACATCGAACAGAAATGCGCGACCTTGTGCGCTTCCTTCGGCAGCGTCTCGTCGTGGAAGCTACGCGCGGTGTCGGGATCGAGCGACAGATTGAACTGATCCTCCCAGCGGAACTCGAACCGCGCTCGGCTGATCGCATCGTCGCGCAGCTTGGCCGCGGGATGGCCCTTCGCCAGGTCTGCCGCGTGCGCCGCAATGCGATAGGTGATCACGCCAACCTTCACGTCATCGCGGTTGGGCAGGCCGAGGTGCTCCTTCGGCGTGACGTAGCAGAGCATCGCGGTGCCGAACCAGCCGATCATCGCCGCACCGATCGCGGAGGTGATGTGGTCATAGCCTGGCGCGACGTCGGTGGTGAGCGGGCCGAGTGTGTAGAACGGCGCTTCGCCGCATTCGCGAAGCTGCTTGTCCATGTTGACCTTGATCTTGTGCATCGGCACGTGGCCGGGGCCCTCGATCATCACCTGGCAGCCCTTGTCCCACGCGATCTTGGTCAGCTCACCCAGCGTCTCCAGTTCGGCGAACTGCGCCGCGTCGTTGGCGTCCGCGTTCGAACCGGGACGCAGCCCGTCGCCAAGCGAGAACGACACGTCGTACTTGCGCATGATGTCGCAGATCTCGTCGAACCGCTCGTACAGGAAACTTTCCTTGTGATGCGACAGGCACCAGCGCGCCATGATCGAACCGCCGCGCGACACGATGCCCGTGACCCGCTTCGCGGTCAGCGGCACATAGCCAAGACGCACACCGGCATGGATGGTGAAATAGTCCACGCCCTGCTCGGCCTGCTCGATCAGGGTGTCTTTGAACACCTCCCAATCCAGCTTGTCGGGTTCGCCATCGACCTTCTCCAACGCCTGGTAGATCGGCACGGTGCCGATCGGCACCGGCGAATTCCGCAGTATCCAGCCGCGGATATTGTGGATGTTGCGGCCGGTGGACAGGTCCATCACCGTGTCGCCGCCCCAGCGGATCGCCCACACGAGTTTCTCGACTTCTTCTGCCGCACCCGAGGTAACCGCGGAATTGCCGATATTCGCGTTGATCTTCACCAGGAAGTTGCGGCCGATGATGACCGGCTCCAACTCCGGATGGTTGATGTTGGCCGGGATGATGGCGCGGCCGCGCGCGATTTCGTCGCGCACGAACTCCGGGGTGATGAACGCTGGAATTTCCGCACCGAAGCTTTCGCCATCGGCCAGCCGTTCCTCGGCGCCGGCGAGCATCTTCTGCCGGCCGAGATTCTCCCGGTGCGCGACATAGATCATTTCTTCGGTGACAATGCCGGCGCGGGCGAATTCGATCTGTGTAACAAGCTGGCCCGGCTTGCCGCCAAATACCGGAAGCTCCGCCGGACAGGCCGGAACCAGACGGTCGCCGGACGCGCCGCCGTTGTCGATCGGCTGCACCGGGCGGGCGGCAATGCGTTCGAACCCGCGCTTGGCAAGCCACTCCGCGCGCACCGGCGGCAGACCCGCTTCGAGGTCGATGGTTACCGAAGGGTCGGTATACGGGCCGGAGCAATCGTAGGCGCGGTAGGGTTCCTCGCGCGCGGAAGGATCCAGCGCAATCTCGCGGAAGGGCACGTTGATGTCGGGCCGGCCTGCGGGCGAGGTGTAGATCTTGCGGGAGCCCGCAATCGCGCCGGTGGTGACGCTGTTCGGGCGGGCAGCGGTCTTCGACTGGACGGTCATGAACGTCTCCTCCATCGCGCTCCCGGGCGTGTGGCAGAGGGGCGGGGGCGATGCGATTGCGGAGGCTCCCGTCCCTACGCCGGCATGACCCGGTTCAGGTTCAAGGGTCACCGCGCCGCCGCGTTGTGCGGTCCTGTCGGTCTCTCAGCCCCTGTCGGCGGGGCTCCCCTCGGTAGCCGGGCAGGATGCAGGGTGTTGGGGGGTGGTGTCAAACGGGGTGGCGATGGGTCGGTAGTGTGGATTTGTTATGGCTGCGAATCTCGACGCGACGAGCAAGCCTCAAGTTCACCCCAAGATATGCCTGGCATCATGAGCCGGGGGGAGCATCAGCGCCCCGAACAGGCCCGAACAGCGTGCGGCCTCGATCCGCTTGTTTATAATTCGGGCATGAGAACACTGCTTCTGGCCAGTCTGAATGTGCTTGCGATTACTTGCGTCGCCCACGCCCTGGATGGCGATCACGCGTGGTACGTGGTTGTGGGCATGAGCGGCCAGTGCCGGCCCATGGGAAACGTGGATCCTATGGTTTTCGAAAGGGTCATCCTGCAGCAGCCTGGCGGGGTTATAAAGGACGAAAAGACCGGTGGAAGCATCACCGACAGGAGCCAAGTTCCCGGAGTGCTGGAGCGCATTGTCGATGATGGCCACGGTCATATCGGTGGTCTGGTGTTCGTCCAGGGTGCTGATACCTGCCGTGTCACGGCGGAGACAATGCGCGATTTACACCTGCTGCCGTATCAACAACGTGAGTAGAAATAACCATTCGCGTGGATTAACTCAGACAGATCGCGGTGTCGATAAACTGCTCTGCCGCCTCATGCTGCCCAATCTCGGCAATTTCTCTTCAACACGTCGGGTCTCCTGTGCCCTCAGCCTACCCGCCGCACTTCAGTGGATGCCGTCTTCGGCGTAAACCGTTTCACATTGATCTCGCGCTGGCGCTGCCGCATCACATATCCGTCGTACCAGGCCTGCATGCGCAGAAGCGTGTCCATGCTCACGCCAAACGCTTTTTCGACTCGCAGCGCCATTTCCGCCGACAAGGCCGCGCGGCCATTCACCGGGTCCGACAGCGTGGCTCGGCGAACGCCGAGTACCTCGGCCGCTCGTGATACCGACAGACCGAGTTCGTCCAGGATTTCCTCCCGAATGAAGTTGCCCGGGTGAGGCGGGCGCATGCCGACTTTCACCGGGCCCTTGCTGGTCAATGGTAATCCTCCAGGTCCAGATCGCATACTTCGCCGTCCTCGATATCGAACGTAATCCGCCAATTGCCCGACACCGAGGACGCTCCACGGTCCTGCCGGATCTCCGACAAGCCGATGAACGCGCCAGTCTGGCGGGCCTGCCATACCAGCCATGTCATCGGCGGCAACGAGAGCCGCTAGGATGTTCCGCACCCGATTGACGAGGTCGCGCCGGACTCCACGGTGGTCGTCGTGTTCGATGAGCCGCCGCGGGCCCCGGTGACGGATGTTCTGTATCCTCACGGGATACCATGTACTGTCTCGCCGTACAAATTCAGCCGGAGTTTACCCCATGCCCGTCCTCGACCGCTTCCGCCTCGACGGCAAACGACTGTTCATCACCGGTGGTAGCCGCGGGCTCGGCCGCGAGATGGCGCTCGCGATAGCAGAGGCAGGCGCTGATATCGTGCTGGTCGGCCGTGACGCGGACAGCCTCGCCCGTACCGCCACCGACATCCGCAGCATCGGCCGCCATGCCCACACCATCCAGGCCGACGCCGGCATCCCCGAACAGTGCGAACGCGCGTGCCGCGATGCCCTGGCATTTGGCCCGATGGACATCCTGATCAACAACATCGGCGGCCGCCGCATCAACGTGCCGGTCGAGGAAGAATCGCTGGAAGTCTGGCAGCAGATGATGGACCTGAACCTGACCAGCACCTTCCTCTGCACCAAGCAGATCGGCGGCGCGATGCTGGCGCGCGGCGAGGGCGGACGCGTGATCAACATCGCATCCGTCAGTGGCCTTATCGCCAATCGCGGCATCGCCGGCCGCCACTACGAAACCGCAAAGGCAGCGGTCATCCAGTTCACCCGCGCCACCGCAGCCGACTGGGCGCCGCGTGGCGTCACGGTGAATGCCATCCTGCCCGGCGGCTTCATGACGGAACCGAATCAGCGCTGGGCGCGCGAGTCACCGCACGTCATCGAGGCATTCAAACAGCAGATCCCCATGGGCGAATTCGGCCGTCCGGAGGACCTGGGTCCACTCGCCGTCTATCTGGCTTCCGACGCATCGCGCTATATGACCGGTGCGGCACTGGTTATCGACGGCGGCTATACGCTCTGGTGATATGGCAGCCTCGCCACCTCAGGACCCATACCATGCACGCCATCCGCATCGACCGCGCCAAGCCGCTTTGTGACGAACCGAACTGCGGCCACAACCGCTACCACCCCGACATCGCCCCCGCCGCCGAAATCGCCGAAGGCGAGGAAATCGCGCTGGAAACCCGCGATGCGCTCGATGGCCAGATCACCCCCGCCACCACCGTCGCAGACTTCGCATCGCTCAACGCCGGCGCGGTGCATCCGCTCACCGGCCCGGTGTTCGTCAAGGGCGCGCAGCCAGGCGACATCCTGGAAATCGAGTTTACCGACATCATCGCGCAACCCACCGCGTTCAGCGCCATCATGCCGGGCCTCGGCTTCCTGCGCGACGTGATGACCGAACCGTTCCTGGTGCACTGGCAGATCAAGGACAACTGGGCCACGTCCGCACAGATTCCCGGCGTGCGCATTCCCGGCGCACCGTTCATGGGCGTCTCCGCCGTGGCGCCCACCGCCGAACAGCTCACCGCATGGACGGCCCGCGAAAAGCGCGTCATCGACCGCGGCGGCTTCGCACTGCCGCCCGACGCCAACGGCGCGGTGCCGGCGGGTCCATGCGGCCTGACCGGCCTGCGCACGCTCCCGCCGCGCGAGAACGGCGGCAATTTCGATGTGAAACAACTCACCAAGGGCGCAAAACTATTCCTCCCGGTGTTCAAGGAAGGCGCGCTGTTCTCCACCGGCGACGGCCACTTCGCGCAAGGCGATGGCGAGGTCTGCGTCACCGCCGTCGAAATGGGCGCCACCGCCGTCGTGCGCTTCAAGCTGCACAAGGGCCTCGCCGCGCGCCGCAAATTCACCGCACCGGTGTTCTCGCGCACCACCTACTTCGCCGACCCACGCTACGCCGCGCCGGAACGTTTTCTCGGCGTCATGGGCATGCCGATCAACACAGCCGGCGAGATCGAGGCGGAAAACCTGACGCTCGCCTGCCGCAACGCCGTGCTCAACATGATGGAGCTGCTGCAGGAACGCGGCTTCTCCCGCCAGCAGGCGTACGTGATCTGCAGCGTCGCCGTCGATCTGCGTATTTCCAACGTCGTCGACGTGCCGAACTACGTCGTGTCGGCGCTCCTGCCCGAAGCGATCTTCGACAGCGACTGACCCTACTTCATCCCCGTGATCGACGCCGACACCGCGCGCGGATCGCGCATCGGCCAACGCCCGGCATCGACCTGCACGATGAACGCACCGACGATGCGGTTGAATTCATCCGGATCCTCGATGTTGATCGCGTGCCCGCAGTTCGGCATCACCGACAATGCGGCACTGCCAATGGTCTGCTTCATCAGCAGGCCAGGCGCCAGGCACGGCCAGTCCTCGTCGCCTGTCAGGATCAACGTCGGCAGCGTCAGCGCCTTCATCTGATCCACAAGGTCGTACAGCGACGGCCGTTCGCGCTGCACGCCCAACTGCGTGTTGCGCGCACCCAAAGCCGAGTGTTCCGCCAGCATCCGCCTGAACTCGTCGAAGCCGCGAGGATCCTTGTTCTCGAACTGCACGCGCGTCGGGCCGTAGGCATACTTCGACGCGAACACGTCCATGCCCTGCTCGATGATGAAAGCGGCAATGGTCTCCGCCTCCGACCGGAACTTGGCAGTCTGGCCCTTCTCCGCCCCATAGCCGCACCCCGCGACGCACAACGACAAGGCGCGGCCAGGATGTCGAAACCCGTAATGCAAGGTGGCAAAGCCACCCATCGACAAACCCACCACATGGGCCTTGTCGATCTTCAGATGATCGAGCACCGCCCTGATGTCATCGGCAGCACGCACCTGCGAATACTTCGCCACGTCCTCGGGAACATCCGACGGCGGATAGCCGCGTGCATTGTAGGTGATCGCACGATAGCGCTGGCCGAAATGCCGCATCTGCGGTTCCCAGCTCCGATAGTCGCCGGCATATTCGTGCACGAAGATCACCGGCCTGCCGGACCCCGTCTCTTCGTAATACAGGCGCACCCCGTCATCGGTCATTGCATGCGGCATCGTCGTTCTCCCCCTTCACTGCAACGGCGGCGGGTCTTCCGCCACCACCGCATCGGCCAGACTGTTGTCGACCGCCGTAGCGTAATCCGTGCCCGGCGACACGAAGCCGCCCGACACCAGGCTGGCGCGCAATCGATCGTACCCCGCGCGAGGCATACGCGGATCGCCGCCCCAGATGCCGAGTGACTTGTATCGTGCGCAGGACGCAGCCAGGACTGCCGGCGGCACGTCCTGGAAATAGCCCGCGATGGCATCGGCGATCGCATTGCCGTCAGCGCCCGCAACCCACTTCTGCGCGCGGTAGATCGCGCGGACCATGCGACGCAGTTCGTCCCGCCGCGCATCCAACAGGCCACGCCGAGTGTAGAACGTGGTGTACGATGTCGGCCCTCGGCTCGCCTGCGCGTACCAAACAGCCCCCGCACCCTCAACGACCAACGCGGACGCGAACGGTTCGAACACCTGCACCACATCCACCTCGCCGCGCCGCAGCGCCGCGACATTGTCCGCCATCGTGGCGTCGGCCACGCGCATCAGATGCGACGGCATCATCCCTGCGCGTCGAATATCCTCCTGCAGGCACATCCAAGGCGTCGGCACTTCGCTGACAGTTGCCACGCGCAGCCCAAGCAGATCGCGCAACACAAACGCCGGGCGCGCCTCGCGACCCACCAGTAGAAAGGGATCGCGTGTCACCACTTCGACAAACGACACCAAATCGCAACGGTGCATCTGGTGATAAGCCTGCATCACCCGCATCGGCCCGCCCCAGCAGACATCCACCGTGCCGTCCATCACGTTGCGCGCCGCATCGCCTGGTTGCGGTGAGCTGACGAACTGCACCTCCACCCCCTCGGCGGCATAGGCATCGCGCGCCAGCGCCACGTAGAACGGCGCATAGAACACGCCGCGCAACGACTCCTGAAGCCTGATCGCCATCTGCAGACCCCTAATCCCGTTCGAACGCCGCGTCGGGAATATCCACCGGTAAGGTACCCGCGGAAAGGTCCGGCGGAATCACCAGCGGCGACAATGCGGACAGCGCTGCATAGCCGCTGAAGCGCTGTGCCCGCATGCCGGCGGCGAAGTCATTGCACGCACGGCTCCATAGCTCGCCGAGGGCGAACTCCGGCCGATAGCTGCCATCAGCGAGGTTTTCCACGACGGCGCTATCGCCGGGGGCCATGAACACCGTGGCGGCGGTCCTGCCGGCCGCGTCGCGCAGCTTGACCACCGCCGGCTCCTCGGAGCGGTTGGCGATCTGTATCTGCGCGCTTCCGCCGCCGTGCCGGTAGAGCACTTCACCATTCTGCGGCGATGGACCGGCATTGTAAGCACAGAACGCCCGATGTGCGGCTGCGCCGTCACCGGGCGCCAACCTCGCCGCATCGACGAAGCCGCTGCCGCCGTCGGCCAGACGGATTTCGACCAACCCGTGCTCCGGGACCAGCCTCAGCGCCCGCACCGGACGGAACATGGCCAGGTGACCCACCGGCAGGTAGACGTCGCGCGCCACATCGCGTCGCCACAGCACGGCGTCGCCGCTGCCGGGGACGACATAATGTGTGCTCAAGCCACCAGCGGGGGTGCTGGATGCCAATGACGCGGGCACCGGAGATGGGGCAATGGGCGCCACCGACGGCGCGAACGGCCGTGCCACCGGAGGCGAAGGCGGCGGCGCGGGGCGGTTGAACTGCAACACCGCCATTACCGCCGCAAGGCACGCCACGCCGCCCAACCCTGCCCACAACGCGATTGGCAGATCCGACAGACGAGGCCCACGTATCACAGGTTCGGCAAACCCCGGTGCGCTGGGTTCCCCGATGGTGGCGGCGCGGGCAGCGCGGTCGTATGCCGCTCGGCGGCTTGGGTCGCCCAGCACGTCGTACGCTTCCTTCATGCGGATGAAGGCCGTGATGTCGCCGGTTCCTACGACGTCCGGGTGCAGCACGCGCGCCTTCAGGCGGAATGCGGCCGTGATCGCCGCAGGCGCCGCCGCCGGGTCCACGCCAAGTCTCGCATACAGTCCTGCCGGATCGTCACTCATGCGCCGCACCATAGGCACCACCGCGCCACCTGCCTTGTGGCATACCGGGCGGCCGGCTACTCAATTCGCTGTTGTCACAGACGGACAGGGAAGTGCCGTGCCAGCCATATCGACGGCCATCTCCCTGTCCCACGCGGGCCGCTGGCTCGCGTTCATTGTACTGGTTGTCGGCGGTCTGTTGCCATCGGTCGATTTTTTCATCGTAAACGTCAGCCTGCCTTCCATCCAAGTCTCGCTCGGCGCCAACGCGGCAGAAGTGCAGCTCGTGGTATCCGGCTACGCCGCCAGCTATGCCGTGCTTCTGATCACTGGCGGCAGGCTCGGCGACCTGTATGGCCGCCGCAGACTGTTCATGATCGGCATGGCCGGCTTTGTCGCCACCAACGCACTCTGTGGCCTGGCCAGCACGCCATCGCAGCTTGTCATCGGCCGCATTCTCCAGGGCCTGGCCGCCGCAATGCTGGCGCCGCAGGTGCTGGGCTCGATCCGCGCGCTGTTCCCAGGCGAGGCCGAACTGGCCAAGGCGCTCAGCTTCTACGGCATTATGATGGGACTTGCCTCATCCGTCGGCCAGTTCTCCGGCGGCGCGCTGGTGGAGTGGAGCCCGTTTGGCCTCGGCTGGCGGACCGTGTTCCTGGCCAAGCTGCCGATCGGCATTCCGGTGATGCTCGCCGGCTGGTGGCTGATCCCGGAGACCAGCAGCAACCGCCGCCAGCGCCTGGACATCGGCGGCGCGCTGCTGGTCTCGCTGGCGCTGGCCTGCCTTGTGCTCCCGCTGTCCGAGGGCCGCCAGCAGGGCTGGCCGATCTGGACCTTCGTCATGTTGGCTGCCGTCCCGTTCCTGGCCGCGGCGTTCCTGCGGTTCGAACACCGACTGACCGAGCGTGGCGGCAGTCCATTGCTGGATTTGAGCCTTGTGGCCATCCCCAGCTTCAGGCGCGGCGTGCTGGTGGCGACCCTGTTCTTCTTCACCACCACCTTCTACGTGCTGTTCAGCATCTATCAGCAGGCGGGCTACGGCACCGACCCGCTACACACCGGCCTCGCCATCCTGCCATACGGCATCGGTCTGTTCGTCGGCCCGACGGTCACCGGACCGCTGCCCGCGCGGTTTCGACCCTGGCTGCTGACCATCGGCATGGGCATCCAGGTGATCGGCTACGGCGCCATCGCCGCGGTGATCGTGGCGGGGTTCGATGGCTGGCCGGTGGTGCTGACGGTGCTGCTCGCCGGTTTCGGCCAGGGCATCGCCTATCCGCGGCTGTTCAACACGGTGCTGGGCGATGTCGCACCGCATCAGGCAGGCGTTGCGGCCGGCGTGCTGACGTCGGCATTGCAGATCGGTGCGGCGATCAGTGTGGCGGCGATCGGCAGCCTGTTCTTCTCGGTGCTGGGCGACGGGGGCGGGCGGGTCGCTTACGCCCACGCGTTCGGTATCGCCCAGGTGGCGACCACAGGCGCGCTGCTGGTGGCGATGCTGCTGTCGGTGCCGCGGCGGGGTGGAGCGAGGCGGTGAGGTTTGTCGGCGGACCGGCGCGTCAGCAGTGACAGGAAATAACACGCCCTCGCTCTCGGCCTCCGATGCCGCCACGGCAGCGACGTCGGGTAGCAGTCCACCGGCACAGATCGCAATACTCGTCGCCCTCGACTCGTCACCCCGCGTAGAGGCGAGGGTCCGACCCTCCCATGCGGGCGCCATCACCACAGACTGCGTCGCGGACGTCGTAAAATAGCCGCGTCGTAAATGACCGCTCACGACCCTCCTCGGGCGTTCAGGTCTGGCGACCGAACCGCAAGTCCTGGCCGATAACGGAATGGCTACTTTCGAGCTGAGGAGCGAGAACAGCAGACCTACCTGCGCTTCTCCGGGCGCGGCCGAAGAACGCACTGCGCTTTGCTGTTCCGCCCTACCGCTTACCGCGCGGGTCTTCCCTGACGGCGATGAAGCCCTGCCGGAGACGCTGCAACAGCGACATGAGCGTCGCCAGCTCCTTCGCTGACAACGGCGCGAGCGCGGCACGCAGTGAGGTGATGTTGGCGTCGATCGCTTTCTCGACGATTGCCCGCCCTCTCGACGTCAGGGTTGCAATCAGGTTCCTGCGATCGTCGCGGTCCACCGTGGATTTCACCAGGCCGTCACGCTCGAGACTCGTCATCAGTCCCGACACCGTCGCGCGGGTGACTTCCAGGGCCTTCACGATTTCCTTGTGCGGAACACCGCTGACCCCGGACGCCCATAGCAGTACCAGGATCTGAAAGCGCGCCGGCGTCCCTGCCGTGTCCGCCATCCATTCGGTGATGGTGTTGTCCACCTGCTGCGCGGTCATGCGCAGCGCGAACACCACGTCGAGCGCCGGAAGGTCCTGCCCGGCAAAGCGCTTGCAAAGCGCCTCCATGACAGTCGTCGGCGGCTCCGAAGGAAGGCGGTGGGGCGTTCGCGGAGGCATCGGTGTCTCCTGTCGGGGCGTCCAGTTGCCCTGCGTTGTTCAGGTGAAGATTGGTATGGCGGCTAACCGTACGTCGTCAACGCTGATCTGGCTTGCAAATTCGATGGCAAGGGGCGGTGACAAACCCGTGAGCAGCCTGGATTCTGTCAGGCACCTAACTTATACAGTATGGCGCCTTACAGAATTCCGGAGGCGAGTGATGTTGCAAGCCGAAGAGGTCCGGGCTGCCGGGTCCGTCGCTTTGAGCGATGTGGCGGAGCGGGACATCGAGCGTGGGTTGGTGCACGACGGGGACGAGGCAGCCGTCGGCCGTCACGGGATATTCCGAGGGAGATTCGCGAACTACCCGCGCCGGCACCGCAGGCTGGATATGCCGCGACGGGGAAGGGAGACACACCACGCAAGAGCGCGTCCCGACGTCCGCTGGCTCTGTCGCTCGGGGCGCTGCTGCTCGCCTCGGTTGCGGGTGGCGGCTACCTCACAGCGGCAACGCGTACCAGTCTCGCTTCACCGTGCGATGCTATGCCTGACATCAGAAATCGCGCCGCTGGTTGGACCCTGTCTTACCAAAAATGACTCGCAACTACCCACGGCTGCGTGGCTTTCGGTTGAGCGATGCGTCCTTATTGCCACGTCGGGCACGATCAGCAACCAGCGCCTCGAGTATACCCGCGAGCCGCGCGGAGAGCCCTTCGATTCCGACGCTCTGGGCGGTGATGCGGGCACCCTCGAATATCAGGAAGACTTCGTCCGCAAGACGCTCGGGATCGCGGAGCCTGGCATCACGGCACAGGCCGATAAGCCGTTCGCGGGACGCGGTCTTGTAGTCGCGGATGACGCGCCGCGCCGGATGGTCCTTGTCCGGCAGTTCGACCGCAGCATTGGCGAGTGCACAGCCGCGCTCGGCCTCGTGCTCCTTGAAATCACAGAGATGGCGCAGCCAGGCCAGTAGCTGGCCTTCCGGATCACCAACATGGGCGGCGGCTATGGCGTCCCAGGCAACCTCGAATTCTTGCGTGAGATCGGTGAGACACGCGGCGATCAGCGCGTCCTTCGAGGCGAAGTGGCGATAGAGCGTCATCTTGTTGGTGCCCGCCGCCTCGGCGATCGCGTCGACACCCACGGCATGGATGCCGCGGCGATAGAACAGCTCGCGGGCAGCCGCGAGGATGCGCTCGCGCGGCCGGTGGCTAGTGCCCTGCCGATCAGCGGCCAGTCTTGCGGTTGACGCGTTCATGTTCGCTCTATCCATTGACATGTTACTGACCGGTCAGTACATTAGGGGTGTTACTGGTCAGTGCCACCCAATCTAGTCCGCACTGAACCCGATTACCACCCCTGCCCGGAGGGCGCGCGATGTGTGACCGCGAACTGACGCTGACAGAGCTTCTGGACGATCCAATCATCCAGGCTGTCATGACGGCCGATCGGGTCGACCCGGCGGAGCTCAAAGCGGCGTTGACGGTACTGACCCGCAGGCTTCAGCCCACGCGGCCGGCTGAACCGATTCTGGACTGCATCGGGTGGGGCGAACGGTCGTGGTGAACTTCTTCATCCATCGCCCGGTGTTCGCCTCGGTCATCGCCATTATCATGGTGCTGACCGGCCTGATCGCCTACAACTTGCTGCCGGTCGCGCAATTTCCGGATATCACGCCACCGCAGGTGGTTGTCACCGCCAACTACCCTGGCGCCAGCTCCAAGGTCGTCGCCGACACGGTAACGACCCCGCTCGAGCAACAGATCAATGGCGTGCCGGGCATGGCCTATATGTCGTCGGTCAGCGCCAATGACGGCAGCTCAACCATCACCATCACGTTCAATGTCGGCTACTCGATCGACACCGCCGCGGTCGATGTACAGAACCGCGTCTCCCAGGCGGCGGCGCAATTGCCTGCCATCGTCAACCAGGGCGGCGTCATCATTACCAAGAAAAACCCCGACATCCTGCTGGGGATCAACCTTACTTCGCCGGACGGGTCGGTCGATCTCGTCACGCTCAGCAACTACGCGTATCTGCAGCTCATCGACCCGCTGAAGCGGCTTCCGGGTGCCGGCGACGTGAGCATCTTCGGTGAGCGGCGGTACTCGATGCGCATATGGCTCGACCCGGACAAGCTCGCCACCCTCGGCATCACCGCAACAGACGTTCAGGCCGCGATCGCGGAGCAGAACATCCAGGTGGCCGCCGGCAAGCTGGGACAGGCGCCAGCCCCGCCTGGCACGGCATTCGAGTTCCAGGTCAACGCGGTCGGCCGGCTCAGCGATCCGAAACAATTCGGCGACATCGTCATTCGTGCCGGGACTGCGAGCGAAGCCGTGGTGCGACTGCGTGACGTCGCCCGTATCGAGCTTGGCGCCCAGCAGTACACGTCGAGCGCGCGGATGAACGAACTGCCGACGGTATTCATCGCGGTCTACCAGACGCCCGGATCCAACGCATTGCAGCTTGATCGAGAGGTTCGCGACCGGATGACCGAGTTGGCGAAGCGCTTTCCGAAGGGGATCGCCTGGGCAATCAACTATGACACGACGACCTTCGTCTCCGCGTCGATGCACGACGTGGTCATCACTCTGGGCGAGGCGCTGGCGCTGGTCATCGCCGTGGTGTTCCTGTTCCTGCAGAGTTGGCGCAGCACCGTCATCCCCGCCATTGCCATTCCGGTCTCGCTGATCGCGACGCTGGCGGTGATGCTGGCTCTCGGCTTCTCCCTCAACACGGTGAGCATGCTTGGCATGGTACTGGCGATCGGGTTGGTGGTCGACGATGCCATCGTGGTGGTCGAGAATGTGGAGCGACAGCTCGAGAAGGGGTTGGCACCAGTCGCCGCCGTCGTTGCCGCGATGCGGGAAGTCACCGGCCCGATCATCGCCACGACAGCCGTGCTGCTGGCGGTTTTCGTGCCGGTCGCCTTTCTGCCTGGCGTCACCGGACGGCTGTACAATCAGTTCGCGCTGACCATCGCGATCTCGGTTGCCATCTCGGCGTTCAATTCGCTCACCCTCAGCCCGGCTTTGTGCGCCGTGCTGCTGCGGCATCGGCCGCCGTCGCGCTGGGTGGCTTTCCGTGCCTTCAATACCGGTTTCACCTATGCGGCGCAGGCGTACGCAAATGGCATCCGGCGTGTTATCAGCGTGCGCTGGTTTGCGCTGGCGCTCTTCGTGGCTGGCCTGGTGCTTACCTACGGGATCTATTCGCGCATTCCGGCAGGATTCCTGCCGGTCGAAGATCAGGGTTACTTCTTCGCAGTGATTCAGCTTCCGGACGGTGCCTCGCTGCAACGGACCGAGGCTGTCGCCGAGAAG
>DATKFJ010000476.1:0-5316 GCA_035511435.1 Acetobacteraceae bacterium | reverse complement strand
CTGATCAAGCGCCATGAGTTGCTCTACACCGAGGTCACCGCCTCCAACCTCGTCGAGGTCAGCATGGACGATGACCTGGACGAACGCTCCGGCGTGAACCGGCCCGGCTTCACCCTGCACAGCGGCGTGCTGCGCGGCCGTCCTGACGTGAACTGCTCGGTGCACGTGCATCCCGAGGAAGGCATCGCGCTGTCCGGCCTCAGGCACGGCCTGCGCATGCTGTCGCAGAATGCCATGCGGTTCTACCAGCGGGTCGGTTACCACGACTATGAAGGCCTGACCGACAGCTTTGACGAACGCGAGCGCATCGTTGCCGCGCTGGGCAAGAACCGTGCGCTGATCATGCGTCACCACGGCATTACCACGGTTGGCGTGACCGCGCGCGAGGCCTTCAGCCTGATGAGGGAATTCGTCCGCGCCGCCCGCATTCAGCTGGCCATGGAGGCGACCGGCGCGCCGCTGCTGGAAGTCGCTCCGGAGATCTGCGCGCACGTCGCCGAGCAGTATGAACATCACGACAGGGGGCGGGCATCAGCCGAGTGGCCCGCGTATCTTCGAATGCTCGACGGTATCGACCGCGGTTATCGGGACTGACGCCGGCACACCGATCCGACCCGGCATCCTGGATCAACATCGTCACACCGGACAGAGGCTTCCCGTCCGCGTGCTTGCCTGCTGCGGCCAGCGCGGTCGTCGCCTGCACAGTCGTGAATGGTGCGCCAGCAGTCGACATGATCGGGCTGCCGTTGGTGCGGTTCGATGAACCCGAGCTGGATCGTGCGCACGGCACGACTGGTGTTGACGCCGGTGGGCGGCGCCGACCTGCCTGACCTGCGCGCCCTCAAAGGCGATCCGCGCGTGTTTGCCGTCATGCTGGGCGGCGTCCGCACAGCGGTGGAAACGGCGGAGGAACTGGCCGACGACGTCGTGGCATGGGGTGCCAATGGCTTCGGGATATGGGCGATCCGCGAGCTTGTCAGGGACGATCCTGGCCTCCAGTGCCCACGGAGGAGCATCGTCGGGATCACCGGACTGGAACGGCGGCCGGACGGCCGGGGAGTCGCGCTACGGTTCGCGCTGTGGCCCGAGGCGCAGGGACGCGGCCTGGCGCGCGAATCGGCTGGCGCTGCCCTTCGCTTCGGTCATCAACAGGCCAGCCTGCGGCGTATCGTCGCTGTGGCGCGGGAGAACAATTTCGCGTCACGCATGGTACTGGGCGGCATCGGCATGCGTGAATGCGACAGGTTCGTCCAGCAGGGCTATGTCATGGTGGTCTACGAAAGCGTCGTTGATCCGACGCAGATTACCCCGCCTGGCCGACTTGCTGGCGCATGGCGCTGATCAGCGCATCTATGTTGTCGTTATTGTGACTTAGATAGGACGCATAATCGCTGCGCTGCGTCAGACGAAGTGAGGTGCCTTCAGCGACCACATCGATGATCTTCGGGCTGCCGCTGGCGCTGCTGATGATCCAGTCGACGTTGGTCGGCGGATTATTCGGACGGGCGACGACGGTGGACACCACGTCGGTATCGTCGCGATGCTGCGTGTGGCCTATGGTGAAGCGGACACCTTGGTATTCGCCGAGTTTGGCGGTGATGTTGTTCACCAGCACCTGATGAAACAGGTCCGTGTAGCGCTTCTGCTGCTCGGGTGAGGCGTTGCGCCAAAAACGACCCAGGCAGAAGCGCGCCACGCCATCCACATCGACCCCGGAATCGATGACCGTGGTGAGCTTGTCGCGCTTCGCGCTATCCGAGCCTGGTCCGTTGACCACAGCCACGAGCTGGTCGCCGATGGATTTGACGAACGCGCTGGCATCGGCAGGCGATTGAGCGAATGCACGGCCTGTCAAGCCAGGTAGTCCGGACCACAGCGTTGCGGTGGCCCACAGGGTTGCGTTGGCAAAGGTCAGAAAATCGCGGCGGTTGGGCATTCTTGGTTCTCGCTTCAGTCAGCGGGACCCTGGCTCGCTGGCCTGGGCGGCGGGTTGGGGGAACCAAACTGGGATGGTTGCCCGATTGTCATTACGCAACGTCTCGATTTGCGAGGCGCGATGCTGACGGTACAGGCTGCGGAAGGTAGCATAAGGATCAAGCGCCGTCTTCTTGATGTTGTCGATGTCATCAAGGTGGCGTTCTCTCTCGTCGAGCGCGTCCATGCCGCGGCGTGACCAGTCGAGTGCCCGAACGGCAACCCCCTGACCCACCCAGGTGAAGGGGTCCATCGCCGCATCGACGCCAAGCCCGATCCCGTCGCGTGGATTGGACGGTCCGAACAGCGGCAGGAACAGGTACGGACCATTCGGCACGCCCCATAAGGCCAGCGTCATGCCGAAATCACTGTCATGGTCCGGATACCCCCACCCCTTGGCGACGTCGAAGAGTCCCAGGACGCCGACTGTGGTGTTGATCAGGAAGCGCATCGTCGTGTCGCCGGCGCGACGCGGCTTGGCTTCCAATACGTCGTTACCCAATTCCACCGGCGTGCCCAGATTGTTCAGCACGTTGTGGATGCTGTTCCGTACCGGCCCAGGCACCAGGAAACGGTAGGCCTGCGCCGCCGGGCGCAGGATGACCGTATCGAGCCCGTTGTTGAACGCGTAAATTGCGCGATTGGTCGGCTCGAGCGGATCGTTGCTCTCCTTGTAGTCCGCGACGGCGTCGGGATCACTGGCCGGCGGTGGCGTGGCGCAGCCCCCCAGATTGGCCAGCAACACAGCAGTGAACACTAGAAGGTGACGGCGGATAACGGCGCGCATCAGGTTCCTCGGACGAAGCACAATATTGGTCTCGCTGCCGGGACCGGGCCGGACCGGCAGCACATGGCGGTTCTGTTGCCCATTGGCAACGGGCGGAGGTTGAGGTTTCCGTGAAGGACACTTAAGCATCGGTTCGCCGGCACGCAACGTTGGAACGATGCCGTGGGTCGCGGTATACACCTGCCTGGTTGCCGGAAGGCGGGGAACAGAGGCCATGATCGACCTGCCTGACAGGCTGGACGGTGATGCCGCGGCGCCGACGCTGGAGCGTTGGTTGACCGGCCCGCGGTTCGCGGCCTTGCCGGCTCGCGGCTCGGCGCACCCTCCCCCACAACTGTCCTTCGAATTCTTCCCGCCGAAGACCGAAGCGCTGGAGCACCAGCTCTGGAGCTGTATTCGGCGGCTGGAGCCCCTGCGGCCGCGCTTCGTTTCGGTCACCTACGGCGCTGGCGGAACCACCAGGGTCCGCACCCACGCCACTGTAGGGCGCATCGTGCAGGAGACCGGCCTGGTGCCGGCGGCGCACCTCACCTGCGTGGGTGCGACCCGGGACGAGGTGGACGAGGTAGCCCGACAATACTGGCAGGTCGGCGTACGGCATATCGTCGCGCTGCGCGGCGATGCCCCGCCAGGTGAGGCTTATGTGCCACACCCGGGAGGATACGCCTTCGCCGCCGATCTAGTGGCGGGGCTGACGCGCGTGGCGGATTTCGAAATCTCGGTCGCCGCCTATCCTGAAACGCATCCGACGGCGCTCAGTCCCGACGGCGATCTCGACAATCTGAAGCGCAAGCTGGACGCCGGCGCAACACGAGCCATCACCAACTTCTTCTTCGACACCGAGGTCTACCTGCGGTTCCTGGACCGCTGCCTGGCGGCAGGCATCACCGCGCCTGTGGTGCCCGGCATCATGGCCGTCACCAACTTCACCGGCCTGATGCGCATGTCGGCGATGTGTGGCGCCAGCGTGCCGGACTGGCTCGGCCATCTGTTCGAGGGCATGGAAGACGATGCGGAGATCAGGCGCATGGTGGCGGCTGTGGTCGCCGCCGAGCAGGTCCGACTGCTGCAGGCCAACGGGGTGGACGAGTTTCATTTCTACACGCTGAACCGCCCGGATCTGACTTACGCGATCGCACATATACTGGGTGTGCGGCCGGCGGCGGCCGGGGCGATCTGACAGGCGCGGCGCCAACAGCCTCAATTGATGACTGTGAACCCGTACTGGCGCCCGTACCGCTTGGCAAAACGCACGATACGTTCATCATAGGTCACCAGCGGACAGGTGAGTTCGATCGCGGTGGCGATCAGTAGCCGATCGGCGGGATCTCGCTCGCCACGGCAAGCAACGCCTCGCCCTCCCCTTGTTGAAGCGGGTTTGGGGGAGGGTTCGATCACCCCCAGCCACCGCCCGTCAGGTCGTTTGGCCCGAACCGGCCCCCGGCTCTATACCCAACCCATGCCGACCGCACCGCACGTCCCCGCATGACCGACTACCTCGCGCGTCTCAACGACGAACAGCGCGCTGCAGTGGAAACCGTCGATGGCCCGCTGCTGGTGCTGGCCGGCGCGGGCACCGGCAAGACCCGCGTCCTGACCACCCGCTTCGCGCACATCCTGCTGACCGGCCGCGCCGCGCCGGGCCAGGTGCTCGCGGTGACCTTCACCAACAAGGCCGCCCGAGAAATGCGCGAACGCGTCGGCGCCATCCTCGGCCGGCCGGCCGAAGGCCTGTGGCTCGGCACGTTCCACGCCCTGTGCGCGCGCATGCTGCGCCGCCACGCGAACCTGGTGGGCCTGACGCCGGGCTTCACCATCCTGGATGCCGACGACCAGTTGCGTCTGTTGAAGCAGGTCATGGAAGCCGAACGCGTGGACGTCAAACGATGGGCGCCCCCCGCATTGATGGCGGTGATCCAGCGCTGGAAGGATCGCGGGCTGTCGCCCGCCCGCGTGACGCCGGCAGAGGATACCGACTTCGCCGGCGGCCGATCGCGCGAACTGTACACCGCGTATCAGGCCAGGCTGCGCGCGTTGAACACCGCGGACTTCGGCGATCTGCTACTGCACATGACGGAAATCCTGCGTGAGCAGCCCGACGTGCTGGCGCAGTATCACCGCATGTTCCGCTACATTCTGGTGGACGAATACCAGGACACCAACCTGGTGCAGTACCTCTGGCTGCGTCTCCTCGCGCAGGCCCACAAGAACATCTGCTGCGTCGGCGACGACGATCAGTCGATCTACTCCTGGCGCGGCGCGGAAGTGGAAAACATCCTGCGCTTCGAGAAGGATTTCGAAGGCGCGAAAATCGTTCGGCTGGAGGCGAATTACCGCTCCACCGCGCCCATCCTTGCCGCCGCATCGGCGTTGATCGCACACAACGAAGGCCGCCTGGGCAAGACGCTGCGCCCGGGGCGCGAAGATGCGACGGGCGAGCGTGTGACGGTGGTCAGCCTGTGGGATTCCGACGAAGAGGCCCGCATGGTCGGCGACCGCATCGAATCGCTGCGCCGCGATGGCGAGCCATTGGCGGAGATGGCGATCCTGGTGCG
>DATKFJ010000475.1:0-13068 GCA_035511435.1 Acetobacteraceae bacterium | reverse complement strand
AACGATCGGGTCGTAGGGCGTGCGCTCGAAGTTCGGATCGGCGAGCTCCACGTCCGAATAGCGATGGCCGGAGGAGGAGACATTCACCAGCCGGCCGGCCGGCGCGATCAGCGAGGCGATGCGGTTCACCAGCACGAAGTGGCCGAGGTGATTTGTCCCGAACTGGGTCTCGAAGCCATCGGCGGTGTGCCCGAAAGGCGTCCGCATCACGCCGGCATTGGCGATCACGGCGTCGAACGGCCGCCCGTCGGCGAGCAGGGCGTCGGCGCAGGCACGCACGCTCTCAAGCGAGGCGAGATCCAGCTCAACCAGCTCCAGCCCGCCACCGTTCGCCGTCTGAGCCCGGACCTCGGCCGTCGCCCGCTTCGCCTTGGCGAGGTCGCGCGCGGCGCCGACCACCTGGGCTCCATGCGCCGCGAGGGCGCGGGCAGTCTCGACTCCAAGGCCGGCCGACACACCGGTGACGAGCACGCGCTTTCCGCTGAGATCGAACCCTGCCAGCACATCATCTGTGGTGGAATTCGCTCCGAATGGTCCGGCCATAGCAATCTCCCTCATCGATGGACGCACCGCTCCCCGCCCCGGCAAACCATTGTCCGCCGACCTGATTTGGCGTAAGAGGAGAGTGTCTCCGCTTAAAATACGGAGACACTCTCCGTTTATCAAGGGGTGTTTTCGGCGTGACCGATGAGGGCGAACCCACCGCCGTCCGTAAGCCGAGAGCCGATGCGCAGCGCAACCGCACCCGCTTGCTCGAAACGGCGAAGGCCGCTTTCGCAGAAAAGGGATCCGGCGCCAGCCTCGATGAGATCGCGCGGACCGCCGGTGTCGGAGCCGGGACTCTCTACCGCCATTTCCCCACCCGCGACGCGCTGGTCGCGGCCGTCTACCGCAACGAGACCGAGCAGCTCGTTGCAGCCGCCGACCGCCTCGCGAAGACGCGTCCTCCGGTGACGGCGCTCCGTGAGTGGCTGCTGCTGTTCGTGGACTACATCGCCACCAAGCACGGGATGCGCGAGGTGCTCAATTCGATTGTCGGCGGGACATCCGATCTGTACTCGGCGTCCACGGCACAGGTGAAGCAGGCAATTGCGAAGCTGGTCGATCGTGCGGTCGCGAGCGGCGACATCCGTCTGGCTCTCGACCCGCTCGATCTGCTGCGCGCACTGGCCGGTGTTGCCAACGTAGGCTTAGGACCCGATGGCGAGCGGGCCGCCAAGAATCTGGTCGACATCCTGATCGCGGGCGTGCGGACGCGCGGAGTTAGCCGTCACGGCCGCCGGGCTATCCGGCCGCCCGGATGACACGCAACAGGGCCGGGGAGCAGCGCCCCCCGGCCCTTCATGACACGAGACGCGGATTTCTGTCAGGGTTTGCTCGTCATTTGCGTCATATCGTACTGGACGGTGTCGGGATCGCCGCCCACCTTTGCGTCGCGCTCCGTGTAGGTAAACATGACCTTGGTGAAGTTGATCGAGAGGCTCTCCATCGGAATACCTTCGGTACTGGCGCTCATGGTCAGCGAACTGCACGCGCAATCGCTCAACTCGAACGCGAGGTAGGTGTCGACCTTGTCCTTGGTCGTGGTTGTGAATTTGAACTTCACGGTCTTGCTCAGGTCGCCGGCGACGGCTTCGGTGAACAGTTTGGTCGTTGCTTTGTCGAGCACCTTGGTGACGACGATTTCGCTGAAATGCGGTTCGGATGCCTCGCGCGTCTTCGAGCCGCGCGCGGCGGAGCCGATGTTGCGGCCGACTCCCCACTGGAACGAGCTGACCTCGATCCATTTCTCGAAGCCTTTGGTCGTGACTGCTCCGGGGGCTCCATCCCAATTCATGTAGATCGACACGATGCGTTCCTTTTGGTTCTTCCGGCGGGGCGGTTGTTGAGGTTAGCCGATATGGTATTGAAACGATCCAGCCGTGTCCACGCCCACGGTGACCGCGTTTATCGTTACGCCCTCGGCAAGGCGGGATAGCACTTCAGCGGACAATTCCGGCAATAGCGTCCGCGAGAGGATCTTCTCTACGTTGCGCGCCCCTGACGAAGTTTCGGTGCAGCGACTGGCTATCACATCCGCCAGTTCTTTGTCCCAGGCGAATTTGGCACCATAAGATTCCTGGACTCTCCTGCTGATTCTCCCGAGTTGAAGCTCGACGATCTGGCGAATGATTGCCGGCGAGAGCGGAAAATACGGGACCAGATTCACGCGGCCAAGGAAGGCGGGCTTGAACGATTTCATCAGCTCCGGCATCAGCGCATCGGCGAGCGCCGACGCATCGGGCGCGGTTTCCGGGTCCGCGAACAGCCGGGTGATCAGGTCGGTGCCGGCGTTAGACGTCATGATGATGACGGTGTTCTTGAAATCGATGTCGCGTCCCTCGCCGTCCTTCATGTTCCCCTTGTCGAACACCTGAAAGAAGATGTCCTGCACGCCGGGATGCGCCTTCTCCATTTCATCCAGCAGGATGACGGAATACGGCCGCCGCCGAACCGCCTCGGTCAGCACGCCGCCTTCGCCGTAGCCGACGTAACCGGGGGGGCTGCCCATCAGCAGGCTGACCTTATGTTCCTCCTTGAACTCGGTCATGTTGATGACGGTCATGTTCTGCTCGCCGCCGTACAGCAGGTCGGCAAGCGTCAACGCGGTTTCCGTCTTGCCGGTGCCGGACGTGCCGACCATAAGGAATACGCCGATCGGCTTGCGTGGATCGGTCAGTCCGGCGCGTGACGTGCGTATCGCCTCCGCCACCGCTTCGAGCGCATGCGGCTGACCGACGATGCGCTGCTCCATCGCCTCCTTCAGGTGCAGCACGGTGCGGATTTCGTTGGACTGCATGCGGCCGGCAGGAATGCCGGTCCAGCCCGCCACCACCTCCGCCACCGCCTGGCGATCCACCACCGGGAAGATCAGCGGCGTCTCGCCTTGCAGCGTCCGCAGCCTGCCGGAGATGTCCGACAGCGTCACCCGCAGCGCGTCCTTGTCCTCGGTGTTCGCCGGGTCCTCGATCTGCCCGCGCGTTTCGCCAAGCTGCGCCGCGAGCGCCTTCTCCTGCTCCCAGCGCGCTTCCAATCCGGTCAGTTCGTCAGCGATGCGCGCGCGTTCTTCCAAGAGATCCTGGCGGCGTGCGGCATGCGGTTCGCCGGCGGCGATCTCGCGATCCAGGATGGCAACCTCAGTATCGATCAGCGACATGCGTCGCTGGCGATCCTCGATCTGTGGCGGCATCGCCGCCTGGCTCATGCCGACGCGCGCGCATGCGGTATCGATCAGGCTCACCGCCTTGTCGGGCAACTGGCGCGACGGAATATAGCGCGCCGACAGTCGCACCGCCTCCGTCACTGCCTCATCCAGAATGCGGACTTTGTGGTGCTTCTCCAGCGTATCCACCAGACCGCGCACCATCGCGACCGCCATCGGCTCCGGCGGTTCGTCGACCTTGACCACCTGGAAGCGCCGGGTCAGCGCGGCATCCTTCTCGAAGTACTTCTTGTATTCGGCCCATGTGGTGGCGGCGATGGTGCGCAGCTCGCCACGCGCCAGCGCCGGCTTCAGCAGATTGGCGGCATCGCCCTGCCCGGCCGATCCGCCGGCGCCGATCAACTGGTGTGCTTCGTCGATGAACACGATGATCGGCTTCGGCGACGCCTTCACCTCGTCGATCACGCCGCGCAACCGGTTTTCGAATTCGCCCTTTACGCCGGCGCCCGCCTGAAGCAGCCCCAGATCGAGTGTGCGCAGCGTGACGCCTTGCAGCGCGGGCGGTACGTCGCCGGATGCCAGCCGCAGCGCGAAACCTTCCACGACTGCCGTTTTGCCGACGCCGGCCTCGCCGGTGAGGATCGGGTTGTTCTGCCGCCGCCGCGTCAGGATGTCGATAATCTGGCGGATCTCGTTATCGCGCCCCAGAATCGGATCGATCTTTCCCGCGCGCGCCTGCGCAGTCAGATCGGTGGTGAACTGATCCAGCGCGCCCGATCCGCGCGGTGCCATCGGCGCGCCATCGTCGGCCGCACCCGGCTCGCCGGACGCAGCCGCCGCCCGGACCTCCGCCGCCTCCGCGCTGTTGGCAGTGATCGCGGCGAAGTCCCGCTTCAGCGCATCGGCGTTGATCTTCAGCAGCTGCCCGGACGCTTCGCGCGCCCGTCGTGCCAAGGTTTCATCCGCCAGCAGTGCCCAGAGCAGATGACCCGAACGAATGCGCCCGACGTTCTGTTCCAGCGACGCCAGCAGCCATGCCTGTTTGGCCAGCTCGACGATATCCGGCGCCAGCGACGGTGCACGTCCGTTGCCGGTCTTCATCCGTTCCAAGGCACGATTCAGATCGGTGGCGAAGCGACCCTGGTCGATTTCGTAGTGTCGCAGGATGGCGGCAATATCGCTGTCGGCGCGATCCGCCAGTGTCACCAGCCAATGCTCGATCTCGACGTTGTAGTGGGTGCGCGACAAGGTCAGGCCGGCCGCTGCCTCCAGCGCCCGTCGGCACGGATCGTTCAATCGGCCGACAAGTTGCTTCAGGTCGATCGTCGCCATCCGGTTTCCCCCCGAGGGTGCGATCCCCCTTTTCGCGGCTCAAGACTATGTGTTACCGGGAGCCATTGTCCATTGAAAGGCACATGAATGCCGGACCTGCCGGATGGCTTCGACCTCGAGGCTCTGCTGGCACCGATACCAGGGGAAGCGCCGCAAGGCATCGACATCCGCGAAGATTTTTCCTCGACCTCACCGTACAATCGACTGCGTGACGCACGATCGGAGGCGCGCGACGCGGAGCGTAGTCAGGATGCCGGCGAGACCGATACCAGGGATATGATACCGCTTTGGCGCACTGTCCGGGAACTCGCGCTGAAGACCCTGACGGAAACCACCAAGGACCTGGAAGTCGCCGCGTGGCTTACCGAGGGGCTGGTGCGCAGCCACGGTCTGGCTGGTTTGGCCGCGGGCGCGCAGCTCATGGCGGGACTGGCCGAACAGCACTGGGATGGTCTGTTTCCGCTGCCGGACGACTATGGCATGGAGACACGGATATCTCCGGTGACCGGGCTCAATGGTCGTGACGGCAACGGCTCGCTGATCCAGCCGCTCTACAAACTGACGCTGTTCAGCCGCCCGGACGGCACGCCGATCGCCTACTACCAATACCAGCAGTCCGAACAACTCGGCACGCTCGATGCCGAACGGCGACAGCAGCGCATCGAGGCCGGTGCGATTCCGCTGGAAGAGCTGGAGCGCGATGCGCGCGGGGCCGGCGCGCGTGTGTTCGGCGCGCTGCTGGCCGATGCCCGCGCGGCGCGCGAGTCGTGGCAGGCGATGGCGGCCGTGATGGACGAAAAGGCCGGTGCCGATGGTCCTTCCACCACGGCGATTCGGGATCTGCTGTCCGGCGTCGTCGAGATTGCCGCCCGCTATGCGCCGCCCGAAGCGGCCGGCGGCGACGATGCAGCCGCTCCCGACGCCGCGGCGCCGGGCGATGCGGCCGGCAGCGCGGCAGGCGGAGCAGGTTTCGCCGTATCGCCCGGACAGGTCGCCAGCCGCGAGGGTGCATTGCGCACCCTGAGCGAGATCGCCAGTTTCTTCCGCCGAACCGAGCCCCACTCGCCGCTCTCCTATACGCTCGATGAGGCGGTCCGCCGCGGCCGCATGACATGGCCCGAACTGATGGCCGAAGTCGTTGCGGACGCGGACGCACGCAATGGCATCCTTATCACGCTCGGCATCCGTCCGCCCCCGCCGGAGGGTTAGACCTGCCACGCCGGGCGGGAGATGATCCCAGCGGGATGATGGCGGCTATGATATGGGTCACAGACGCAAGGAATTATTGACCATACTTGTCTCGCACGTCTAATGTTTGCGCACCAGGCCACGAGCGCGCATGCGCCGACGCCGGATGGCTGGCCCGAACCGATCATAGCGATGGGGAAGCGAGACGATGAGTGCAAGCATCCACGACAAGCTCAATCGTGTCCGCAAGCCGCGGGTGCACATAACCTATGAGGTCGAGACGGAAGGCGCGGAAGTTCTGCGCGAGCTGCCGTTCATCGTCGGCATCATGGGTGATTTCTCCGGTGACCCCACAGCACCGCTGCGTCCGCTGGCCGATCGGAAGTTCATTCAGATCGACCGCGACAACTTCAACGACGTCATGGCCGGCATGACACCTGGTCTGAAAATGCGGGTCGACAACAAGCTGTCGGAAGAGGGCGGCGAGATGGGTGTCGATCTGAAGTTCAACTCGATCGAGGATTTCGAACCCGCACGCATCGCCCAGCAGGTTCCGGCGTTGCGCGCGCTGCTCGAGACGCGTGCCAAGTTGCGCGACCTGATGAGCAAGGTGGACCGCTCCGAGGAACTGGAAGGTTTGCTTGAGCAGGTGTTGAAGAACCAGGACGAACTGAAATCGCTGTCGAGCCAGCTAGGGCTGGACAAGCAGGAGGGTTGATCGATGTCAGGTGCACAAGCCGCAGCGAAGACTGCCGAAGCGACGACGACCGAGGGCGTATCCTTCCTCGATCAGGTTGTTGCGGCAACCAAGCAGACCACCCCCGACCATGCACAGGACCTGGTAAAGAACCTGGTCGAGCAGGCGCTGTCCGGCACCGTCACCTTCGACAAGAACCTCAGCCGCACATTCGATCGCGCCGTCGCCGCCATTGACCAGAAACTGTCCGATCAGCTCAACGCCATCATGCATCACCCGAAGTTCACCGCGCTGGAAGGCAGCTGGCGCGGGCTGCATTACCTGGTGATGAACAGCGAGACCGGCACCGGCATGAAGCTGCGCGTGCTGAACATGCCGAAGCGCGAACTCTCGCGTGATCTTCAGCGCGCTGTCGAATTCGACCAGAGCCAATTGTTCAAGAAGATCTACGAGAACGAGTTCGGCACACCGGGCGGCGAACCGTACGGCGCGCTGATCGGCGACTACGAGTGGACGCAGCACCCGGACGACATCGAAACGCTGCGCCTGGTGTCCAATGTCGCCGCGGCATCGTTCGCACCCTTCATCTCGGCTGCCGGCGCCGGCATGTTCGGCTTCGACAGCTGGCCCGAACTCGCCAAGCCGCGCGACCTCGCCAAGATCTTCGAGACCCAGGACTATACCAAGTGGCGCAGCTTCCGCGACAGCGAGGATGCACGCTTCGTCAACCTGGTACTGCCGCGTACCCTCGCCCGCCTGCCGTACGGCGCCGCCACCAAGGCGATCGACGAATTCAACTACGAGGAAGCGCCGCAGGACGAGGCCGGTGCCGCCAAGGCGATGAACCACAACGATTACTGCTGGATGAATGCCGCCTACGCGATGGGCGCGCGGCTTACCAATGCGTTCTCGCAGTACGGCTTCTGCACCGCCATCCGCGGCGCCGAAGGCGGCGGCAAGGTGGAGAACCTGCCGTATCACGTGTTCACGTCGGACGATGGCGACATGGACGCGAAATGCCCGACCGAGATCGCCATCACCGATCGTCGAGAATTCGAACTTTCCAACCTCGGATTCCTGCCGCTGTGCCACTACAAGAATACCGACTACTCGGTGTTCTTCGGCGCGCAGACAGTACAGAAGCCGAAGAAGTACGATCGCCCAGAGGCGACCGCCAACGCCGCGATCTCTGCCAGGCTGCCGTACATCATGGCGACCAGCCGTTTCGCGCATTATCTGAAGGTGATGGCGCGCGACAAGATCGGCAGCTTCATGGAAGCGTCGGATTGCGAGAGTTGGCTGAACCGCTGGATCAAGAACTACGTCAACGGCAACGAGAATGCCGGCCAGGAAATGAAGGCGCGCTTCCCGCTGCGCGAGGCACGCGTCGAAGTCCGGGAAATTCCCGGCAAGCCGGGCTCCTACAACGCGGTGGCATATATGCGGCCTTGGCTGCAGATGGAGGAACTGACCACCAGCATGCGCATGGTGGCCCGCATTCCGGCCGCCGCGAGCTGAACGCCGACCTTCGCGACAGGCGGGCGGCACGGTGAACGAACTCGATCTCGCCGTGGACGTGCCCGCCCAAGCGCCCGCGCCGGATGCCGAACGCGGGGCAGCGGGAGAAGCCGCCGCACCCGCCGCAGGATCAGCGTCCGGGGCAGGGGTGCGCGATGCAATGCTGTCGGGACACTTTGCCGGTAGCCGGGATCTCACGCTGGCCGATACGATCAGCGACTTCCTCAATGCCGCCCCGGGCGATGCGATCGATCGGTGGTTCGGTCCCCAGCGCGGCGCGCGATTGCGCGTCGATGAACAGGCGCTGCGCGATGCGCTCGACCGCGACATCGCCGCGATCGACGCCATGCTCTCCGAGCAGGTCGATGCCATCCTGCACCACGACCGCATGCGCAAGCTGGAAGGCTCGTGGCGTGGTGTTGCGTGGCTGGTGGACGGCACGGAACTTTCCAGCCGGCTCAAGGTCAAGGTGCTGAACATCGCCTGGCCGGAACTCTGCCGCGATCTGGAGCGCGCCATCGAATTCGACCAGAGCCAGTTGTTCCGCAAGGTATACGAGGAAGAGTTCGGCACGCCGGGCGGTGAGCCCTATGGTCTCCTGGTGGTCGACCACGAGGTACGGCATCGGCCAAGCCCGACGGCGCGCACCGATGACGTCACCGCGCTTGCCTCGCTGGCTGGTATTGGCGCGGCGGCCTTCTCCCCGCTGATAATTGGCGCGTCGCCCGCATTGCTCGAGGTCGACAGCTTTGCCGACCTGGCCACATCGACCGAACTGGCAGCCCCGCTGCGCAACGCCGAGCATACGCGCTGGCGCAGCCTGTCATCGCGGCCCGACATGCGCTTTGTTGCGGTTGCCCTGCCGCGTGTGCTCGCCCGGCCGCCATGGCTGGATGATGGCACGCGCGCCGACGGCTTCCGCTATGAAGAATACGCGCCCACCGGCGAACACCGCGTGTGGATGTGCGCCGGCTACGCGTTCGCCGCGGTGGTCGCCCGCGCTTTCGCCCAATTCGCCTGGCCAGCCGACGTGCGGGGCGTGGAAACCGATCGCGTCGGCGGCGGGTTGGTCACCGATCTGCCGTTGGAGCCGTTCCGCACCGATCCCGACAATGTCTGGGTTCGCTGCCCGGTCGAGATAGTGCTGAACGACCGGCAGGAGCGTTCCCTGCTCGAGGCCGGCCTGATGCCAGTTTCGTCGGTGCCCTACAGCGAGGATCTGGTGTTCGGCTCGGTGCGCAGCCTGCTGGCGCCGCAACGCCACCTCGGCCCGACCGCGAATGCGGCGGATGCGAACTCTCGGCTGTCCACGCAAATCAACTCGATCCTGTGTGCCTCCCGTTTCGCCCATCATCTCAAGATGAAGGGGCGGCGCATGGTCGGTTCGTTCAAGACCGCCAGCGAAATCGAGCAGTTCCTGCAAGCCTGGCTGACGCAATACTGCAACGGCAATCTTGCCTCGGGCGGCGACAGCCGGGCGCGTTACCCGCTGGTCGCAGGCCGGGTCAGCGTGAATGAAATGCCGGGCAAACCAGGCAGCTTCGGTTGCATCGTGCATCTGCAGCCGCACTATCAGCTCGACGATATATCGGCCGCCTTCCAGCTTGTCACCGATCTCACCGGTCGATAAGCGGCAGCCGACACGCATGAGGGACCCATGAGCGGAACTGATCAGACGGCAGCCGCACTGCTGCGCGCCGGTAAGCTCGATGCAGCGGTGGCGGCGGGGCAGGCGGCGTTGCGCAAGGCGCCGACCGATCTCAACGCCCGCGTCCTGCTGGGGGAATTGCTCGCCTTCACCGGTAATCTTGAACGCGCCGACGTGGTGCTCGATGCCGCATCGGCGATCGATCCGACCACCGCGCTCGTGGTAGCGGAATTCCGCCAGCTCATCCGCGCGGACATGGCACGGCGGCAGTTGTTCCGCGACGGCCGGGTGCCCGAATTCCTCGCCGACCCCACTGAAACGCAGCGCCTGCAGCTAGCCGCATTGGTCGCGCTGCGCGCCGGTGATCTCGCCGAGACCGCCAGGCAGGCCGAAGCCGCCGAGGCCATGCGCCCAGCCACGCCGGGTCACCATGGCGATGTCGCGTTCGACGATCTGCGCGATGCGGACGACCTGCTGGCCGGCAGCTTCGAGGTGCTGACCACGACCGGCAAGTATTTCTGGATTCCCACCGAACGCGTGCAGACGCTCGAATTCCATGCGCCCAAGCGACCGCGCGACCTGCTGTGGCGGCGCGCCTCGATGTCGGTCGCCGATGGGCCGGATGGCGAGGTCTATCTGCCCGCCATCTACGCCGCCGACGATCCAATGAACGATGCGCTGCGTCTCGGCCGCGAGACCGATTGGCGGCAGGTTGAACCAGGTCCGGTGCGCGGCGTCGGCCAACGCCTGTTCATGATGGGCGACGACGCAGTGGCAATGATGGACCTCGGCAACATCCGGTTCGGCGCATGAGCGGACGCACCGGTCCCGCCAATCGCGGTACGCCAGCACGTGTACAGTCACCGCTGCTGGATCGGTTGATCGACGATGCGCCGGATCAGCAGCGTGATCCACCGGTCTCGGCGGGCGATTCACTGGTCGCACTGCGCAACTCGGTGCGTCGCGATCTGGAAGCGCTGCTCAACGCAAGACGCCGCTGGCGCTCATGGCCCGCGCACATGACCCAACTGGCGACGTCACCACTCGGCTATGGCATCCCCGACTTCGCCTCTGGCGCGTTCAACGAAGCGCGCCGGCAGGAAGAACTGCGTAGCGAGATCGAAGAAACCATCCGACGCTTCGAGCCACGCTTCCTGTCGGTCCGCGTGCATTTGGTCGATACCCAGGAACGTCTGGAAACCACGCTCCGCCTGCGCATCGAGGCAATGCTGCATGCCGAACCGGCACCCGAGGCGGTGACATTCGACACCCTGGTCGATCCAACCACCGATGAGGTGGTGGTGCGGCCAGGCCATGCCGGGTGAGCCCGCCACCGATCTCGCCGGCGTCATGCCGGGCGCACGGAAGCAGCGCGCGCAATCCAATTTCTCCTCCTCCCCCTGGGGGAAGGTGTAAGGGGAGGGGTGCGTGCAACCACCATCAGCGGGCGCGTAGGCCGCTCCCCCTACCGCCTCCCGCAAGGGGATGGGCAGCGCTAAGGGACGCTTGGTACTGCATCTGATGTCTGACGATCTGCTCCCCTATTACGAACGCGAACTGGATGCCATCAAGCGCCTGGCCGCCGAGTTCGCCGACACTCATCCGAAGATCGCCGCCCGGCTGCGCCTCTCGGCCGATGCGGTCGACGACCCGCACGTCGCGCGCCTGCTGGAGGGCACGGCATTCCTCGCGGCCCGCGTACACCACCGCCTGGACGACGAATTCCCCGAACTGACCGACGCGTTGTTAGGCTTGCTCTACCCGCATTACCTGGCCCCTGTGCCGTCCTGCATGGTTGCGCAGTTCGACTGCCAACCGGAACTGCAAAACCCGGCTCGCCTGCAAGCCGGCGTGGCAATCGAAACCGAACCGGTGCGCGGCGAGACGCTGCGCTACCGCACCACCGCCCCGGTGATCCTGTGGCCGGTGGAAGTGGAGAACGTCCGCTTGTCCGGCCTGCCCATCGTGGCCCCCGCCAATCCGGCAGCCGCCGGCGCAGCCGGTCTGCTGCGCATCACCCTCAAATGCGTGTCGCCCGACGTCAGCTTCACTCAACTCGGCATCGACCGATTGCGCTTTTTCCTGCGCGGCCCGGCCAACCAGACCCTGGCGTTGTACGAGTTGCTTGGCGCGCACGCCATCTCGATTGCCTACGCCGACAGCGCCGTAGATCCGCAACCTGTCGTCGTGCCAGGCAGCGCGATCGAACCCGCCGGCTTCGCACCGGACGAAGCGCTTCTGCCATGGTCCGCGCGAGGCTTTTCGGGCTTCCGCCTGCTCACCGAATACTTCGCATTCCCGGAAAAGTTCCTGTTCTTCGACTTCACCCGGATCGACACCAAGACGCTGGTGTCCGCCGGCAATCGGCTGGAGATCTTCATCTACCTGGACCGTTCGCTGCCTGAGCTGGAGCGGACCATCGGCCCGCAATCGCTGGCACTCGGCTGCGCCCCGCTGGTCAACCTGTTCCCGCAGCGCTGCGAGCCGGTGACGCTCAGCCACATGGCTACCGAATACCGTATCGTGCCCGATGCGCGCCGCCCCCGCGCGGCGGAAATCTGGAGCGTCGAACGGGTGCGCGAAACACAGCCCGACGGATCGTTCCGTCCGTGGCGGCCGTTCTACCGGCTGACCGACAGCGATCCCGACCCTGGCGTTCCCGGCGGCTTCTATCACGTGGCAAGACGGCCGGCCGCATCCGGCGTGCCGGGAACTGAAGTGGTCCTGGCGCCCCACGATCCCGACTTCGATCCGGCCAAGCCCGCTGAAGCCGTGCTCTCGATCGATGCCATTTGCGTCAATCGCGACCTGCCGACCGATCTGCCGTTCGGCGGTGGCCATCCACGCCTGCGCCTGGTCGAGGGCGCCGCCGCCGTCGCGGCACTGAACGCGGTCACCGCGGCTACCCCCACGCTGCGGCCTCCCCTGCGCGAGGCCGGCTTCTGGCGCCTGGTCTCGCATCTCTCTCTCGGCCATCTTTCGGTCACCGGCGGCACCGAGGGCGCCAGGGCGCTGAAGGAAGTGCTCCGGCTCTACGATTTGCGCGACACGGCGGAAACCCGCACCGGCATCGAGGCACTCACCGCCATCAGCGCAGGCCCAGGCACGGCACGCGCCCCAGGCCGCGCCGGCGGATTCTGCCGCGGTTTGGACATCAACCTGGAGTTCGATCCGCGCGCCTGGCAGACCGGCGGGCTCTATCTGCTTGCCGCGGTGCTGGAACGCTTCCTTGCACTGCACGGTACCATCAACAGCTTCACCCGCACCCGTGTCACGTTGCGCGGCCGTCCCGGCATCGCCGCCGCCTGGCCGGCCCGCAGCGGCACCCGCGTGCTCGCATGACTCTGAGGCAAGAAGGCCAAGGGGCTCCGCCCCCTGCACCCCCGCCAGGGGCCGGCGGCCCCTGGACCCCGATCCTGGTTTTCGCTGAAGGGGGCGGGCCGGTTGGTGCAGGCAACAGCGGTGTAGCCCGCCCCCTTCAGC
>DATKFJ010000474.1:0-6193 GCA_035511435.1 Acetobacteraceae bacterium | reverse complement strand
CTATGCGGGTGGACTATGACCCGAAGCAGGGCTCGGCGACGCGCCGGAAATTCCTGGAGACGTACTGCGACACCAGCACGCTGTGCTGCTTTGCGCATTTCCCCTCGCCGTCGCGCGGCTATGTGAAGCGCTGGGGTGACGGGTTCAAATGCGAGTACGTCACCGGCTGATACCGCGCAGGTGCGCCTGCTCGCCTGGAACATCCGGCAGGGAGGCGGCTCACGGCTCGCTGGCATCGTGGCGGCATTGGCGCGTCATGATGCCGACGTGCTGATCCTGTCGGAATATCGCGGCGGTGATTCAGCGGACCGGCTGCGTGCAGCGTTGGCATTGGCCGGGTATCGCCATTTCAGCGAACTGCTGCCGCCGCCACAGCGCACCGGCGTGCTGATCGCCGCTCGCCGAGGCTTCTCCACGCATGGTGTGCTTTGCATGGATGTCCCGGAGCCGCATCGCCTGGTCGAGGTCGATCTCGGCACGATACGGTTGATCGGCGTCTACATGCCGAATCTGCTGAAGAAGGTGCCCTACTGGCAGGCGCTGCTTGCAGCGTTCGCGACGCGTGTGGACGATGACGCGCTGGCGATCGGCGATTTCAATACCTGCCGCGCGTTCGTGGACGAACCGGGTGCGATCGACGCGACGGCGCATTTCATGGACCGCGTGGAGGCGGTCGGCTTTCGCGAACTGTGGCGGCATCGCTATCCGGACGGGCGCGAGTATTCGTGGTACAGCCATCGTGGCAACGGCTTCCGCATCGATCATGCGTTCCTGTCGCCAGGCCTCGCCGATCGCGCGGGGATGGTGCGGTATTCGCACGACGAACGTCTGGCGCGATTGTCGGACCATTCGGTGCTGCTGTTGGATCTGCCGGTGCGATCGCGCCGACGCATCCTTTCCCCGCCGTTGGCCCTGCCCCCAACCGCCTGCCACAAGGGCAGAGGGAGTAGTTTCAGACGTTACCATCCTGCCCCGGCGTTTGCCGGCTTGGGCCGCGAAGTGGACCAAGGCCAGGGACAGGGCCAGAGACAGGGTCCGGGTTACCAGCCATCAGAAGGAAGCAAGCCGCCATGAAATTCGGCCTCCGCTACTGCAACACCGGCCGCTACGCTGATCCGGCACATGCGATCGAGCTGATGCGGGCGGCCGAGGTAGCGGGGTTCGAATCCGCATGGACGGTGGAACACACGGTGATCCCGCGCGGCTATCAGTCGGCGTATCCATACACGTCCGACGGCCGCCTGCCCGGTGGCGAAGGCGACTTCCTGCTGCCCGATCCGCTGATCTGGATGGCCTACGTCGCGGCAGTAACGACCAGCATCAAGCTGGCGACCGGCATCCTGATCCTGCCGCAGCACAATCCGGTCATCACCGCCAAGCAGGTCGCCACGCTCGACCACATGTCGAGCGGCCGCATCCTGCTGGGCATTGGCGTCGGCTGGCTGAAGGAGGAATTCGACGCGATCGGTGCGACATTCGAAAACCGCGGCCGCCGCACCGACGAATACATCGCCGCGATGCGTGAACTGTGGTCAGCCGATGCGCCGACCTTCGCTGGCAGATACGTCAACTTCACGGATGCGTTCATGCGGCCCAAACCGGTGAACCGCTCGGTGCCGATCATCATCGGTGGCCATACCGAAGCGGCGGCGCGACGTGCCGGCCGACTGGGCGACGGGTTCTTCCCCGGCCGCGGCCTGCCGATGGAACTGATCGATGTGGTGCGTCGCACCGCACGCGAAGCAGGGCGCGATCCTGCGGCGGTGGAGATCACGATGGGTATGCCGGACGATGTCGAAAAAATTCCCGACCTTTCCGCCGCCGGCGTCAGCCGCCTGCTGCTGCCGGTAACTGGTGTTGCCGGTCTGGCAAGGCAAGTGTCCGGCCCGGATGATTTGCTGAGTTGGCGCGAGACGATCGAACGCTACGCCACGGCTTGAGCTCGGCTGTCGTCGATTAGCCTTGGTTGTCGACCGGCCTTGGTTGTCGACCGGCCTTCGTTACAGCAACTGTCCGCCATCCACGGCGATGGTCTGCCCGGTGATCCAGGACGCCAGCGGCGAGGCGAGGAACAGCACCACATTCGCCACTTCCTCCGGACGCCCAAGCCGTCCGAATGGAATGGAACGGAACACCGCATTGTAGAGGTTCGGGTTGTCTGTCTTGCGCTTGTCCCATACGCCGCCGGGGAACTCGATGGAGCCAGGTGCGACGCCATTAACGCGAATGCCATCCTTGGCGTACATTGCCGCCTGGGTCGCGGTGTAATGCATCACCGCGGCCTTGATCGCTCCGTACGGCGGTTGCCGAGCAGCCGTTCGCATTGCGGAGATCGACGATGTGTTCACTACGCTGCCCTTGGCATCCTTGAGGAAAGGCAGGGCGGCCTGGGTGGCGTGCACGATCGCCATCATGTCCACTGCCATGCTGGTCGACCAGCCGGCCTCGTCGTCCGTCGAGCCGAAGGCGGAGGCGTTGTTGACCAGCACGTCGATCCCACCCAGCGCCTGCGCCGCGTCGCCGATGTAGTGCCGGATCGCCTCGCCGTCGGCGAGATCGCAAACGCCGGCGTGCGCCGTGTGGCCGTGGCGCGCCACGTCACGGCGCGTCTGTTCCAGCGTGTCCCTGCCGCGGGCGCAGATCGAAACAGCGGCGCCGGCCTCGGCCAGGGCCAGCGCGATCGAGCGGCCGATGCCGCGGCTGCCGCCGCACACGACAGCGCGCTTGCCGCTGAAGTCGAATGTCATGGCTGCACCCCTTGTTGACTGATAAAACCGCGTGCATCCCGCATCGCATGGCCAGCCAACGCGATCAAGCCGGGCGAACTTGTTGAAGGTCGCGAAAGCATTGGGCGGGTAACCTGTCGCTCGTGAGATTCATCACCGACTTCGCCGATGAGGCTGTTGTGCTGCCGCTTGTCGTGGCGATCGGCGTGGCATTGCTGATGCAGGGCTGGCGACGAGGCGCGGCGGCGTGGGCGCTGGTGGTGATCGCGACGTTTGCTGCGATCCTGGCGCTCAAGTTGGTATTTCTCGCCTGTTGGCACGACTTCGGCACGCCTGACATCCACACGCCGAGTGGCCATGTCGCCGCGGCTACCATCGTCGCCGGCGGACTGGCGACCTTCCTGCTGCGCCGCCGCGCTGTGGTGCTGGCGTGCGCGGCGCTGGCTGCGCTGGTCATCGGCGCCACTCGCCTGGCAATTGGCGCGCATTCGCTGCCAGAGGTGGCAGTCGGCGCAATGGTTGGGCTGGCGGGTGCATTCGCGTTGACGCTGCTGGCGGGTCCGGTGCCGGCTACTTTGAACGTCAGGCGCATCGTGCTGATTGCGGTGGTAACCATGGTGGTGTTCCACGGGCTGCATTTGCCGGCCGAGGCGCATATTCGTGCGACGGCATTCCGGTTGGCGAAAACGCTGGCGGTATGCGAGGTTGATGAGCGCGGGCGGTGACCGGTCGTGTGTGCGCTTCGTCGGCGGTTGCGCGTTGGCGTGCGCCTCGCAGTGGGTTCAGTCCGACGACACGCGGTTGTAGACGTCATCGAACCGCACGATGTCGTCTTCGCCGAGATATGCGCCGGATTGCACCTCGATCAGCGTCAGCGGGATCTTGCCGGGGTTCTCCAGCCGGTGCACGCAGCCGAGTGGCAGATAGATGCTCTCGTTCTCGCGTATCAGCACTGTCTCGTCGTCGCGCGTGACGAGGGCGCTGCCGTTCACCACCACCCAGTGTTCGGCGCGATGGAAGTGCTTCTGCAGCGACAGCTTGCGGCCGGGTGCGACCACAAGGCGCTTCACCTGGAAGCGGTCGCCCTGGATCAGGCTTTCGAAGAACCCCCACGGCCGGTACAACCGGTTGTGCGCCACCGCTTCGTGGCGGCCGGCGGCCTTCAGGCGGTCCACCACCTTCTTCACATCCTGGGCGTGGTCGCGATGCATCGCCAGGACTGCGTCCGTCGTCACCACGACCACGGCGTCTTCCAGACCGACCACCGCGGCTACCATGCCGTCGCTGCGGACGTAGCAGTTGCGCGCGGCTTCCAGCAGCACGTCGCCGACAGCGACGTTGCCATGCTGGTCCTTGTTTCCGAGTTCCCACAGCGCGCCCCAGCTTCCGACGTCGGACCAGCCCAGATCGGCCGGCACGACGGCGGCGCGGTCGGTGCGCTCGGCCACCGCGTAGTCGAGGCTGATCGAGGGGCAGGCGGTGAACGCATCGACGCCGAGGCGGATGAAGTCGAGATCGGCTTGTCGCGCCGTCACGGCGGGGCGCACCGCTAGGGGCACGTCGGGCGCATGCTTGTCGAGTTCATCGAGCAGGGTGCGCGCGGTGAACACGAACATGCCGGAGTTCCATAGGTGCCGGCCGTCGGCAGCCAGGCGCGCGGCCGCCGCGGCGTCCGGCTTTTCGACGAAACGTGCTACCGCGAAGGCGCCCGGTGCATCGGGCAGTGCGGCGCCCTGTTCGATGTAGCCGTAGCCGGTTTCCGGACCGGTGGGGCGCATGCCGAAGGTTACCACTCGGCCGGCCCGCGCGGCCGCGGCGGCCGTGGCGAGGCTGATGTGCAACGCGGCGGTGTCGGCGATCGAGGCATCGGCGGCCATCATCCAGAGGACCGCGTCGGGGTTGGTCTCGGCGACCAGCAGGGCGGCGGCGGTGATCGCGGGGGCGCTGTTGCGGCCGACCGGTTCCAGCAGGATGCGGGCGTCCGTGATGCCGACCGCGCGGAGCTGTTCGGCGATCAGGAAGCGGTGCTCCTGGTTGCAGACCACAATGGGCGGGGCGAAGCCGTCGCCGCGGGCGCGCTGGGCGGTCTGCTGGAGCAGCGTGGCGTCCGAGACCAGCGGCCAAAGCTGCTTGGGGAAGCTTTCGCGCGATACCGGCCACAGGCGGGTGCCGGAGCCGCCTGACAGGATGACCGGGATGATGCGCTGTTCCGCCATGGGGTGGAGTTTGCCTGAAGCTGGTGTTCGTGTCGCTGGGTTCGTGTCGCTGGGGACGTGTGGTAGCGTTGCGCGTTTGTTTCGGCAAGGAGTCGTGGCGTCATGCAGGTCGAGATCGAATACTGCGGTATGTGAGGCTATGAGCCGCGCGCCCGTGCGGCTCGGGACATGATCTTGAAGGCACAGCCCTCCGCTGTGGTTGGTCTGAAAAAGAGCGGGGGTGGGGTGTTCGAGGTCACGGTGGACGGTCGGTTGGCCTATTCGAAGAAGGCGAGCGGGCGGTTTCCGACGGACGAGGAAGTGCTGGATAGCCTCGGCTGAGTGTTCCGGCGAGAGGGCGGCGGTGCCTGCCGCGTGGCGGTGGTGGTCATTCGGGTGTGTGCGTGGCGGGTGTGTGCGTGGGTGGTTCCACGTTGCATGGGGTCTCGCCGCGGGGCTGTGCGCTGCTGCGGGTGGCGCGGCTGTGGCGAGGGTGTGGCGCGACTGTGGGTATTGGCTGGGTGCGGGCTGCCGGTTGGGGCGGTTTGCGTCCCCTGCCCTACTGCCATGCCCGCTGCCTCGTCCCGCGCGGGGCCCGTCCTGCAAAGGGCGGGAGAAGTCGCGGATTTTGTTGCGGGTTTTCACGGTGCATGGGGTCTCGCCGAGGGCGGGGCGGGTTTGCGGCTGCGGCGGATTGGGATTGGGTCTGGGCGGAGCAGAGCCAGGAGGGCGGCCGGGTCGGGGCCCTGGGGGCCGGAGTGGCGGATCAGGGCGAGGGTCTCGCGCGTGCCTTTGAGCACGGTGCGGAGCGAGTGGCGGAAGAACGGGTCGTTGGGGTCCTTGGAGCGGCGGTCGGCGGAGGTGGCGTAGGCGCCGTGTTTCGTGGTGGCGGCGCGCAGGCGGTTGAGGCCTTCCAAAGTGCGCGGGCCGGTGCTGCGGCCGCCATGCATTCGGCAGCGGCCATTCGGCATGGCGGGGGAGCGGCATGGGTTGCCGGCTCGGGTGTGGGCGCCGCAGCGGGGGGCGGTGTTGAAGTCGCCCCGCGGGTTGTTGTTGCGGAGACCGGTGGGTGGGTTGGCGGGCGCGGGTCGTGGCGTGGTGGTCGGGGCGAATAGGTGCATGGGGTTTTGGCTGGGATTTGGCGGCGGGCTGGTTTGGCTGGGATTTGGGCGCGGGTTTGCCCGGGTGCTTGGTGGTGTGGGGCTGACTGGCGGGGCTGCGCGCGGTTTGGCCGCGGGGGTGAATAGGTGCATGGGGTTTTGGCTGGGATTT
>DATKFJ010000473.1:0-17750 GCA_035511435.1 Acetobacteraceae bacterium | reverse complement strand
CGATGTTTCACTTGACATAAAAGCGCGGACCAGAGCGGAAGGACTAGGCTACCCGTCGCGGGTCAATCAGTCGGCGGCATCCTTGCAATCTTCAGCGCCTTCAAGCCGTAGCGCCTCGTGCTCATGGGACCGGGCGACATAAAGCAACGCGTCCCGGGTGGGACCATCAGATAGGTCGGACGCCATGGCGCGGGCATTTGCCGCCCAGCGTTGGTATTGCGCTGCGGTTGTCATAGCGAGAACATCAACGATCCTAGACAAATGTCAAATCGCTTGATCTACATCAGGCAGCCAAACGTTGTTACGGGTATGGGAAGTGAAACATCGCCCCTTAACCCCATGTTCACCATTTGTTCGTATAACCCCCACCGCACCAACCCGCGGCGGGAGAAACCCTCATGGACATGCACACCCCGGACGACCCACCCAACGCCCCCACCAACACCCCCGAACGTCCGCTCTCCGACATCTTCACCAAGCGCCTGCTCCAGTCCCTTGCCGCCACCATGCCGATGGAACGGCGGGACGGTTCGCCGGAATGGGCCGAAAAATGGGACGCCACGCGGGAACTCTTCGACAGCCTCGATCCGCGAAACCCGGCCGATGCCCAGCTCGCCGTCTTCGCGATCGCCGCGGCGCAGTCCGCCATGGATAATTTCGCCCGCGCCGCCCAGCCCGGCATGTCGGACGACCAGGTGGCCCGGCTCCGAGGCCGCGCCCTCGCCGCCGGCCGTGCCTACGCGTCGGCCCTGCGCTACCTCCGCAAGCCGCAGCCATCCCAGCGTCCAATACCCGCCGCCAAACCCGCACCCGACATGCCCGAACCCGACATGCCGGCCGAACCACCGCCCGCGGACACCATGAAAGCGGCGCCGAAATCCACCGTTGCCAAACCTGCCCCGCCGGAAATCGCGCCCCCGCCACCCGAA
Organism: Acetobacteraceae bacterium; assembly: GCA_035511435.1. Classification (GTDB taxonomy): domain Bacteria; phylum Pseudomonadota; class Alphaproteobacteria; order Acetobacterales; family Acetobacteraceae; genus JAMXLO01. The sequence continues at coordinate 16,821 of DATKFJ010000473.1, read as the reverse complement.
ACCGCGCCAAATGCCGCCCCGCGCCGGAACCCGCTGGCGTGGATCCAAGGCCGCACCCAGCACACCGCCCAGCATGCCGATCAACGCGCTCCCGACCCCAGGTCCGCAAAAACCGCGTCAACCGCAACAACCGCAACCACCGCGGCGTCCGCGATGGCCACCCTGCGCACGGCGCTCGCGACGCGGGATCACGGCCAGGCGACCCATCCCGGCGACAGCGGCAGCCAGGAATAACCCCCGAACCCGTCCCACGGCGCACCCTCGGCCACCCGCGAACCCGTCCCACGGCACAGCCGCGCACCGCCAACCGCCACACCGCTCCCACCAAAGCCGCGCCGCCGCCTGCCACGTAGTTGCGTTGCCCGCCGCCATACCCCAGAAAGCGCCCGCACAACCGCGGACGCCCCCAATGACCACCGGCCACTTCTTCGAAGACCTGCAGCTCGGCCAGACCGCCAGCCTCGGCAAGACCATCACGGAGGCCGACATACTCATGTATGCCGCCGTCTCCACCGACACCAACCCGGTGCACATCGACGCCGAAGTCGCCAAACAATCGGTGTTCGGCGAGCGCATCGCCCACGGCATGCTCTCCGCCGGCCTGATCAGCGCCGTACTCGGCACCAGGCTGCCCGGCCCCGGCACCCTCTACATGCGCCAATCGCTGCGCTTCGCCGCCCCGGTGAAGATCGGCGACACCGTCAGGGCTACCGTCACCATCACCAGTCTCAATCCTGAGAAAAAACGAGCGACGCTCAGCACCGTCTGCACCGTCGGCGACGAAGTGGTGATCGACGGCGAGGCCTACGTCCAGGTGCCCTCGCGGTCCTGATGCGCATCTTCCACGACTGGCGCGATCTGCCGCCCGACGCAAAAGGCGCCACCGTCGCCCTCGGCAATTTCGACGGCATGCACAAAGGCCACGCCCAGGTCATCCGCGCCGCCCACGCCGCCCGCCCCGAGGTCCCACGCGGCGTGCTCACCTTCGAACCCCACCCGCGCGAACACTTCCGCCCCGACGACCCGCCCTTCCGCCTGACCCTCTCCGCGGAACGCGCCGAGGCCCTCGCCGCACTCGGCGTAACCCTGCTCTACGAACTCCCGTTCGACCACGCCTTCAGCCTGATGCCGGCCGAAGCCTTCGTCGCCGATATCCTCCACCAGGGTCTCGGCGCCCGCCACCTGGTCTGCGGCCCGGACTTCGCCTTCGGCCACCGCCGCGGTGGCGACACGACATTCCTCGCCAACCGCGCCGAGGCCCTGGGCATGGGCCTCACCCTGGTCCCCCTGCTGGCCGACGCCGGCGGCCCGATCTCCGCCACCCGCATCCGCCGCGCGCTACAGGACGGCTACCCGGAACGCGCCACCGCCGATCTGGGCCGCCCCTGGACCATCCGGGGCGAGGTCGCCCACGGCGACGCCCGAGGCCGCACCATCGGCTTCCCCACCGCCAACGTCGCCCTCGGCCGACACCTGGAACCCGCGCGCGGCGTCTACGCGGTGACGATCCGCCTGCCCGACGGAACCTGGCGCCGCGGCGTCGCCAACATCGGCCGCCGCCCCACGGTGAACGAAGGTCCCGAAAGCCGCCTGGAGGTCAACATCTTCGACTTCGATGCCGACATCTACGGCGCCGAACTCGCGGTAGCCCTCCACGCCTACATCCGCCCCGAACAGAAATTCGCTGGCCTCGACGCCCTGAAGGCCCAGATAGCCACCGACGCCGCCGAAGCCCGCCGCCTGCTCACCAACACCTGACGACGCAACGAAACGCCCCTCCCCTTGCAGCAGGGGCAGGCGGCAGGCGAAGTGGGCACCGCACCAACCCCACAACCAACGCACTACCCCTCCCACCCCAGATGGCTCAGAAAATCCCGCGTCCGTTCCATCAGCGGCGCGTCGAAGATCTGCACCGGCGACCCCTGTTCCATGATCGCCCCGCGCTCGAACACCACCACATGGTCAGCCACGCGACGAGCGAAGTTCATCTCGTGCGTCACCACGATCATCGTCATGCCCTCCTCCGCCAACCGCTTCATCACGTTCAGCACCTCGCCGATCGTCTCCGGATCCAACGCCGAGGTCGGCTCGTCGAACAGCATGATGTTCGGCTCCATCGCCAGCGCCCGCGCAATCGCCACGCGCTGCTGCTGCCCGCCGGACAGGTTGGCCGGATAGCTCATCGCCTTGTCGGACAGATCCACCTTCTCCAGCAGCGCCCGCGCACGCTGCTCCGCCGCCGTCCGCGACAGCCGCAGCACCGTCACCGGCCCGCTCATCACATTGGCCAGCGCGGTGCGATGCGGAAACAGCTCGAAGTTCTGAAACACCATGCCCATGCGCTGGCGCACCGCGCGCATGCCACGCGGGTCGCGCGGCAGCGGCTGGCCCTCCAGCCGGATCTCGCCGCCATCCAGCATCTCCAGCCCGTTGGTACACCGCAGCAGCGTGGACTTGCCCGAACCGGACGGCCCGATCAGGCACACCACCTGCCCCGTGCGAACCTCCATCGACACGCCGGCCAGCGCGACGAATTCGCCAAACCGCTTCTGCACGTTGTCGTATTCCAGCATGACGCCGGTCATTCGCTGATCCCGGTCATTCGTTGATCCCGTACTTGCGGTTCAGCCAGTCCACCAGCTTGGCCTGCGGATAGCCCAGCGCCCAATAGATCGCCGCCATCGCCGTCAGCATCTCCAGCACCCGGAACGTCTGCGAGCGAATCCGCATCGCGGTATAAGCCAGCTCGCCGACCGCAATCACCGACACCAGGGATGTATCCTTGAACAGCGATACCCATGTGCTCGCCAGCACCGGCAGCACGCGGCGCACCGCCTGCGGCAGCACCACCTCGCGCATCGCCTGCCACCGGCTCATGCCAAGCGCCAAAGCGGCATCGCCCTGTCCCTTGCGGATCGACGCAATGCCCGCGCGGAACGTCTCACCGTTATAAGCCGAGACATTCAGCGACAGTGCCACCAGCCCGGTGGCAATCGGCGACAACGCGATATTCAGCGTCAGCGGCATGATGTAGTACGCCGCATAGATCACCAGGATCAGCGGCAGGTTGCGGAACAGCTCGGTGAAGCTCGCGCTAGCGCCGGACAGGATGCGCGAACCTGACAGCCGCAGCAGCGCCAGTACGATCCCGCCCGGTATTGCGATCATCATGGTGACGACCGCCAGGAACACGGTGATCTCGGTGCCCTGCAGCAGCTCGCCCGCGTGCGTCCATACCACGGACCAGTCGAAGTTCATGACCGCCCCAGATGCGCCAGCCGCACGTAGACCATGTCTACGATGCGCGTCGTGGGGAACAGGATGATGAAGTAGACCACCATCGCCACCAGAAATACCTCGATCGGCCGGAAGCTCTGGCCGGCGAGCGTCTGCGACCGGTTCATGTATTCCGGCACCGCGATCACCGCGGCGATCGCGGTGTCCTTGATGGTGATGGAGATGATGGAGCCGAACGCCGGCAGCATGCGCACGATCGCCTGCGGCAGGACCACCTCGCGGATCGCCTGCGCCTGCGACATGCCAAGCGCCAGCGCCGCGCGTGTCTGGCCTGGCCGCACCGAGTTGACGCCGGCACGCACGATCTCCGCCACGAACGCAGAGATCTGCAGCGACAGTGCCACCAGTGCCGCCCAGAACGGCGGCAGCGTCACGCCGGTAACGATAGGCAGCGCGAAATAGCTCCACACCAGCACCACGAGGACCGGCACCGATCGCATCGAGTCGATGTAGAACACCAGCGGCACGCGCAGCCACACTGGCCCATAGCAACGACCCAGCCCAACCGCGCCGCCGACCAGCAGGCTGCACACCACGGTCAATGCAGCAAGCGCCAGCGTCAGTTCCAGACCACCAAGCAGGAACCGCCAGCTTTCGATCACCGGCGAGAAGTCAAGATCCATGACGCTACACCGTCAGGCACAAACGCAGCCAATGAACGTCTCCCGCTCGCCCTGCGGGAAGCGGCAGGGGAGGCGACATCGAACCCCTCCCGCAGCCACGCCAGCACGCCCTACTGCATCGTAGCCACCACCTGCTGCTCCGCCGCTTCCAGCTTCGGATGCACGGTCGTCTCCACCGCGCGCAGCCACGCCAGGAACACCGGTTGCTTCTTGTCGATCGCCATGCCGACCGGCTGCGCCTTTTCCGTGCTGTCCTGGCAGTTGTTCGCCTTCGGCAGCACCGCCAGCCCCTTCACCTTGCGCGCCATCGGCACCCACGGAATACGATTGATCGGCGCCGCGTCGGCGCGCTTCGCCATGATATCCTCCAGCGGCGCGGTCGCCCCGGAATTTGCCACACCCAAAAACTTCGCCTTCGGGAACCGCTGCTTCACCCATCCCTCCTCGGCGCCCCCAATGAAATACGCGATGGTGATGTCCGGCCGGTTCAGATCATCCACCGTATTGGCCGCCGCGAACTTCGGATTGTCCGCTCGCCCGAACATGCAGACCGACGTGTTGGAATACAGCACGAAATCCACCACCGGATCGCGGTCCGGCGTCTCGGCCAACGCGGTGATGGAGATGTCCACCTGGTTCGCCGCCAGCACCGGGATCTTGGTTTCATGTGAAACCAGAACCGGTTGCAGCTTGACGCCGAGTTGCTTGGCGTACTCCTCGGACAACACCCAGGCCGGCCCGGACCAGTGGTCGCCGGAACCCGTGGTGTTCTCCACCAGCCACGGCGCATTCGCCAGCACGGCAACGCGCAACACACCCGCCTTCTTGATCGCATCGATGCGCGGGCTGGTCCCCGGTGCCGGCACCGCCTGGGCCACCGCCGGCAACGCCGCCAACAATCCCGCCAGCAGCACACCGGCACCGGTCAGTCGTTGCAAATGAAACATCGTCGCTTTTCCTCCGGTTGCTTACTTGTAACGTTCATTCCATGCCACCACGGTCTGCCTGGCTCCATGTGTCGAAAGACTGTTCAACCCCGCCAGAACCTCGTCCCGCAACGGCGCCAGCGCCGGCGGCACGATGTCCGCCATGCCGAACACCGCATCGCACAGCGCAGCCGGATCCTGCGCTGCGGACGCCACGGCGCGCAGACGCTCCGCCTGCGGATCATCCAGCGTGAGCGCTGTTCCATCATCGGCGCGCCCTTGCAGGAACCGCAGCCACGCAGCAATCCCAAGCGCAATGCGCGGCGCACGCGATCCCGCCGCAAGACGCACCAGCGCCGGCGCAAACAACCGCTGCGGCAGCTTCTGCGAACCGTCCATCGCGATCTGTGCGGTGCGATGCCGCAGCGCCGGATTGGCGAACCGGGTCAGCAACGCGTCGCGATAGCCGTGCAGGTCAACCGAGCCAGGCAGCACCAGCGTCGTCGCCACCTCGCTCATCAGTGCGCCGATGTGCTCGCGCAGGTCCGGCACCGCGATCGCATCGGCCACGGTCTGCCAGCCGGCAAGCTGGCCAAGATAGGCGATCGAGGAATGGCTGCCGTTGAGCAGCCGCAGCTTCATGTCCTCGTACGGCCGCACGTCGCTCACCAGCGCCGCGCCGGTCAGTTCCCAGGCGGGACGACCCTGCGGAAAGCGATCCTCGATCACCCACTGGCTGAACGGCTCGCACACCACCGGCCACGCGTCATGCACTCCAAGCGCCGCGTCGATCCGGATGCGGTCGTCAGCCGAGGTCGCCGGCACGATGCGGTCCACCATGCAGTCGGGAAACGCGACACGGTCCGCCACGAAATGCCCCAGCGACGGGTCAACCAACGCGGCAAACCGCGTCACCACGCGACGCGTCGCAGCGCCGTTCGCCGGAAGGTTGTCGCAGCTCAGCACGGTGAACGGCGCAACACCCGCATCGCGTCGCCGTTGCAGTGTGATCGCCAGCAGGCCAGGCACGCTGCCCGGCGCATCCGGCATGGCGAGGTCCCGCCGGATCGCCGCGTCATCCTCATCCAGTGCACCGGTCGCGGCATCGCGGCAGTAGCCTTTTTCCGTCACGGTCAGCGTCACGATGCGCACGGCCGGATCAACCAGATGCTCCAGCGCCGCACCTGCACCGACCACGACACCGGTCAGTGCCGCCATCACCGCCAGTTGCTCGCCGGTGCCATCCCGTTCGGCGCGGCAGTACAGCCAGTCCTGCGGTGCCAGCGCATCACGCGTGCCGCCGCTGCGCAGGCTGATGCCCAGTACGCCCCACGACGGATCATCGGCCAGCAGCGGTTGGGTATACGCGGCAAGATGCGCGCGCGCGAAAGCACCGATGCCCAGGTGCACGATGCCGGTGCCAAGCCGAGCCGGATCGAACAGCGGCTGCCGCACCATCGCCGGCAGGCCATTCAATGCAGTGCGCGACAGCCGCGTCACAGCGCCGGCTTCTTTACCGAAGCCAGCGCCACCATCACGCCGCGCAGTTCCGCCAGCCCGCGCATGCGGCCGATCAGCGGGTAGCCGGGATGCGTCTTGCGCTGTTTGTCATCCAGCAGTTCATGCCCGTGATCCGGGCGGAACGGCAGCTGCCAATGCGGGTCGCCGGCGTCGCGGCGTCGCGTCTGCTCGTGCAGCATCGCCGACATCACCGCGACGATATCGACGTCGCCGCCGAGATGATCGGCCTCCATGAATGAACCATCCGGCTCCTTGCTGACATTGCGCAGGTGCACGAAATGCGTGCGCGATGCGAACCGCCGCGCCATCGCCGGAAGGTCGTTGCCCGCACCGGCACCGAGTGATCCGGTGCACAGCGTCAGCCCATTGGCGAAGCGGTCCACCGCACCCAGCAGGAAATCGATATCGTTCTGGTTCGAAACGATGCGCGGCAGGCCGAACAGCGGGCGCGGCGGATCGTCGGGATGGATGCACAGCCGCACGCCGGCTGCCTCCGCGGCCGGCACCACCTCGCGCAGGAAGCGCGCCAGGTTCTCACGCAGGTCCTCCGCCGTGATGTCGGCATAGCGGTCCAGCATGCGCCGCAGCCCGGGCACGTCGTAACGGTCATAGGCGCCCGGCAGTCCCGCCATGATGTTGGCCAGCAGCCGATCCTTGTCGCTCTCAGACGAGTGATCGAACCACGCACGCGCACGCGCCAGCACATCCGGCGCATGCTCCGCTTCAGCGCCCTTGCGCGCCAGCATGAAGCAATCGAATGCGGCATATTCATGCGCGTTGAAGCGCAGCGCGGTGCCGCCGCCGGGCAGCGGCACGGCAAGCTGCGTGCGCGTCCAGTCCAGCACCGGCATGAAGTTGTAGCAGACCGTGGTGACGCCGAGTGCGCCCAGGTTGCGCAGCGATTCGCGGTAATTGTCGAACAGTGCCGACAGGTTGCCGTCTGCCAGCTTGATCGGTTCGGCGACCGGCAGGCTCTCCACTACGCTCCAGCGCAAGCCGAGTGATGCATCTGCCTCGATCATCGCCTTGCGCGTGGCGATCTCCTGCTGGCTCCACACCACGCCGTAGGGAATGTGATGCAGCGCGGTGACAATCCCGCTAGCGCCGGTCTGGCGAATCTCGTGCAGCTTCACCGCATCATCGGGGCCGAACCAACGCCAGGTCTGTTCCATCAGCCAGGACTGTTCCATCAGGTGACCTCCCTCCGGTGTTCAAAGAACTCCGCGTGCCGCTCGGCGATGCGATCGATCGCCGCGAACACGGTGCGCAGATGCAGCTGCATGGCGTGCGCCGCCGCGCTGCAGTCGTGCGCGGCGATATGCGTCACGATGTCCTCGTGCTGATGCAGGATCATCGTCAGCCAGTCGCGGTCCTCAAGTGAGAGATGCCGCACGCGATCCAGCTGCGCCTTCACCGAGTGGATCAGTTCCCACACCGTGGCATGCCCGCCGATCGACAAAATCGTCCGATGCATCACCTCGTCCAGCGCAAAGAAACCGCTCTGATCGCCCACCGCGACGCGCCGTTGCTGCTGCGCGATCTGCCGCCGCAGCGTACGAACATCCGCCTCCGTCGCACACTCGGCTGCGTCGGCGACCGCATGGCATTCCAATGCCTCGCGGATGAACTGGCTGTCGGCCACCGCAGCCAGATTGATCGGCGCGACGAAGCTGCCGATCTGCGGCACCACGCGCAGCAGGCCATCCTTCACCAGTCGCTGGAATACCTCGCGCACCGGCGTTCGACTGATGCCGTGCTGCACGGCGAGGCGGGTTTCCGACAGCGCCTGGCCGGGACGCAGCCTGCCGCTGAGGATGTCATCGTGCAGCCGCGCGTAGAGACGGTTGCCCACGTTGCGCGCGGGCTCGAACTCATCGATGCGTATCGCGGCGCCGGCGCCGTTCCGCATACGCCCTGTCCTCGCGGATGGGATTGTAGACTTGTATACAAGTCCTGCAAGCATACTGGCGTTTCACAACGAACCGGGATCGCCCTATACGCCCGGCGGCTGCGCGTGATCCGCTTGCATCGCCGCAATCATGGTTTCCCAGGACGGTGCGGACCAACCGGTGCGGGTCCTGAAGCGCCCACCGTCCAACCGGCGGTCGCAATGGAACTCATCGTCTCGCTCGATGGTAATCCCGAGACCGTAAACACGGTTGACGATACCCAGCAGGTCATACTTGCTGATCGGCTCGCTCGCCACCTGCCACAAGCCGTCGAGGTCGGGCCACTCGATCGCGGCACGAGCGACCAGGTCGGACATCGCAGGCGTCGTCAAGCCGGTGTACAGCGCGTTGGCGAAGCCTCGCACCCGATTGCCGCGCTGTGCCATGAACCATTCCAGCAGGCCCATGCCTGCCCGCAGCTCGTGCCCGATGATCGAGGAGCGGATCGTAAGGCACCCAGGTCCGACAACCTCGCCCAGCAGCTTGCTTCGACCGTACAGGTCCTGTGCGTCCGGCGGATCGTTCTCCGTATAGCACCCCCTGGTGCCGGAGAACACGCAATCGGTACTGAAATGTATCAGCCGCGCATCGTAGCGACCGCAGAGGCGCGCAAGCTGGTGTGGGAACAGGGCGTTCACGGTGATGGACGGAACCGGGTCCTTCGCTTCTGCGATCTGCTTGATGATGCCGATGCAGTTCGCCACGACGTGTGGGCGGAAACTGTGCAGGACGTCCTCGACCGACTCCGGGGCGTCAGCCGAGACACCGCCGAACAGCCTGACATCAGGCACTGCCTTGGCGAGGTCGCTGCCTGGCTGTGATGCGCGGATGCTGCCGGCGACTTCGAATTCATGCCGCAGGCGTTGCAGCAGCTTATGCCCAAGCATGCCGCCGCCGCCAAGAACCAGAAAACGCATGCGCCCGGAATGCAACTGTTGTCCTCCAGAGATCGCCGATCAAGCCGCTCGCGCCAGCAGGCGACCAGGCTACACTACACGATCAAGGATGCGGCAAGCCATTACGGCCTCTCGCGCGGCCGGCCGCGGCACCCGCGTAGTACAGTTCCTGGTAGCCATCGACCGTCATTGCGACATCGTGGGCCTGCCTTATTCTGTCGCGGCGAGCCGCCATTCGCGACGACGATGCCCGGTCAACCGCAAGCGGCAACGCGGCAGCGATTGCGCCAGCCAGCGCGACCGGATCGCGCGGCGGCGCCAAATGCGCCGGGTCCAGTACCAATCCCGCCACGTCGCCCACCATCGTGGCGACCAGCGGCAGGTCATTCGCGACAGCCTCCAGTGCAACGATCGGCAGAGCTTCGCCGAACGCCGACCCGATCACCAATAGATCGAGCGCCGACAGCACGGCTTGCATGTCATGCACGGGGCCCAGGGCCAAGGTCTGGCCCGCCATTCCCGTCGCCTGCACCATCGCCGTCAGGCGCGGGTTGTCGGCGGTGCACTCGGCTCCGGCCAGCACCAACCGCGCGCGCGGATCCTTCAGCAGGCTTACGGCGGCGAGCACGGTTTCGTGGTCCTTCTGCGCATCGAAGCGACCGACGCACCCGATCGCCAGGCTGTCAGCGCCCAGTCCCCATGCCGCTCGGAGTGCGCTGCGCCGATCAGGGTCGAACCGGAAGGCGGAAAAATCCACGCCGTTCTCCACCACGACGCCACGCGCGCTGTCGTAGCCGAACGCCTCCTCGTGGAACTTCCGCGCCGCCTCCGTGCAGTAGACGATCCGCCAAGGAACCCAGCGCGACAGTGGCGAGCAGACCCGGTTGATCAGTCGAGTCATGACGCGACTTCCCGCGCGGGGCAGCGTGGTGTTGTGAATCGACCAGAGCAACGGAACACCATGTCGCGGCAGCAGCGTCGATAGCAGATTGCCGTGGTACAGCCAGGCATGGACTATGTCCGGGGAAGCCGCACGCAGTGTCCCGGCGGCGCGCATCAAGGCGCGCGGCGAAAGCTGCCCACGCTGCAAGCCAAGCGTCGTGACCGGCGTGTCGCCCAGATCGAAAAACGGCGTTTCGTTAGTCAGACTTACTACCTGGTGAGCCACGCCGCTTGAACCATGCGCGATCAGATCCGCCAGCAGCCGCACGGCGCCCCCCTGCCCCAGGGCGGTAATGATGTGGAGCACACGAACCGGTCGCGACCCAGGCAGACTACCGAGGGGTGATGTCAAGCAACGTCTTTCAGCAGCTAAGCTCTTCGATGCCGTACGGCAGGTATGCGGGCGCCGGCGAGCGCCAGTCGGAGGCCAGGAGGCGGCCCCGTCGGCAACAGCCGCCCAGTCTCTAGCGGCGGCCCGCCCAGCCGTCCAGCGTGGCAACGCTGGGCCATTGGGTCCGGCCGCCTTGCACACCACCCCACGGTTGCGGTAGCGAAGGCCGCGAATCGGGACGCCAGGTCCCGTTCTGTCAAAGCGAGTTGCCCATGGCGCGTTTCCCGCACACCAGACCGATGATCCGCGCCGCCGCGTCGCCGGCGAACCGACTTTGTGCCGTTGCTGCATGACGGAACAGCCTGCTTCGCTGACTTGGTATATCCGTTCGCTGCTGGCTCACCGCGACCTGATCTACCGCATGGTGGAACGCGAGTTCACCCAGCGCTTCCGCGGCAGCGTGCTGGGTGCGGTCTGGGCGATATTGACACCATTGCTGACAGCACTGGTCTACACGTTTGTGTTCGGCACTGTGTTCAAGGCGCGATGGGGCGGTTCCCCGGCGGACAGCCAGAACAGCTTCACGGTGATCCTGCTTACCGGCGTCGTCGTCCATTCGATGTTTGCCGAGGCACTTGGTCGCGCCCCGGTCGTTGTGCTGAGCAACGCCGGCTACGTCAAGAAGGTGGTCTTCCCGTTGGAGATCCTGCCGGTGGTGGCGGTATGCACCGCACTGCTCAACGCGTCCTTCGGATTGGTGATCGTGCTGATGCTCAATCTCGCGCTCACGCACGCCATTCAGCCCACGGTACTGCTGCTGCCCGTGGTGCTGTTTCCCTATCTGCTGTTCATCACCGGGCTGGTGCTGTTTCTGGGTGCCACCGGCGTCTATGTGCGCGACCTGTCGCAGATCGTCGGCTTCCTGATCACCGTGTCGCTGTTCCTGACGCCGATCTTCTATCCGATCACAGCGGTACCCGCCAGCTTCCAGCGTGTGATGTGGCTCAATCCGCTGACCTTCATCGTGGAACAGACCCGCGGCGTCTTGTTGTTCGGCTCCCTGCCGGACTGGCGTGGGGCGGTGCTTTACACGGCGGCTGCTACTTTGCTGCTCGCGATGTGTTTCTGGTGGTTCCAGAGAACGCGCAACGGCTTTGCCGATGTCATGTGAGGCGACTGTGGCGCCCGCTGGCGAATTGCCGTCGCCCGCTGGCGAATTGCCGGCGCCTGCCGGCGAACTGACCGCGATCGAGGCGGTGGGGCTTGGCAAGGCCTATCTCATATACGCCAAGCCGGAGGACCGGCTGCGGCAGGCGTTGGAACCTCGGCTGCGTCGCGTTCTGCGGCCGTTGACGCGGCTTGTCGGGCACGATTTGCCCGAACGCGAATACTTCGCCCGGTATTGGGCACTGCGCGGTCTGACCCTGCATGTCGAGCGCGGCGAAACCGTAGGCGTGATCGGGCGCAACGGCAGCGGCAAGTCCACCTTCCTGCAACTGGTGTGCGGCACGTTGACCCCAACCGAGGGGCAGGTGGTAACCCGTGGTCGCGTCGCCGCCCTGCTGGAACTCGGCTCCGGCTTCAACCCGGAGTACACCGGGCGCGAGAACGTATTCTTCAATGCCAGCGTCCTGGGGCTGACGCACGCGGAGACCGAGGCGCGGCTGCAGGACATCCTGGCCTTCGCGGACATCGGCGAGTTCGTGGAACAACCGGTGAAGACCTACTCATCAGGCATGGCGATGCGGCTGGCCTTCGCAGTCATCGCGCACGTCGATGCGGACGTGCTGATCATCGACGAAGCGCTGGCGGTCGGTGACGCGGCCTTCGCGCAGAAATGCGTACGCTGGCTACGGCGCTTTCGCGAACATGGTACCGTGCTGTTCTGCGGCCACGACATCGGCGCGGTGATCAGCATGTGCAAACGCGCGCTCTGGCTCGATCATGGCATCGTCCAAATGGAAGGGCCGGCCAAAGACGTCTGCGAAGCCTATCAGGCCTCGCTTCACCTTGAATCCAGCGGCGCCGCGAAGGTCGAAGCCGACCGCGCGGCTCGGCAGGGCCGCAAGGCCGCTCCAGCCAAGCCTCGCACCTTCTCGACACCCGGGACAGATCTCGGCTCTCTCCCGCAGGTCTTGAGCCTTGCCGAATTCGAACCGGACTCCGACTCGTACGGCACGGGTGATGCGAAGATAACCTCGGTTCGCTTTCTGCGTGCCGATGGGTCCGATATCGGCGTGCTCCTGGGTGGCGAGCCGGTAGCCGTGGACATCGAGGTTCAGGCAGAGGCCGAGTTGCAGCACCCCATTATCGGGTTTCACATCAAGGACAGGCTGGGCCAGTGGCTGATCGGCGACAATACGCACCTGAGCTACCGTGATCATGACATCGTCGTCGCCGCGGGAGGTAAGCTGCAGGCGCGGTTCGTATTCGATTTGCCGCTGCTGCGAACCGGCGATTACTCGATGACCGTCGCCGTGGCGACCGGCACGATAGAGGAGCATTCCATGCATCACTGGGTGCATGATGCGGTGCTGTTCAAGGTGCATTCGCCCTTGCAGACGGGCGTCATGATCGGCGTACCAATGTCGGAGATTACGCTTACCGCGTGAAACGGTTCGACCTACGAAACGGCGTGTCGGTTCGGCGCTGTCGGGGAAATGAGGAAAACTGGATGGTCCTGGAAGTAGCGCAGGTCAGTCGAGCCGACTTGATGGGAGGCCGCTTCAATGGCTTTTCGATCAGGCACCTGTTGGAGCAACGGGGCGTGCATTCGTCGCATCTCGTGTTCGATCCAAAGTCGGATGACCCGGCGACGCATCGCATTTTCGACTATCCGGGCAGTCGCACTTTCGTCAACACCATGTCCCGTTGGGAGTACCGCTGGGGTCTGCACGCCATGTTCCAGGTGCACAGCTTCGGCCTCCCGGCAAACCGGCTGTTTCGACGCGCTGATGTCGTGCATTATCATGTGGTGCACGATGGCTTCTTCAGCATCGCGGCACTGCCCGTGCTTGCACGGCTGAAACCCAGCATCTGGACCTGGCACGACCCGTGGATCATGACCGGACACTGCTTGCACCCCATGGAGTGCGATCGGTGGCGGATCGGCTGCGGCGAGTGCCCGGACCTGACCCGCACATTTGAAATGAAGTTCGATAACACGCGCCGGGCATTTGCGTTGAAGCGCACGATCGTCCGGCATTCACCGATCGACATTATCGTGGCATCTCGCTGGATGTTGGATATGGCGCGCGCCTCACCGATGGCGGTCGGGGCTCGGCTGCACTACATCCCGTTCGGTGTGGACCTGTCGCGCTTCAAGCCGCGCGATCAGGCTGCCGCGAAGGCACGCTTCGGCGTACTGCCCGACCGGGTCGTCGTAGCGGCGCGCGGCTTCATCAGTCCCTATAAGGGGGTCACGGAATTAGCGGCAGCACTGGAACGGATCCAGACGCCGCTGTGTGTGCTGTCGTTGCACGACTCGGGTGGTTTCGATCGGTTGATCGGTCGTCACCAGGTGATCGGACTGGACTGGACGGACGATGAGGACGCCTTGATCGACGCATACGCAGCCACGGATTTCTTCGTGATGCCATCAATGGGCGAAGCGTTCGGCATGATGGCGGTAGAGGCGATGGCGTGCGGCAAGCCGGTGGTTGTATTCGAGGGTACGGCGTTGCCGGACGTCACATTTGCGCCAGAGGCAGGAATTGCCGTGCCTATGCGCGACGTGCAGGGGTTGGCCGATGCGGTGCAGCACCTGGTGGACGATGCGCCTGACCGTTTGCGTCGTGGCAAACGTGCACGGGAGCTGGCGGAGCAGCACTACTCCGCGGAGCTGTACGCCGATCGGCTCACCGCGCTTTATCAGGCTGTCGCGAAAGGTCAGTCGAACCGCGAGGCGGTAGCCGTTCCAGCATGAAAATCCTGCTTCTCACCGATTTGCCGCCATGCACGAATTATACCGGCGGGATGGTACTTGCGGAAATCTGCAAGCAGTTACCGCGCGGCTCGGTCGCTTGCTTCTGCGTGCTCAACCCAGATCTGCAGAATATCGAACCGGATCCGGATTTGGCTTGGCTCCCGCTGGAATATGCAGCCAAGCCGCGCGAAACGGGCTTCCCAGCCATTTCACTCGCGCGGGAAGTGCTGTCGTTTGGGGTTGAGTGGGGGAGGGAAGTTGTCGCGACGCCGGAACTGGTGAAGCAGGCCGCAAGCTTTGCGCGCCGTCAGGGCGTCGACACGATCTGGGCGGTGCTGCAAGGGCAAACAATGGTTCGTTTGACCGTACGCCTGGCAGACCAACTGAAGATGCCGTTGTACACCCACATCTGGGACCCGTTGAATTGGTGGTTCGACGCAAACCATGTGGATCGGTGGCATCGCAAGGCGGCATTCAAGGATTTTGATCGGGCCGTCCGGAGCAGCCGCGCCTGCGCCACTGCTTCTTGGGCGATGTCGAAGGACTATGAGCGCCGCTACGGAGTACGCAGCATCGCCCTGATCGCCTGTTACGACCGGGCATGGGCGCACTCGCCAGCCCCGCGCCTGCACGATGACACGGAGTTGGTTATCGGCATGGCCGGACAGTTCTACGCCGACGTGGAATGGCAGACGCTTGTGCGTTGCCTCAACGGCGTTGAATGGCAGATCGCGGGACGACAGGTCCGGCTGCTGGTACTGGGGCACTACATACCGGAATCCGGAATCCCGGAAGAACGCTGCGAATTTCTCGGATGGCATCCTCAGCGCGAGGCCATCCACATCCTGTCCGAACAAGCCGACGTCTTATACTGCCCCTACCCGTTCGCACCCCACATGGCAGAGGTCGCTCGATTAAGTTTCCCGTCGAAGCTTGTGTCTTATCTGGCAGCAGGCCGCCCCGTGCTGTTGCACGGACCCGCAACATCGTCGCCAGCGCGCTATCTGGACGAACGTCAGGCAGGCTTGGTCACACTTGGCTCAGGCGCTTCCAACCTGTTCAACGCCTTGTTTCAGTTGGCGGCCAACCCGGACCTCTACGCTGCTCTGGCCACCAAGGCGCAGCAGGCGTTCGCGGCGGACTTCACGTCGGAAAGCATGCATGCGCGCATCCTTGAATTTCTCGGTGTATCCGACCTGGAATTGGCCGAGGCGCGGCCCGCGCCGGTGCCGTTCGATCCTAAGGCGCCCGCCGCCCGTATACCGCCCCCACGGCCGGTGCGCACGCCGAGGCAGCGGGTGACGCATTCTCTGCTGAGTGCCGTTAGACGCACGCCGTTACGGCGCTTGGCCAATGCGCTCGACCGCCCGCCCCAAGGGCCGTCGCTCCGCCAGCAGCTTGACAGCTACCGCTCGGCCAACTCGGAATTGACCACCAAGTACCAGCTTGCGCGGCGTGAACTGGAGCTTACGCAGCGTGAATCGGAATTGACCACCAAGTACCAGCTTGCGCAGCGTGAACTCGAGCTTGCGCAGCGTGAACTCGAACTTACGCGCCGTGGGCATGCAACCGCGCTGCGTCAATTGGGCCACACCGAAGCCGCACTCCGCCAGCAGCTTGCAGCCGCAAGTCAAGCGTACGCGGAACTCTCCGCGGCCCATACCCAGCAGTTTGAGGCAACCAATCGGGCATATGTCGAGCTCTCCACGGCGCACGCCACGCTCAATCAACGGTTCGATGCAGTGGCGTCCGCGAGTCTGGGCAAATTGTCGCTGGTCGAGGATCAGCTTCGCCGCCTCACGCTGCGATTTGATCATAGCAGCCGGAACGATGCATCCGACGACGGGTCGCGATATCTGGACCTGCTGGAGGCGGTGCTGACCGGTTCCGCCCTGCAGGATCCCTCCATCAGCCCATGGACCGATCCGGGCTTCTCGGCTGATACGCGCTTGCTCGGCCGTGATTGGCCGCAGCATGCCCTCACCATGATCGGCACGGCGCGCATGCGGAACCTGCGTGTCGTGCTGGAGACCGCGCTGCGCGCCGAAATACCGGGCGACGTGATCGAAACCGGCGTCTGGCGTGGTGGCGCATGTATCTACATGCGAGCGATTCTGGCCGTCCACGGCATCCAGGACCGCACCGTCTGGATTGCCGACTCGTTTCAAGGATTGCCCATGCCCAACCCGGATCTATACCCGGCGGACGCCAATGACACCCACCACATCCAGGCCGCATTGGCGATATCGGCCGGCGATGTGCGTGCGGCATTTCAGCGGTTCGGACTGCTCGATGGACAGGTTCAGTTCCTGGAAGGCTGGTTCAAGGACACCCTGCCGAATGCGCCAATCGAAAAGATCGCGTTACTGCGACTCGATGGCGACATGTACGAATCGACCTGGGAGGCACTG